>NZ_CP014841.1:3912500-4227172 GCF_001641285.1 Dyella thiooxydans
GAGCCGACGGTGCCGCCCAACGACATTCGTACCCTTGGTATTGCGCTGCACCACATGCGCATCGAGCGCGAGCAGACGTTCCAGGAGGGGATCGATTTCGTGCACGCGCGCTACCCCGATTTCGTCCTGCGGGTGGATGGCCTGGCCGGGCCGGAGTCCGGCGGGCGATGGAGCATCGGCAAGACGGTGGATATCGAACTGGCCAGACCCTTGCCGAAGGCGTTCAAGCTGGTGCTCCGGGGCGGAGCCTACGGGCCGAACATCGGTGCGCCGATCGAGGTCATGGTGGGGGACGAGCGGCGCACGTTCCGTTTTTCCAGCGAGCCGGGCAGCGACGATGAGGTGGCCGTGGATTTCGCCACGCCCCGTGCGCATCGCCATATTCAGATAATTGTCCCCGAGCCGACCGTGCCGCCCAATGACATTCGCGCCTTGGGCATCGCGCTGCGGCATATGAAAATCCTGCCGGGATGAACGGCAATCGCGTCACCCGCCGCATCGAGCGGCGGGTGACGCGACGCGGATTCGGAGGAGCGCGCGTCACTTCTCCTCCCCCGCATCGGGGGCGCCCCGGCAGGCGACTCCCGTGGCGATACCGCTACCGCGGGCGGATATCGAAGTCCACCAGTCCGGCAGAGAGCCCGTAGTATTTGGAGTCGCTGAGCGACTGGAACACGATCTCGTTGTCGTTCGCGCGCAGCACGCCGGCGGGAATCTCGGCCTGGAAGGCATCGCCCGGCAGCCACTGGAGCGGCAGCGTCACGCCGTTCAGGCGGATCACCATGCTGCGCCTGATCGCATTGTTGACGATGATGTTGAACCGCCCGCTCAACACGTGCGGCCCCGGCCCGGGCGACATGTCGAAATAGAGCGCGCCCTTGTCCTGCACCTTCCACGCTGCCGACCGGTGGAAAAGGCCCTGCGGGTTCCATTCCGGCTCGCGCCAGCCGGTACCGCGCACGATGATTTCCAGGCTCCACCACTTGCCGAAGTCCCAGTGGAAGTGATCGTACCGGGGGCGGTCCCGGAACATGTCCATCAGGTGGGGCTGAGCGAGCAGCACGTTGCGGTAGCGGCGGGCGGCCACGCTGTCGCTGACCAGCAACTCGCGGCGGTACTGCGCCAGGGCCGGGTCGACGACGGCCGAGCCGTCGGGTTTGATCGTCACGGTGACCACCTGGTCCTTGGGCAGGTGGATGTCCGGCTTCCGCGGCGGCGCGACATAGCCGGGCCCGGTGACGGCGCTGGCCGGGCGCAGGATCCATTCGCTCGCCGTCTGCTCGCACGAACCCTTGCGCCCCAGGTTGTCGACCTGTTGCCACTCCGCGTTGGGCATCCGGCAGATCTGTGTTGGCGTGACTGTATGGCCGTACAGGTAGCTCAGCGCCACATCGAGGTTACCCAGGCCGAGCATCCAGGTCTGGCCCAACTGGTTGCTGCCATCGAGAACCAGCAGGGTCTTGCCGTGGAGCTGGCCGTCGAAGTTCTGCACGATCGATTTCAGCAGGGTCCGCTGGACCTGTGTGATCCGGACGTAGTGATGGAACTGCACGAGCTGCGCGCCCAGTCCGGCGAGGATGAGCAATGCCGCCATCGCCTGGGCCAGCCATTTCGCGGGCGTCCCCACGAGCATGAGTACGCCGATCCAGGCCATCGCAGCGCCGGGACTAGCGAAGAGGAACGTGCGTTGGCTGATGGCGAGATGGGATGCCGAAAGAAGGAACGGCGCATAGCCGGCAAGACTCATGATCACGCCCGCTACGGCTGTGCGCGATGCCAGTGACAGGGAGCTTCCCGTCGATTCCGGGTGATGAAGGGAATCGCTTCGGGCCAGGCGTGCAGCGACTCCCAGCGTGACAAAGGTGATGACTGCCGTAGCCAGCAAGAGATACGGATAGGTGCGGAATTCCGTGGCGACCATCCGGAATGCGTCGAACCAACCCCCAAGAAATGCACGCGATGCTCCGATGGAGAACAGCTTCGGGAACGCGTTCAATAGGATCGAGAATGCGCTCTGTCTGCCCAGCAGGGCCGACTCGTAGCTGGCGATCTGCGGTGCGGTAAGCGCGACATAGCCGGCGTAGGCTGCCGCGCCGGCCAGCCAGAGCAGCAGCGGGGCCAGGTTGGCGCGCAGGTGGGCGATCGCCCCCTTCAGGCCGAAGGCGGCGTAGGCCAGCAGCAGTGGTGCGACCACCAGCGGCAGGCTCGCTTCGTACATGCAGCAGGCCAGGAAGAGCGCGAGCCCGGCAGACGCGCCCAGCAGGTACGCGCCGAGCCGGTGCCGGCGCCGGGAGGCCTCGATGAGCAGGCTGCAGCCGAGCAGCAGCAGCGCGAGCGCCCAGTTGATGTGGATGCTGCGGAACGACAGTTGCATGGTATCGGCGGGGTACAGCAGTACCAGCACGCCCATCAGCGCGCCCCAGCGCACCGAGCGGCTCACCCGGGCCACCAGGTGCGCGCTGGCGCAGCCCTTCACGACCAGCGCGGCGATCAGCAGCACATGCCAATAGAAGAACGAATCCGGATCGAGAAAATAGGCGAGCGCCTGCGGGAAGATGGTGAGCGGGCGCAGTGCCTGCGCCTGCATCGGGCTGTGGATGCTGGCCAGGAAGAACGGGTGATCGATGTTGAAGAGCCCGAGGACGCCCCATCCTTCGATCACTGCCGTCATCGCGAAGCCGAACGGCAGCCAGATCGCCAGCACGGTCAGCAGCACCGGGAGGCTCAGGCCGGTTGCCTCGCGCCAGCCACGGTCGCCTGCGGTTTGTGCTGGCCAGGCGTGGCTCGGCTCGACTCGTTCTTGCTTCACGGGTTGCTCTCCGGGGGCGTGCCGGCTCTCGCCGTCAGTTGCAGCACGACCTTGCTCATGACGTAGGTGATGGGAACCATGGCCGCGGTGACGACCAGGGGGGCGTACAGCTTGGGCATGTGCAGCCACTCGACCAGGACACCGAGGGCACCGGCGGAAAGCAGGTACTGCACGAGGTAGACCAGCGGGTAGGCGAACAGGCCGCGCCAGGACCAGGCTTGCCCGAACACCAGGCGGGCATTGAACAGGTACGAAAAAACAATGCCCAGGACATAGGCGATGAAGTAGGCCGTTTGGTAGCCGAAGAAGCGGCACAACCCGAGATAGATGCCGTAGGTGAGGCCGGTGTTGAGCCCGCCGCCGACCAGGAACAGCAGCCAGCGCTTTGTCCTGGGCCTCACGGCGCGGGCGCCCCGGGCGCTTGCCCGGCGCGCGCGGCCTGCAGGAACTGACCGTAGTCGCGGATGTAGTCGTCGGCGTCGTAGTAGTCGGACGCGAATACCAGCAGCACGGCGTCGGGCGAGTACTTGTACTGGATGCCCCAGGTCATGGGCGGCAGGTAAACGCCCTTGTCGGGGGAATCCAGCAGGGTTTCCGCACGATGGACGCCGTCGTCCGCGACCACCGCGCAGCTGCCGCGGACGCAGATCAGGAACTGGTGGCAAGTGCGGTGCGCGTGCTCGCCCCGGGTCTTTTCGCTGGGTACGTCGAAGACCAGGAAATACCGCTTGGGCTCGAAGGGAATCTCCCGGGCAAACTCGCCGGCCGACAGGTCACCGCGCATGTCGCGGACCAGCTTGAAGCGGTGCAGCGTGACGTCGCCCACCCCGAGCCTGACCACGGGCGCCTCCGGCGCGGGGGCGGTGTGCGGAGCTTGCGACGCACCCTGGCTGTCCGTTGCGTTGCGTGCATCGACGTAGCCGGTAATCCGCGCGGGCGAGCCGGCCACGATCGCGAAGGGCGGCACCGACTTGGTCACCACCGCGCCGGCACCGACCATCGCCCCCGTGCCGATGCACAGGCCCGGCAGGATCACCGCGCCGCCGCCGATCGAGGCCCCGCGCTGCACCCGCGTACCGGCGAACGTCTCGGGGTAGACCTTGGACCTCGGAAACTTGTCGTTGGTGAACGTGACGTTGGGGCCGACGAACACGTCGTCCTCGATACGGATGCCGTCCCACAGCTGCACGCCCGACTTGATCGTGACCCGGTCGCCGATCACCACGTCGTTCTCGACGAAGCAGTGCGAACAGAGGTTGACGTCGCTACCGATCCGGGCGCCCGGAAGCACGACGACGTACTGCCAGATCGTCGTACGCTCACCGATGGCTTGGCTCTGCACGTCGGCCGACGCGTGTATCTGTGGTGCTGGTTCCATGGTTCATTGACCCCGATCGTTCTGGTGTTGCTTGGCGATGACCGCGAGCGGCCGTCGCTTGCTGTTCTCATAGGCGCGCCAGGCATAGGTGCCGACCAGGCCAAGGCCGAACAGGTTGACTGCGCCGAGGAACAGCACGGCGAGCATCGTTGGCGCATAGCCGGGCACCCTGATCGAGCCGGTGAGCCGGGCGATCAGCACCACCAGTCCCGCCAGGCCGGACACCGCAGCGCCCCCCGCGCCCACCTTGATCAGCAGGCGGATGGGGAAATCGGTGAAGGCGAAGACGTTGTCCATCATGTAGTCGATCTTCTTGCCCAGCGTCCATGCCGAACGGCCTTCCTGACGCGCCAGGCGTTCGTAGCCGACCTGCTTTCTGCGGAAGCCGAGCCAGAAGATCAGCGCGATCAGCGAGGAGCGGGATTCCTCCAGCTGCAACAGCTGGTCGCGAAACACCCTATTGCAGCCGAAGATGTCGACGCCGCCCGGCGGCATCTCCGGGACGACCAGTCGCCGGTACAGCCCCCAGAACACGGCCGAGGCCATGCGCGAGGACCACGGGTCGTTCTGGCGGCCCGTGCGCGTGCCGACGACCACGTCGCACTCGTCTGCGCCAAGCATCCTGAAAAAGGTGGTCACCAGCTCGGGTGGCTCCTGCAGATCGGCCGCCATCACCGCAAAGTGGTCGCCGCGCGCTGCCTGCAACCCCGAGCGGATGGCCGGGAAGGAGCCGAAGTTGCGCGAATGGGCGAGCAACTGGGCGGGAAACGCGAGCCCCGCCAGCGCCTCGTGCAGGATGGCATAGGACCGGTCGGGGCTGCCGTCGACCACGAACACCGCCTCGATGCCATCGTCGAGCGAATCGTTGATCGCGGATAGCGCCTGCAACAGGCGGGGGATGGAGGCCTCGTTGCGGTAGATCGGAACGATGACGGAGTACTTCATGCCCGCCAACCGTTCACTGCGCGGATCACCGCGTCCACGGCCGCGCCGCTCATCTCCGGGTAGCAGGGGAGGGTGAGGATCTCCCCGGCCAGCTTTTCGGTGACCTCCAGTTTCAGTCCGGCGTAGCTGTCGCCGTAGACCGGCTGCAGGTGGTCGGGAATCGGGTAGTGAACCTCCGCCGCGATGCCCACGGTGCGAAGGTGCTCGCGCAGCAGGTCCCGGTCCGGGCTGGTGACGACGTAGAGGTGGGCGACATACCCTTCTCCGTCGTGGTTAGGCACTTTCACCAGTGGGTGGTTGATGCCCGTGCTGTACCGTTGGGAGATGGCGCGGCGTTGGGTGTTGGCCGCATCGAGGAAAGGCAGAAGCTCGGAGAGGATCGCCGCCTGCAACTCGTCGAGGCGGCTGTTGCGTGCACCGTGCGCCTGGACGCGGTACTTGGCGGTCCAGCCGTATTGGCGAAGCAGCCGCACCCGCTCGGCGATCGCCGGCAAGTCGGTCACGACGGCGCCACCGTCACCCAATGCGCCGAGATTCTTGGTCGGATAAAAGCTGAAGCTGGCCGCATCGCCGAACGTGCCGACGTGTTTGCCGTCGATGCGCGCACCATGGGCCTGCGCGCAATCCTCGAGCAACCAGACGCCTTTCTGCCTGCAGTAACCGGCGATGCTGGCGATGTCCCGGGCGGCGAGGCCGTAGAGGTGCGTGACGACAACGGCCTGGACGCCTGCTTCGACCGCCCGGACCACTTCGTCCATCGTCACGTTGCGGCTGTCGAAATCGACGTCCATGAACCAGGGTGACGCCCCGATGGCCGCCAGGGCGGTTCCGGTATACATGCCCGCGTTCGCCACCGTGGCGACCTTGCTGCCTGGTCCCACGCCAAGCGCCCGGAGCGCCAATTCGATGGCATCGGTGCCGTTGGCTACGGTGACGCAATCGCCTGTGCCCAGATAACCGGCAAACGCCGCTTCGAAACCCTTGACCTCCGGCCCCAGCACCAGCCAGCCGCTATCCACCACCCTGGACAGGGCGGCCTTGATGCGCGCGCTGTGGCCGGAGATCCTTGCCGAAAGGTCGTTTATCTGTTGCACGCCTGGTTCCCTGATAGTCGCACGCATGATACCGGCTGGCTTCCCTATCGGCCCCCTGGGCGGCTTTGCCGGAACTGCGCCTGATACTCCCGCATGAGCGCGAGGACTGTGATTCTAGCCATCGCGCGGAGCCATTGCGCGGCGAGCGCGTGGTAGTTGTCGTATTCGTCTTTCAACCGGTGGCGACGTACCCTTCGCACCTTTGCGTGACCTCGCCCGTTCGTTGCATCCGTTTTCCGCGCACCGGAGCCGCCCCATGGCAGATATCAACCCCTTCATCGTGTTCGGTGCGCCAAGCATCGGCGAGGAGGAAATCGCCGAAGTCGAGGCGTGCATGCGCTCGGGGTGGCTGGGTACCGGACCGCGAGTGGCGCGCTTCGAGCAGGCGTTCGCCGAGTACAAGCAGGCGGGCGCCGAGTGCGTCGCGGCGGTGAATTCCTGCACCGCGGCGCTGCATGTGAGCATGGTCGCGGCCGGCCTGGAGCCGGGCAGCGAGGTGATCACCACGCCACTCACCTTCTGCGCGACGGTCAATGCGATCGAACATGCCGGGCTGGTGCCGGTGCTGGCGGATGTCGATCCACACACGCAGAACATCGATCCGGATGCGATCGAAGCCGTGATCACGCCGCGCACGCGGGCGATCCTGCCGGTGCACTTTGCCGGCCGGCCGTGTGCGATGGACCGCATCATGGACATCGCCCAACGGCATGGCCTGGTGGTGATCGAGGACTGTGCCCATGCGATCGAAACCACCTTTCGCGGCCAGCCGGCGGGCAGCTTCGGCGATTTTGGCTGCTTCAGCTTCTATGTGACCAAGAACGTGGTCACCGGCGAGGGCGGCATGATCCTCGGCCGCGACCGTAAACGCATTGCCCGTGCCCGCATGCTCGCCCTGCACGGCATGAGCAAGGATGCCTGGCATCGCTTCGGTGACAGCGGCTACAAGCACTACCAGGTGCTGGAGTGCGGCTTCAAATACAACATGATGGACCTGCAGGCAGCGATCGGGCTGCCGCAGCTGGCCAAGGTGGAAGCCCACTGGGCACGTCGCCAGGCGATTTGGCGACGTTACGACGCGGCCTTTGCCGACCTGCCGATCGTCCTGCCGGCGGCGCCGGAGGCGGATACCCGGCACGGCCTGCACCTGTACACCGTGATGATCGACGAGGCGCGCTGCGGCATTTCGCGCGACGCCTTCCTCGATGCCATGAACGCAGCGCGGATCGGCACGGGCGTGCATTACCTGGCCATTCCCGAACACCCCTACTACCAGCGGCGCTACGGCTGGTCGCCAGAGCAGTGGCCGAACGCGATGCGCCTGGGCCGGCAGACCGTCAGCCTGCCGCTCTCTCCCGCCTTGTCCGACGGTGACGTGGAGCGCGTGATCGCCGCCGTGCGGGGCATCCTCTGCGGCAGGAGCTGAGCACTGTAGGAGCCCGCTCGCGGGCGATGCTTCTGCTCCTGATCCACAGCGGGGCCAAAAGCATCGCCCGCGAGCGGGCTACTACGGGAGGGGGAGTCAGCCCTTGGCGCGGGCCTGGAGTGCCGTGACCGCCGGCAGCTCCTTGCCTTCGAGGAATTCGAGGAAGGCGCCGCCTCCGGTGGAGATGTAGGACACGTCCTTCTCGATGCCGTACTTGTCCACCGCCGCCAGGGTGTCGCCGCCACCGGCGATCGAGAACGCCGGGGAGGCGGCGATCGCGCGGGCGAGGGTCTCGGTGCCCATGCCGAAGGCGTCGAACTCGAACACGCCGACCGGGCCGTTCCACACCACCGTGCCGGCCTTGGCGATCAGCGCGGCGTAGCGTTTGGCGGTCTCCGGGCCGATGTCCAGGATCATCTCGCCGTCCTTGACCTGGTCCACCGCCTTCACCGTCGGCGTTGCCTGCGCGGAGAACTCGGGGGCGACCACCACGTCGACCGGCAGCGGCACCTCGGCACCGCGCCGCTTGGCGTCGGCGATGACCCTCTTCGCCGCGTCGATCAGGTCGGGTTCGTACAGCGAGTTGCCGACGCCGTGGCCGGCGGCGGCGATGAAGGTATTGGCGATGCCGCCACCGACGATCAGCTGGTCGACCTTGCCGATCAGGTTCTCCAGCAGGGTGAGCTTGGTCGAGACCTTGGAGCCGGCAACGATCGCCAGCAGCGGCTTGGCCGGGTGCTCCAGCGCCTTGCCCAGCGCGTCCAGCTCCGCGGCCAGCAGCGGGCCGGCGGCGGCGATTTTTGCGAAGCGGATCACCCCATGGGTGGAGGCCTGGGCGCGGTGTGCGGTGCCGAAGGCGTCCATCACGAACACGTCGCACAGCGCCGCGTACTTCTTCGACAAGGCCTCGTCGTCCTTGCCCTCGCCGACGTTCATGCGGCAGTTCTCCAGCACCACCACCTCGCCCTCGGCGACATCCACGCCGTCGAGGTAGTCGCGCACCAGCCGCACCGGCTTGCCGAGCTTGTCGCCCAGCCAGGCGGCAACCGGCGCCAGCGAGGACGCCTCGTCGAACTGGCCTTCCTTCGGTCGGCCCAGGTGCGACAGCACCATCACCCGGGCGCCGGCGTCGCGCGCGGCCCGGATGGTGGGCAGCGAGGCGTCCAGGCGCTGGGTGGAGGTGATGCGACCGTCCTCGATCGGCACGTTCAGGTCTTCGCGGATCAGTACGCGCTTGCCGCGCAGATCGAGGTCGCTCATGCGGAGGAAGGACACGTCGGGACTCCTGGGTTGGACTGCTGCATGGCGGGTCGGCCGGCGGGGCCGTACCCGGAAGGGATGCCGTGGCCGCTCATTTTCGTGGCGCCCCTCCGGCGATGCAAACGCGGCCGGGTATGCTTGGCGCCCACCGGCCCGGCAGGAGACAGCCCATGCTTCAGGATCTCGCGCTTTATGGCTACTGGCGTTCGACCGCCGCCTACCGCGTGCGCATCGCGCTGGCGCTGAAAGGGCTGGACTGGGAAAACCACCCGGTCCACCTGGTGCGCGATGGCGGCGAGCAGCACGGGGCCTCCTACCGGGCGATCAATCCGCAGGAGCTGGTGCCCGCGCTGGTCGACGGCGAGCGGGTGTTCACCCAGTCGCTGGCGATCGTCGAATACCTGGACGAGACGGTGCCGGAGCCGCCGCTGCTGCCGGTGGACCCGCGCGGACGGGCACGCGTCCGGGCGCTGGCGCAGACCATCGCCTGCGATATCCACCCGCTGGGCAACCTGCGGGTACTGCAGGCGCTGGAGGCGCGCTTCGGCGCCACCGAGGCGCAGCGGGCCGACTGGAACCGTCACTGGATGGCCGTGGGCCTGGCTGCGTTCGAGGCGATGCTGGCCGACAACGTGGCCACCGGTACGTTCTGCCACGGCGACGAGCCGGGGCTGGCCGACATCTGCCTGATCCCGCAGCTCTACAACGCCGCGCGCTGGCAGCTGCCACTGGATGCGTACCCCACGATCCGCCGCATCCAGGCCGAATGCGTGGCCTTGCCGGCGTTTCAGGTGGCGGCGCCGGAGCGCCAACCGGATGCTCCGCCTGCCGGCGCCTGAGGCGCCGGCGACGGGGCAGGGGACTCAGAAGCCCAGGCCGTAGGGATCGTTGCCGGCCAGTTCGGTGTCGGTGTTGGATCCACCGCCCTCGGCCAGGCGGATCTTCAGCGCCAGGCCGTCGCGCGAGTCGGCCTTGGCCAGCGCCTCGTCCAGTTCGATCCGGCCACTCTTGTAGAGCCGGTACAGCGACTGGTCGAAGGTCTGCATGCCTTCCTGCAGGCTGCGGTCCATCGCTTCCTTCACCTCGTGGATCTGGCCGCGGCGGATCATGTCGCGGATCAGCGGGGTGTTCAGCAGCACCTCGACCGCCGGCAGGCGGCGGCCGTCCTTGCCGATCACCAGGCGCTGGCTGATCACCGCGCGCAGGTTGAGCGACAGGTTCATCAGCACGTTCTTGTGCGCCGACTCGGGGAAGAAGTTGAGGATGCGCTCCAGCGTCTGGTCGGCGTTGTTGGAGTGCAGGGTGGCCAGGCACAGGTGACCGGTCTCGGAGAAGGCGATCGCCGCCTCCATCGTGTCGGTGTCGCGGATCTCGCCGATCATGATCACGTCCGGCGCCTCGCGCATCGCGTTCTTCAGCGCCTCGTGATAGCTGTGCGTGTCCAGCCCGACCTCACGCTGGTTGATGATCGACTTCTTGTGCCGGTGCAGGTACTCGATCGGATCCTCGATGGTGAGGATGTGGCCGGGCGAGTTGGAGTTGCGGTGGTCGAGCATCGCCGCCAAGGTGGTCGACTTGCCCGAGCCGGTGGCGCCGACCACCAGGATCAGGCCGCGCTGCTCCATGATCAGCTCGCGGAAGATCGAGGGCAGCTGCAGTTGCTCGACGTTGGGGATCTCGCTCTTGATCGCGCGGATCACCATGCCGACCTCGCCGCGCTGCTTGAACACGTTGATGCGGAAGCGGCCCGCTTCCTTCACCGCCAGCGCCATGTTCAGCTCGAGATCGCGCTCGAACTGGGGCACCTGGCCCTCGTCCATCAGCGAGTAGGCGATCTTCTTGACCATGCCGCCCGGCAGGCCGGTATTGCCCAACGGGTAGAGCTTGCCCTCGACCTTGATGTTCACCGGAGCGCCCGTGGTCAGGAACATGTCCGACGCGCCCTTGTCCACCATCAGCTTGAGGAAGTAACCGATATCCACCTGAAGTCCCCTGGATTCAACTACATTGCACCGGCGATTATGCCCACGGACAATACGACGCAACACTACGAGGTACTGAGTGATGGTGCACAGCTTTTCCCGGCCTGAGGCCGGTGCCCCCCGTTCTTGCGGGTGGACGCGCAGCCTGCCCCTGGTCGCCCTGATGATGCTGGGCGGCTGCGCAAGCGTACCGCCTCCGGATGCTGCGATGAGCGCTGCCCAGACGCAATTGCAGGCCGCTCGTGACGCCGACGCAGCAGATTACGCCCCGGTGGACCTGACTTTCGCCCAGAACAAGTTCCAGCAGGCCCAGGCGGCCATGACCTCGCGCAAGTACGCCGATGCCGCCGATCTGGCCACCGAGGCCCAGGCCGATGCCGAGCTGGCTACGGCCAAGGCACGGCTGGGCGACGTCCGGGCCAGGATCCAGACCAAGACCGACGAGAACGCGCGGCTGCGCGAGGCCATGGAGCAGGCCCATCCCGAGCTCTCCAGTCGCTCGCAGATGCCGGCCACTCTTCCCGCCGCGGCGCCGACCGGCGACATGCCGGCCCCCTCCGCCTCGGTGCTGTCGGCGCCCATGCCAGGCGGTGATGGCGGCTTCCAGACCGTGCCCCAGCCAGCCACGTCGACCTCGGCAGGCAATGCCCAGGAGGGTCAGCCATGAAGCGACTCACGACCGCCCTGTTCGCCCTGGGGCTGCTGCTTGGCAGCGGTGTCGCCAGCGCCGCCAAGGACGACATCGATCTCGCCCGGCTGACCACCAGCCTCGACCAACTGGCCCATGACCCGGTGCTCGGACACTACGCCATGGCCGAGCAGGCGCGTGCCCGCGATGCCTTGGCGCAGTTGGCCGATGCCCGCTCGAAGGAGCGCCCGCACGCCCTCTACCTGGCCGAGCGCCGGGTCGATCTGGCCCGGGCGGCCGCTCAGCTGCAGGACGCCCAGGCCCGGCTGGCCAAGCTCGACCGTGAGCACGACCAGATCATGCTGGAGTCGGCCCGGCGCGACGCCGAGGCGGCCCGGTTGGAGCTGGAGCGCCAGCGCCTGCAGTACCAGCTCGCCCAGGAAGAGGCCCAGCGCCTGCAGCAGCAGGGGATGGAGGCCGCGCAGGCCGCCGAGCAGGCCAAGGCCGAGGCCGAGCACGCCAAGAAGCTGGCGGCGGCGCAGAGCCGGGTCGCGAATGCCGCCCGTCGGGAGGCCGCCCTGGCGGCCCAGGCGGCCCGGGCCCTGCGCTCCCAGATGGAGGGCGATCAGGCACCGGCCGAAGCCAAGCCCGCCAAGAAAAAGGGCAAGCCCTGAGGCACGCCGGCGCGCTCCGTTCCCAGGGGCGCGCCGCAGCTCCAACAAGCTGTTTCGACAGCCTTTTTGCCCACTCCAAGTAGCATCAGTCGTGCCATGGCACGATCTTGCACCCACCCCGGCGGCGGAGTAGCGTCGGTCATCCGCGGGGCACATGCGCCGCGCGGACAACCTGACCCGTCGCATGCGCCCACCGTATCCCCAACCGTCCTTGTCACGCACCGTTTCCCCGGTGCGGGCGGTTTGCGCATGCCTCACCACGCCGCGGGCGCACCGGTCACGCGCCCGCTTTCCCAGCGAGGAGGTCGACCCATGTTCGAAAACCAGTCGCGTGATGACGTCGAAGCATTGCTGAAGTCCAACAAGGAGTTCCGCGCGCTGTACCAGCGCCACCGGGAACTCGACAGCAAGGTGCACGATGCGGATATCGGCGTGCTCCCCATTCCCGAAACCAAGCTCGCGGTGATGAAGCGCGAGAAGCTCTACGCCAAGGACCGCCTGCAACGCATCTGGGATGCGCAAACGCAGCGACAGCACTGACGTCACGCCGGTTGGCAGCGGCAAGGGCCCGGTATCCGATGGATGCCGGGCTTTTTTCTTGCCCGGTGTCGGTCGGAGGGACTCGGTTATCATGGCGGCCCGCGGGTCGGCCGGTTGCCTGTCCCGGTTCTTTGCCACGGAGCTTCCATGACGGTTCACGCCAGCGTTCTCGACCTGATCGGCCACACCCCCATGGTGCGCGCCAACCATCTGGAGACGGGGAGCTGCGAGCTGTTCCTGAAGCTCGAGAGCGCCAATCCGGGCGGCTCGATCAAGGATCGCATCGGCCTTTCGATGATCGAGGCGGCGGAAAAGGCCGGCAAGATCCGCTCCGGCGCCACCCTGGTCGAGGGCACGGCCGGCAACACCGGCATCGGCCTGGCGCTGGTCGCCCAGCAGAAGGGCTACAGGCTGATCCTGGTGGTCCCGGACAAGATGAGCCGGGAGAAGATCTTCAACCTCAAGGCGATGGGCGCCGAGGTGGTGCTGACCCGCTCGGACGTGGCCAAGGGGCATCCGGAGTACTACCAGGACATGGCCGAGCGGATCGCCCGCGAGACTCCTGGCGCCTACTTCATCAACCAGTTCGGTAACCCGGACAACCCCCGCGCGCACTACGAGACGACCGGTCCGGAGATCCTCGAGCAGATGGATGGCCGGGTCGATGCGATCGTGTTCGGCTGCGGTTCGTCGGGCACCATGACCGGCCTGTCGCGTTTTCTCGCCGAGCACTCGCCGCACACCGAGCTGGTGCTGGCCGACCCGGTCGGTTCGATCCTCGCCCAGTACATCAACGAGGGCACGCTGTCGGAGAAGTCCGGCAGCTGGATGGTCGAGGGCATCGGTGAGGACTTCCTGCCCTCGATCAGCGATTTCTCCCGGGTGAAGAAGGCGTACGCGATCTCCGACCGCGAGAGCTTCCTGGCCGGCCGCGAGCTGCTGGCGAAAGAGGGCATCCTCGGCGGGTCGTCGTCCGGCACCCTGCTGGCGGCGGCGCTGAAGTACTGCCGCGAGCAGACCACGCCCAAGCGCGTGGTGTCGCTGGTGTGCGACACCGGCAACAAGTACCTGTCGAAGATGTACAACGACTACTGGATGCTGGACAACGGCTTCCTCGAGCGCGAGCAGCACGGCGACCTGCGCGACCTGCTGCTGCGTCCCTTCGCCCAGCGCGACACGGTGGTGGTCGGACCCAACGAGCTGCTGATGACCGCCTACACGCGGATGAAGCTCTACGACGTCTCCCAGTTGCCGGTGATGGACGGCGACCAGCTGGTCGGCATCGTCGACGAATCGGATGTGCTGATGCACGTGCACGCCGACCAGTCGCGCTTCCGCGACCCGGTGTCCACCGCGATGATCACCACGCTGCAGAAGATCGACGTGCATTCGTCGATCGAGTCGCTGCTGCCGGTGTTCGAGCGCGGTCTGGTGGCGATCGTGATGGACGGCGAGCGCTTCCTGGGCCTGATCACGCGCATCGACCTGCTCAATTACCTGCGCCGGCGGGTGCCCTGACGGCAGCTGTCTCCCCCGCGAAAGGATGTTGGAAACCATCGCCGCCACCATGCGGCAGCCGGGCTCCGGGCCCGATCCCAGCTAAGGAATGACGACATGTGTGGAATCGTTGCAGCCGTGGCCCAGCGCGATGTCGCGCCCCTGCTGATCGCCGGGCTCAAGGCGCTCGAGTATCGCGGTTACGACTCGGCCGGCCTGGCCGTGCTGGACGATGGCGAGATCCGCCGCGTACGCGCGAAGGGCAAGGTGCGCGAGATGGAGGCGCTGTACCTGGCCGATCCGCTGCCGGGCGGCACCGGCATCGCGCACACCCGCTGGGCCACCCATGGCGTGCCGAACGAGGCCAACGCCCATCCGCACATGGCCGGCCGTGTCGCGCTGGTGCACAACGGCATCATCGAGAACTACGCGCCGCTGCGTGCGGAGCTGCAGGCGAAGGGGCACGTGTTCACGTCGGAGACGGACACCGAGGTCATCGCCGCGCTCGTCGAGTCGCGCCTGAGCCAGGGCGGCAGCCTGCGCGAGGCGGTGCTGGCAGTGGCCCGTGAACTGGAGGGTGCCTATGCGATCGCGGTGATCAGCCGGGACGAGCCGGGTCACGTGGTCGGCGCGCGGCGCGGTGCGCCGCTGCTGGTCGGCGTGGGTATCGGCGAGCACTTCCTAGGCTCCGACGCCCAGGCGCTGATCCAGGTGACCAACCGCATGATCTACCTGGAAGAAGACGACGTGGTGGAGATCACCCGCGAGTCGGCCCAGGTGTTCACGCTCGACGGCCAGCCCGCCGAGCGCGCCGTGCACGAGAGCGAGCTGTCCACCGATGCGGTGGAGCGTGGCGAATACCGCCACTACATGCAGAAGGAAATCTTCGAGCAGCCGCGCGCCGTGGCCGATACGCTGGAATCGCGCATCGGCCCGCACGGCGTGCTGCCGAACATCTTCGGCGTGGGCGGCGACGAGCTGCTGGCGAAGGTGCAGGGCATCCACATCGTCGCCTGCGGCACCAGCTACCACGCCGGCATGGTGGCGCGTTACTGGATCGAGGAGTTCGCCCGCCTGCCGGTGAGCGTCGAGGTGGCCAGCGAATACCGCTACCGCGAGGTGGTGGTGCCGCCGGGCACCCTGTTCGTGGCCATTTCCCAGTCCGGCGAAACCGCCGACACGCTGGCGGCGATGCGCGAATCGCGCCGCCGCGGCTACCTCGGCACGCTGGCGATCTGCAACGTGCCGGAGTCCTCGGTGGTGCGCGAGGCCGACCTCAAGCTGATGACCCGGGCCGGCCCGGAGATCGGCGTGGCCTCGACCAAGGCGTTCACCACCCAGCTCACCGCGCTGGCGCTGCTCACCCTGCAGCTGGCCCAGCAGCGCGGGCTGGAGGCCACGCGTTACGCCGACCTCTGCCAGCAGCTGATCTCGCTGCCGCGCGCGATCGAGCGTGCGCTGGCGCTGGAGCCGCAGGTGGTGGAGCTGTCAGCACGCTTCATCCACCGCCAGCACGCGCTGTTCCTCGGTCGCGGCGCGCAGTACCCGGTGGCGCTGGAGGGCTCGCTCAAGCTCAAGGAAATCTCCTACATCCACGCCGAGGCCTACCCGGCCGGCGAGCTCAAGCACGGCCCGCTGGCCCTGGTCGACGAGGAGATGCCGGTGGTGGCGGTTGCGCCGAGCGGTCCGTTGCTGGACAAGCTCAAGTCCAACCTGCAGGAAGTGAAGGCCCGCGGGGGCGAGCTGATCGTGTTCGCCGCCGGCGACGCCGGCATGGACGCCGAAACCGGCAAGGGCGTGGCCCTGCGGCTCGATCCGGTGGGCGAGTTCATCGCCCCGGCCGTGTTCACCATCCCGCTGCAGTTGCTCGCCTACCACGTGGCGGTGCTGCGCGGCACCGACGTGGACCAGCCGCGCAATCTGGCCAAGTCGGTGACGGTGGAATAACGACGGATGATCGAGAAGCTGATCGCCGCGCTGGCCGGCTTCGTCATCGCGGTGATCTCGCGGTTCCAGTACGTCGGTATCGCGTTGCTGATGGCGGTGGAGAGCGCCTGCGTGCCGCTGCCCTCGGAGATCATCATGCCGTTCTCCGGGTACCTGGTTTCCCGGGGCGAGCTCAAGCTGTGGCTTGTCTCGCTGGCCGGTGCCGTGGGTTGCGTGATCGGCTCCTGGCTGGCCTACGCGATCGGTGCCTGGGGCGGGCGCCCCCTGGTCGAGCGCTACGGCAAGTACCTGCTGGTCTCGCATCGCGACCTGGACCTGGCCGACCGCTGGTTCCAGCGGCACGGCGACATCACGATCTTCATCGGCCGCCTGCTGCCGGTGGTGCGCACCTTCATCGCGTTCCCGGCCGGCGTCGCGCGCATGCCGCTATGGCGATTCACTGCCTACACCTTTCTCGGCTCGTTGATCTGGTGCTGGGGACTGGCGTGGATCGGCGTGAAACTGGGCGAGCACTGGGACACCCTGGGCGTGTACTTCCATCGCTTCGACGCCGTGATCGTGGCGCTGATCGCGCTGGGCGCCGGGCTCTATGTCTGGCGGCATGTGCGCCACGCGCGCCGTGCCTGAGCAGGACGCGGCCAACTTTCCGTTGTTGATACCAAGGAACGATCGAACATGAAGTGCTTCAAGGCCTACGACATCCGCGGCCGGATGCCGGACGAGCTCAATCCCGATATCGCCTGCCGGATCGGGCGGGCTTATGCCGAAGTCGTCGGCACCGGGGCGGTCATTGTCGGCTACGACGTGCGCCTGGACAGCCCGGCGCTGGCCGCGGCCGTCACCCGGGGACTCAACGAAGGCGGCTGCGACGTCATCGACATCGGCCTGTGCGGCACCGAGGAGGTCTATTTCCAGACCGCCCACCGCGGCGTGGCGGGCGGCATCATGGTGACCGCCAGCCACAATCCGGTCGACTACAACGGCATGAAGCTGGTGCGCGAGGGTGCGCGGCCGATCAGCGGCGATACGGGCTTGCGCGACATCGAGCGCGCGGTCGAGGCAAACGCCTTCGGCCCGGTGGCGGCCAACGCCGGAGCGGTGGTGCGCGACCACGACAAGTCGGCCTACATCGAGCACCTGTTGGGTTACCTGGATCGCCCCGCGCTGCGCCCGCTGAAGATCGTGGTCAATGCGGGCAATGGCGGGGCCGGCGCGATCATCGATTTGCTGGCACCGCACTTGCCGTTCGAGTTCGTGCGCATCCAGCATGAGCCGGATGGTCGATTCCCCAACGGCATTCCCAACCCGCTGCTGCCGGAGAACCGCGCGGCGACGGCGCAGGCGGTGATCGACTCGGGCGCCGACCTCGGTATCGCCTGGGACGGCGATTTCGACCGCTGCTTCCTGTTCGATGCCCAGGGCCGCTTCATCGAGGGCTATTACATCGTCGGCCTGCTCGCCGCGCAGATGCTGGAGAAGCATCCGGGCGCGAAGATCATCCACGACCCGCGGCTGACCTGGAACACCATCGACATGGTGCGTGCGGCCGGCGGCGTGCCGGTGGAAAGCAAGACCGGCCATGCCTTCATCAAGGAGCGCATGCGCGCCGAGGATGCGGTGTACGGCGGCGAGATGAGCGCCCACCACTACTTCCGCGACTTCGCCTACTGCGACTCCGGCATGATCCCGTGGCTGCTGGTGGCCGAGCGGATGTGCCGCACCGGGCAGCCGCTGGCCGACATGCTGGATGAGCGGATGCACGCTTTCCCCTGCAGCGGCGAGATCAATTTCCGCGTGGACGACGCGGCGGCGACGGTGGAGCGGGTGCTGGCGTTCTATGCCGGTCAGCAGCCGGCGCTGGAGCGCGTCGATGGCGTCAGTGCCTCGT
This sequence comes from Dyella thiooxydans, assembly GCF_001641285.1. Lineage (NCBI taxonomy): Bacteria > Pseudomonadati > Pseudomonadota > Gammaproteobacteria > Lysobacterales > Rhodanobacteraceae > Dyella > Dyella thiooxydans. The sequence continues at coordinate 3,930,569 of NZ_CP014841.1, forward strand.
TCGGCAACTGGCGCTTCAACCTGCGCTCGTCGAACACCGAGCCGTTGCTCCGGCTGAACGTGGAGGCGCGCGGCGACGAGGCGCTGATGCGGGCGAAGACGGCCGAGCTTGGTGCCCTGATCGATCCGTCGGCGGGGTGAGCTGGCGGCGCGCCATGCGCGCCGATGCAGGTCGCCGGGACCGACGGGGCAGGCTCGCTGCGGGCTGCAGGTTCAGCCGGCCAGCCTGCTGGCCGGCCGGGCGCGCGCGGATGCAGACGCTGGCCGCTTGAAGCGCTGGATCTGGTGGGGCATGGGGCAAGTCGCCTGCCACGGGCATCCGCCGCGGTGCGGGCGAATGCAGGCCATTCGGCGCGACGGGTATACGCTCAGGCGGCGGCCAGTCGGTCCATCACCCGGCCAAGGGCGTCTTGCCAGGCGGGAGGCCGGTAGCCGAAGTGCTCCACCATGTCGCGGTTGTCCAGCACGGACCATGCCGGCCGTCGCGCCGGCGTAGGGAATCGCGCCGTGTCGATCGCCCTTACTTCGGGAGTCCTGTCGAGCATCCGACGCTCGCCTGCCGCAGCAAAAATCGCTTCGGCAAAGCCGTGCCAGGTGGTGACACCGCTGGCGACCAGGTGATGGATGCCACGCATCGAGTTTCGACGGACGGCATCTGCATCCGACCAGGCCTTGAGTGCGATGAAGGTGCCTTCGACGATCACATCGGTGCTGGTGGGTGCGCCATGCTGGTCCGATACCACGTCCAGGACATCGCGCGTGCCGCCGAGGCGAAGCATCGTCCGCAGGAAATTGTGTCCATGCGCTGCGTAGACCCAGGCCGTCCGGAACACCATGTGATCGGCACCGCTTGCAGCCAGCGCCCGCTCCCCGGCCAGCTTGCTGCGACCGTAGGCACTGAGGGGTCCAGTCGGGTCGGAGGTTCGATAAGCTGCCGCGGCTAGCCCATCGAATACGTAGTCGGTGGAGAAGTGAACGACCAGCGCGCCATGCTGGTGTGCCCATTGGCCCAGCAGGCCGACGGCTTCGCCGTTGATCCGCGTGGCGAGCGATTCTTCCTGCTCCGCCCGGTCGACCGCGGTATAGGCTGCAGCATTGACGATCACGTCCGGCCGCAGCGCTTCGAGGGCGCCGACGAGGGTATCAGGCAAGCTCAGGTCGACGGCGGCGATCGCCTCGCCATCGAAGCGGCGGCCGTCCCGACTGGCGGTTGCAAGCCGGCCCATCTTGGCCAGGCGCCCGTCCTCGACGAAACTTCGGCCCAGCTGGCCGTTGGCGCCCAGCAGCAGGATCTTCATGCCGCGAACACCGGGAGACGGTCGTGAGGTATGTCGCTCAGCAACGGCACTCGAGTGTCTTTGACAGACAGTTGCGGATCTGAAATCGGCCAGTCGATACCGATATCCGCGTCGTTCCAGCGGATCCCGGCATCGGCCCCGGCGTCATAGAGCGCCGTGCACTGGTAGGTGAAGGTTGCGTACTCCGAGAGCACGCAGAACCCGTGGGCGAAACCCTCCGGGATCCAGAGGTGACGGTGGTTGTCCGCCGTCAGCATGACTCCGGCCCACTGCCCGAACGTGGGCGAGCCACGGCGGATGTCCACGGCCACATCGAACACCTCGCCCTCGAGCACGCTGACCAGCTTGCCCTGCGGGTTGGGCCACTGATAATGCAGGCCGCGCAGCACGCCGCGCGCAGAGCGCGAGACGTTCGACTGCACGAAGCGACAATCGATGCCAGCCTTGTGAAACTTCGACTCGTTGTAGCTCTCGTAGAAATAGCCACGTGAGTCGCCGAACACCTGAGGCTCAACCACCAGCAAACCCGGCAAGCGGGTTTCGAGCACCTTCATCGGGCCTGTCCGCTCTTGATCAGTTTGCGCAGGTACTGGCCATAGCCCGTCTTCGCCAGCGGTTCTGCCAAGCGAAGAAGCTGGGCGTCGTCGATCCAGCCTTTGAAGTGGGCGATTTCCTCGGGGCAGCAGACCTTCAGGCCCTGGCGGTTCTCGATGGTTTCGATGTAGTTGCCCGCTTCCATCAATGACTCGTGCGTACCGGTGTCCAGCCAGGCGAAGCCGCGCCCCAGCTGCTCCAGATGCAGCGACCCATCCTCAAGGTAGCAGCGGTTGAGGTCGGTGATCTCCAGCTCACCGCGTGGCGAGGGCTTGAGCGAGGCAGCGTAGTCGCACACGCGGGCGTCATAGAAATACAGCCCGGTGACCGCATAGGGGGATTTCGGCTTGGCCGGCTTTTCCTCCAGGCCGACCACCCTTCCGGCCTCATCGAACTCGGCTACGCCGTAACGCTCCGGATCCTTCACCCAATAGCCGAAGACCGTGGCGCCATGATCCCTAGCGGTGGCGCGTCGCAGGCTTTCGGTGAGGCCGTGGCCATAGAAGATGTTGTCGCCCAGCACCAGGCAGCTTGGATCGCCGCCGATGAAGTCGCGGCCGATCAGGAAGGCCTGCGCCAGTCCGTCCGGCGAGGGCTGCACGGCGTATTGCAGGTTCATTCCCCACTGCGAGCCGTCGCCAAGCAGGCGCTGGAACAGGACCTGCTCGTGCGGCGTGTTGATGATCAGCACATCGCGGATGCCGGCCAGCATCAGGGTGGCCAGGGGGTAGTAGATCATCGGCTTGTCATACACCGGCAACAGCTGCTTGCTGATCGCCTGGGTGATCGGATACAGGCGCGTGCCGGAGCCGCCGGCGAGAATGATGCCCTTGCGCTTCGTGCTCATGATCCCAGTCGCTCCATGCGGTAGCTGCCGTCGAGCACACGCTGCACCCACGGCTGGTTGGCGAGGTACCAGTCCACAGTGGCGGCGATGCCGCTCTCGAACGTCTGCGAGGGCTTCCAGCCCAGCTCGCGCTCGAGCTTGCCGGCATCGATGGCGTAGCGGCGGTCGTGGCCGGGGCGGTCCTTTACGTAAGTGATCAGCGACTCGCGCCGGCGGCCTTCGGCCAGCGGGCGGCGATCGTCGAGCAGCGCGCAGATCGTTTTCACCACGGTGATGTTGGTGCGCTCAGCGTTTCCGCCCACGTTGTAGGTCTCGCCCACGCGCCCGGCCTCGAGCACCCGTCGGATGGCGCTGCAGTGGTCGCCCACGAACAGCCAGTCGCGGATGTTCATGCCGTCGCCGTAGACCGGCAACGACTCACCGGCCAGCGCCTTCTGGATCACCAGCGGGATCAGCTTTTCCGGGAACTGGTAGGGGCCGTAGTTGTTGGAGCAGTTGGTGGTGAGGGTGGGCAGCCCGTAGGTATGGTGGAACGCCCGTACCAGATGGTCCGAGGCGGCCTTGGACGCCGAGTAGGGCGAGTTCGGCGCGTACGGCGTGGTCTCGGTGAACCTGCCCTCCGGCCCCAGCGAGCCGTAGACCTCGTCGGTCGACACGTGGAGGAAGCGGAACGCATCGCGGGCATTGCCTTCCAGCGAGCGCCAGTAGTCCCGGGCGCACTCGAGCAGGCCCAGCGTGCCGGTCACGTTGGTCTCGACGAAGGCGGCGGGGCCGTCGATGGAACGGTCGACGTGGGACTCGGCGGCAAAGTTCACGATGGCGTCGGGCCGATGCTCGGCCAACAGTCTTGCCACCAGCGCCCGGTCGCCGATGTCGCCATGGACGAAGCGATGCCGCGCATGGCCGGACAAGGGGGTAAGCGTATCGAGGTTGCCGGCGTAGGTAAGCTTGTCCAGGTTGATGACGACCCACCCGTCCGCGACCGTCTCCAGCACGAAGTTGGCGCCGATGAAACCTGCGCCGCCAGTGACCAACAGTGTTCTCATGAGACCCGGTTTCGTGGCCATGGGGTGGCGTATTTTGGCATGGAGGCCGGTGCTTTCCGAAGAAGGTCGCCTTAACAGGGCCGGATCATCAATGCATCGGACGCCCCAATGCCGGTTACCATGGTGAACCACCAACGGGGCATGCCTCGATCTGGCCATTTCGGACTTATGAAAAAGACAACCAAGAGCTCCCTGGGATTGGGAACGCGCGCCATCCACGCCGGTCAGTCCCCCGATCCGGCTACCGGCGCCATCATGACGCCAATCTATGCCACCTCGACCTATGTACAGGAGAGTCCGGGAAGGCATAAGGGTTATGAATATTCGCGGACCCAGAATCCCACGCGCATGGCTTACGAGCGGTGCGTAGCGGCCCTCGAGGGCGGCAAGGCGGGGTTTGCTTTCAGTTCCGGGCTGGCGGCCGCAGCTACCGTATTGGAATTGCTCGATTCAGGCAGCCACGTCATCGCAATGGATGACCTCTATGGCGGTACCTATCGCCTTTTCGAACGCGTTCGCCGACGTTCGGCCGGTCTGGATTTCACCTTTGCCGATCTCAATGATGCCAAGGCGCTGAGGGCTGCGCTGAGGCCGAACACGCGGATGATCTGGGCCGAGACACCGACCAACCCGATGCTCAAACTGGTGGACCTTGCCAAGATCGCCGCCTTCGCAAAAAAGCACGGCCTGATCCTGGTAGTGGACAACACCTTCTGCTCGCCGATGTTGCAGCGTCCGCTGGAGTTCGGAGCTGATCTGGTTCTGCATTCGGCGACCAAGTACCTTAACGGCCATTCGGATATGGTTGGCGGGGTCGTGGTTGCCGGGAGCCAGGAGCTCGCCGAGCGGATGGCTTTCCTGCAGAATTCGGTCGGCGCCGTGGCCGGCCCGTTCGACGCGTTTCTGGCCATGCGCGGGCTAAAGACGCTGCACCTGCGCATGAAAGCCCACTGCCAGAGCGCACTGGAGCTGGCACGGTGGCTGGAAAAGCATCCCGCGATAGAGCGGGTGATCTACCCGGGCCTCAAGAGCCACCCGCAGCAGGCACTGGCCAGGCGCCAGATGGACGGTTTCGGGGGCATCATCAGTCTGGAAGTGAAAGGGGGGCTGAAGAAGGCCCGTCGGATGCTTGAGCGTTGCGAGTTGTTCGCGCTGGCCGAGTCCCTGGGGGGGGTAGAGAGCCTGATCGAGCATCCGGCGATCATGACGCACGCGTCTGTACCGGCCGCCAACCGTCGGCGACTGGGTATCAGCGACGGACTGGTCCGCATCTCCGTGGGTGTCGAGGACATTCAGGACCTGCGAGACGAACTTGCCCGTGCGCTTGCCTGACGGTGATGAAACGGCCGGCCGAATGCATCCGGCCGGTGTCGACAGCTCGCGCCAAGGGCATCACGGTTTTCCGGACGTGCTTGCGATCGCCGCCGGCGTGAAGGCGACGCGCGGGCGAATCGATGCCCATGCAGCCCTCTATGGTTACCTGTCCGTAGATGCAGTGGCCGGAACTGTGCTTCCATCCGCTGTGCGCGGGAACTGCCGGCGCTGGCTCACTTTCGCCCGGGGACAGGGGGCGTGCTTTTGCATCACCCCATGCCGATCTGCGCTTGAGGATATGGAAGAGCCGGCGCTCCTCTCCATGGCATCCGGCAATTCACTCCAGCGCATCCTGGGCAAGGTGCGAATCTTGCTGCAACCCGAGGCCGCCGACCCATGAGCTTTGTTTCCTACGCCCAAAACGGCGAAGACGTCATGTTGGCACGCGTCCTGCGAGGCATCGCTCGCGGTTTCTACATCGACGTCGGGGCGCAGGACCCGATCGAGCATTCCGTGACCAAGGCTTTCTACGAGGCCGGTTGGCATGGCATAAATATCGAGCCTGTGACGCACTGGTTCGAAATGCTCCAGCGCGATCGTCCGCGCGACATCAACCTGCGGATGGCCGCATCCGATTCGACCGGGCGGCTTCGTCTTTTCGAGGTGGGCGGTACCGGGCTCTCGACGACCCATGGCGAGTTCGCCGATCGCCATGCGCAGGCCGGGTTCCCGGTGAGCGAGGTCGAAGTGGAGTGCCGGACGCTGGACGAGATCTGCGCGGCGCACCCAATTGGCGTGGTGCATTTTCTCAAGATCGACTGCGAGGGAAGCGAGGCGGCGGTATTGCGCGGATTCTCTTTCGGGCACATCCGGCCTTGGATCGTGCTGGTGGAGGCTACCGAGCCGCTGAGCCAGAAGCCTACGCATGCGGAGTGGGAGAACGTGGTCCTTGGCCATGGCTACCACTTCGTTTACGGAGATGGCCTCAATCGCTACTACGTAGCCGATGAAAAGAGCGATCTGGACCCGGCGTTCGCGTATCCCCCGAACGTTTTCGATGACTTTGTCCGGGCTTCCGACGCGCGTGTCAGGGATGAGCTGCTGACCTTGAGAGAAGATCTTGTGACAGCACAGGGCGAAGCCCGCCATCTGCGCGAAGAGAACGAACGCCGGGAGGCGGCGCTGGTCGCGCACCGGCGAGAGCTTGCAAGCGTTTCGGAGAGGGAGGTCGCGGCGGCCGCCGATGCCGCACGGTCAAAGGCAGAGATCGTCTGGCTGAGTGGTGAGGCCATGCGCCTGAGCAGCCAGGTCGAGCAGTTGGGTGGCGAGGTCGAGCGCCTGACGGCCGAAGTCCAGTTACGCGAACGGGAGCTGGGGCGGCTGCGCCTGGCGAACGCCGAAATCCAGGCCAGTACATCCTGGCGCGTTACCTATCCCTTGCGACTGCTCAGGCGCACTGCGCGCGCGCTGCCAAGGCTGGGGCGGCGTTTGGCTTACCACGTATTGCGGTGGCCGGCGCGATTGTTGCGGCCGATTTTGCGGTTTCTGGCCCGGTCGGAGGGATTGTGCGCACTGTGCCTGCGTGCTGCCGGTCCTGACTCCTGGCTTACGGCAAGAACCCGGCTGTTCCTGTTCGGGGTTCCCCCTGCGGTCGAGCCGGCAACGGCAACGCCATCCAGCGGCACCGCCGGGTTTCTGACCAAGAGGGCTTTGCAGATGCTCGCTGAGATAAACGATGCCCGCGCGTCTCGCGAGGTAGCCAGCCGCAATGCACCTCAGAGGGGTAAATAGCGGCGTGCGTATCGTACTGGATCTCCAAGCCTATCAGTCTCCGGGAAGCCGCCGGCGAGGCATTGGCCGTTATTCGCTTGCTCTGGCCAAGGCGATGGCTGCTGATGCGCGAGGGCATGAAATCATCTTGCTGCTAAACGCTGCGATGGGCGATGCCACTGAGCTTATTCGGAGCCAGTTCGACGGCCTCCTGCCTCAAGCGCGGATTCGCACGTGGGAAGCTGTGGGGCCAGTGGCGCAAGCAACTCCTGCCAATGCGTTCCGTCGTGGCGCCTCCGAACGGCTGCGAGTGGAGGCGATCAAGGCGCTGCGTCCCGATGTGGTCCACGTTTCGAGCCTGTTCGAGGGGTTCACCAATGAGGTCGTGGGTACCGTGCCCGGGGACAGTCCGTGGTTGAACGCGGTTACGCTCTACGACCTGATCCCCCTGGTTCACAAGAGCGCATACCTACCCACAGCCGAGGCCGCGCGATGGTACGCGGAGAAGATCGAGCACTTGCGGCGTGCCGATCTGCTGCTCGGCATCTCGCGCTACTCCTGCAGCGAGGCCGGGGAATTGCTGCATATACCGGCTGCGCGCCTGGCCAACATCTCCGGTGCCGCCGATGAGATTTTCGTTCGACAGGGCGACACCGATTCGTTCCGCTATCGGGTGATGTCACGTTACGGGTTGTGGCGGCCGTTCGTGATGTACACCGGCGGCTTCGATTCGCGGAAGAATATCGGCGCTCTTATTCGCGCCTTTGCGTTGTTACCCCCTGCACTGAGGTGCGCGCATCAACTGGTGATCGTTGGCGATCCGCCGCCGCGGGAGCGTGCTGAACTGGATGAACTGGTTCGCGGGCTCGAGCTTGGTGCAGACGAGGTGGTTTTTGCCGGTTACGTGCCCGATGACGACCTGGTCAAGCTCTATAACATCTGCGCTTTGTACGTGTTTCCGTCGTTGCAGGAAGGGTTTGGATTGCCAGCGCTGGAGGCTATGTGCAGCGGTGCCGTTGTGATCGGCTCCAACACATCCAGTCTCCCGGAAGTCATCGGTTGCGAAGAAGCTTTGTTCGATCCCTACCGGCATCAGGCCATCGCGGCCAAGATGATCCAGGCCTTGACCGACGAGTCGATGCGCGCACGCCTGCTGGCCCACGCCGAAAGGCAATGCCGCGAGTTTTCTTGGCGCGAGACCGCTCGGCGCGCCCTGGATGCGTTCGAGCTTGCGGTGGAAAGACGCCGGGGAGAAAACCGGACGGCAGCGCCTTCGGGGGCGGCTGAGCAGAAAAGCATGCTGACGGCCAGGGCAGCATTCCTGCCGGCTCCACGCGTTCAGCCGGGCGCACCGTTGGCAGCGGCGATGGAGGTCTATGCGGACGCGGACTGTGATGGCGTTGCGGCTGATGGTTCGCTGGAGAGCTTCGCCCGTGCGTACGCCGCGGGCGACTTTGGCCGTGTTGTCCTGGAACTGGGCGACGATGTCTATTGCGCAAAAACCCTCGGGTTCGCTGCTGAGGGGGCGGTAGACATCGTGGTGCGCGACAGGACCTTCGGCAAGCCACTCCATGCACTCGCGCAGAGCGAGGAGGGGCGTGCGATCGTCCTTGCGCTGCTTTACGCGTCAGGGGGTTATCCAGCGCTCAAGGCGGCGATCGATGGCGAATTCGCCGAGTCCATCGTGGGGCCGCTGGTGAACATCGACAGCCTGACGACCCTCGGGCGCAGCCAGGTGGTTGCGGCGCCTCCGGGCGGCGACCTGGGGGGGGCGTCGATGGCGTGGCGGGACGCTGCCCGCCACGCCATCGACGCTTTGGTGCAGAGGGAACGGGCCGTACATGGCCCGGCGTCCCCTGGCGAAGGGGAGTGGCAGCGTATCGCCTCCGCACTTGCTGCCAATGCGCCAGCGTCCCGGTCCACGCCTCAATGGTTGGTCGATATCTCCAACCTCGCTGTCCATGATGCCGGAACAGGCATACAGCGTGTTGTCCGGCACGTGCTGGACGAGCTGATGGCTTCGCCCCCGGCAGGTTTTCGGGTGGAGCCGGTCCGTCTGGGGGACGACGGCATTCTGCGTTATGCGTATGAATATTGCGCGCGACGCTACTTTCCCGGGTACCCGTTGCCGCCCGACGAGGCGGTGGCCTGCTCGGCGGGAGACGTTTACCTGGGGCTCGATCTCGGCGCCCATCTGGTTCCGCAGAACATCGAGCTTTTCCGCGGGATGCGCAATCGTGGTGTGCAACTGCATTTCGTGGTTTATGACCTGCTTCCGCTGCTGCGGCCGGATTGCTTCGATCCTCCCGGACTGCCCCTGTTCCGAGCTTGGTACGAAGCTGTCGCCGAAGTGGCCGACGGCGCGCTCTGCATTTCCGCGGCAGTGGCAGATGAGCTTGAGTGTTGGTTGCACCAGTGCCGGCCGGAACGATTGCGTCCGCTCGGTATCGGCTGGTTCCATCTCGGCGCCGATCTGGCACCGACGGTTCCTTCGGCCATGGCGGGCGAGCAACCGGATCAGGCGCTGGCGGCGCTGGGAAAGCGACCGACGTTCTTGATGGTCGGGACCGTCGAGCCACGCAAGGGGCATGCTCAGGCGCTGGCTGCCTTCGAGGAGCTCTGGGGCGACGGCGTCGAGGTCAACCTCGTGGTCATCGGCAAGCGGGGGTGGTTGGTGGACGACCTGCTGGCGAGCATGGCCAGCCACCCGATGCGTGGAGAGCGCTTCTTCTGGTTCGAGCGCGCCGACGACCAGTTGCTGCTTTCGGCGTATCGCCGTGCTTCCGCGCTGATCATGGCTTCGGAAGGCGAGGGCTTTGGCTTGCCGTTGATCGAGGCCGCCCACCACGGCGTGCCGCTGCTTGCGCGCGACCTTCCTGTGTTCCGTGAAATTGCCGCTGAGCACGCGCTCTATTTTGCGGGATACGAGGCCGAGGCAATCGCCGTAGCCGTGCGCAGGTGGCTGGACTTGGATGCAGAAGGGCAAGCTCCGCAGAGCGCCGGTATGACGTGGAACACCTGGAAGAAGGCGACGGACCGCCTGGTCGAGGTGATTCAGGAAGGGCACTGGACGCACCGTTGGATGCCCACGCCGTTGAGGCGATACGCAGCTTTCGACTATCGCTTGGCCATCGAGGCTGGCCGGCTCGAGCGCGGCCGGATCATGAGCTCCGGATGTGCGGGGATCCTGCTCCAGGGGCCGCGCGTTCCTTACAAAGCGGGTCGTTACGTCCTCAGTATCGCCTGGGGAGGAAAACTGACGGGAACGGTGGAAGTGTGCAGCGCCGATGGAACCAGGATCCATGCCGAGCGGAGCATCGCGGCGGCCGATGTCCGAGTCGGGGAGGCGGACACCACCCGATTCGATTTCGTGCTGAATATCGATGTGAAGGATCTGGAGATCCGGATTCGTGCGAATGACGGCGATGAAGGGTGGATCGCTGGAATCGAAGTGCAGCCCGTGGTCCCGGCACAAGGGCGCCGATCATAGTGCCCCCCCAAAAAGCGTTGCTGTCCGAGCACATGCCGGGCGAGAATTCGAGGTTGAGCTGGTGGCTCCCTGCTGCGGAGGCCACGACAACGGACCATCATCGAAGAACCAAATGGGAGTTGACATGAAAACTGCCTTGATCACGGGCGTTTCCGGCCAGGATGGCGCTTACCTGACGCAGCTGCTGCTGGAGAAAGGCTACAAGGTCTACGGTACCTACCGCCGGACCAGTTCGGTGAATTTCTGGCGCATCGAGGAACTCGGTATCGAGAATCATCCGAATCTCTCGCTGGTGGAGTACGACCTGACCGATCTCGGGTCAAGCATCCGGCTGCTGGAGAATACGGAGGTTTCCGAGGTCTACAACCTCGCTGCGCAGAGCTTTGTCGGGGTTTCGTTCGACCAGCCGATAACCACCGGCCACATCACCGGTATCGGTGCCGTACATATGCTGGAGGCCATCCGAACCGTGAACCGCAACATACGGTTCTACCAGGCGTCCACGTCGGAAATGTTCGGCAAGGTTCAGGCCGTACCGCAGACCGAGACCACGCCTTTTTACCCCCGTAGTCCTTATGGCGTGGCCAAGCTCTATGCGCATTGGATGACGGTGAACTACCGCGAGTCCTACGACATCTTCGGCAGTAGCGGCATCCTGTTCAACCACGAATCGCCGCTGCGCGGTCGCGAATTCGTTACCCGGAAGATCACGGACGCCGTCGCCAAGATCAAACTCGGCAAACTCGATGTCCTGGAGCTGGGCAATCTCGATGCGAAGCGTGACTGGGGCTATGCGAAGGAATACGTGGAGGGCATGTGGCGAATGTTGCAGGTGAGCGAGCCTGACACCTACGTATTGGCGACAAATCGGACAGAGACGGTGCGGGATTTCGTATCGATGGCCTTCAAGGGGGTCGGTATCGACATCGAGTGGCGTGGCCGCGATGAGCACGAGCGCGGTGTCGAAGCAGGCAGCGGCCGCGAACTGGTTCGCATCAATCCCCGCTTCTACCGCCCTGCCGAGGTGGATCTGCTCATTGGAGACGCCTCGAAAGCACGCGCGAAGCTTGGCTGGGAACCCAAGACGTCACTCGAGGAGCTTTGCCGGATGATGGTGGAGGCGGACCTCGTGCGGAACGAGCGTGGCGCGTCCTTCTGACATGGCGCGGCCGCGCGCGCTCCTGACCGGGCGCACCGGATTCACGGGCAGCTACGTAGCCCGTGAACTCGAGCAGGCCGGGTACGAAGTAATCGGCCTCGCCAATCACTTGCGCGACGACGACGGCCACACGATTCGGGCGAATCTGCTGGACCGGGATGCCGTCGCCCAGGCGGTTGCCGAAGCAGATGCCGATGTCGTCCTGCACCTGGCTGCTGTCGCCTTCGTGGCCCACGGAGACGTGGATGAGATGTATCGGGTCAATGTGGTTGGTACGCGCAATCTGCTGGAGGCATTGGCTGGCGCCCAGAAACGCCCCGAACTCGTGGTGCTGGCGAGCAGCGCCAACGTGTATGGCAATGCCGAGGTGGATCCGATTACCGAGGACACCCCACCGGCTCCGGCGAACGATTACGCAGTGAGCAAGCTGGCCATGGAGTACATGGCCAGGCTATGGATGGATCGGCTGCCAATAACGGTCACTCGCCCTTTTAATTACACAGGAGTCGGGCAGTCCACCCAGTTCCTGATTCCCAAGATCGTCGATCATTTTCGGCGAGGGGAGAGAGTGATAGAGCTGGGGAACGCCGGGATATCAAGGGACTTCGGTGATGTCAGGGATGTGGCTCGAGCCTACAAGGCTATCGTAAGAGCAAAGCCAGTAGGCCGTACGCTGAACTTGTGCACGGGAGTGGCGCACTCGCTGCAGGACGTTTTGGAAATGATGGCTGATGCCGCTGGGTATCACATCGAAGTAAAGGTCAATCCGGCTTTTGTTCGGGACAATGAAGTGCATCGGCTCGTCGGCGCCAACCAGCGCCTTCGTGAACTAGCGGGCATCACTGAATTTCATATGCTCAGAGAAACTCTCGCCTGGATGTATTCGTCCTGACAGAGCACGAGGGCGCCTGGCGGCGCCGTCGGTCGATCCAGCCTGCCGCGACCGCTCGGCAGGCTGAGAGACGATTGCCGCCAAAGACTTCAATCGGGGAAGGAGCGCAGAGAAGTGGCGTACGGCAATTGCATCGCGGGCAGGAGAGTGGAGCGGGGGCTGGAGCTCCTAGTGGTGTGGGTGCTCAGTACCAGCGCCATAGGGCTTGCTGCTGCATTGACAGGGCACTTTCTGGCGCCTCAGATCCTCATCGGGTCACTGCTCATCACAGCGGGCTATGGCTGGCTCACGCGAGGGGTTCGACACGATACCGAGGCTTTGCCCGACTGGCGTCATCTCGCGCTATTGGTTCTGGTGTGCCTCTTTTTCCGGTTGCCGGGTTATCACTACGTCCTCGGCGGCCAGGACGAAGGCATCTATGTAAACGCAGCCAACCACATTCTCCGATCAGGAGGGGTGGTGGTGCAGGATCTCCCTCTGCAACGGCTTGCCGGCACGCCCCTCGCCAAGACCTATCTTGAGGAGAATCGTGGCGCATACTACTTGCCGGGTATATATAGCTTCGATAATTCGTCTCCTCGCCTAGAATTTCAGTTTTACCACCTCTTCCCAGTTTGGATGGCATTGTTTGCCGGGATATTCAGCATACCGGCCGAGATCTACGCGCTCACTTTATTTAGCCTGCTGTCCGTCATATTCATGTACCGGCTCGCTTTGGGCTTGTCGGGCTCTCCCAAGGCCGCGCTGGTTGCGGGTCTGTTCCTCGCGCTGAATCCATTGCATGCGTTTTTTTCGAAGTTTCCCGTCACGGAGATTGAGGCACTGGCATTTTCCTTGATGGGCTTCTCATATCTCGTGGACCTGCGGCGGCAGCAAAGTCGGCGAGATGGAACGCGCTTGCTCTGGTTGTCGGCGCTGTCGTTTGCCGGCCTGTTCACGACCCGCATTAGCGGTTTCACGTACCTACCGTTTATCGTCGCTGTGGCAATCGCAAGTTCCATTGGCGATCAAGATCGTGCAATGCGCAGGTCGATGGTTCTGTGGTCGGTAATCGTGACGGCGCTTTATGCATTGTCCGTTCGCTATGGGTTGCATTGGTCAAGGACCTATTCTCGAGACATTTATCGGATGTCATTCGAGCATCTCTTTGGGAGCCACTGGCACCAGGGCCTGGTGGCCTCCGCTTCCGTTATCCTCGGGGGCTGGCTTCTGATCGGACTGGCATCAAGATCGGAGCGCTGGCGCGTGATGCTCGCAAATCAATGGCTGGAGCGGGCGAGAAAATATCTTGGCCTGATCGTTCTCCTTTGCCTCATCGCGGGATTGGTCAAGATCTACCAGCTTGGCTGGACGAATCGATACCTGCACAACGGCCTGGGCACACAGTGGCATCTCGCACGCATGGGGTGGTCGTCGGTGGAGGCTACGGGCCTCTTTGCGTTGCTCGTCTATCTTGGGCCGCTCTTCCCGGCAGGGGTCGTGGTGCTCATGTCGCGGCGTCAGGACCCGCCGGCTGAGTTCCTGCGCTTTTTTGTCAGCGGTTTCCTCGTCTTTGCGGTCTTGCTTCAGTGGGCGGTTCCCTACGGGCCCTATTACACACGATATTTCTTGAGTGAAGTGGTTCCGTATCTCGGACTCCTTTTCATTGTTGTGTGGTGGCAGATGAGAAGGGGCGCGTGGAAGACGGTCACCGGATGCCTGGTGGGCGCTTCGTTGTTGTACATGGGTTACGCGAGCAGCGCCCAGCTGGGGAAAACTGAAAACGATCAGCTCTACTCGGCACTGGAGCAGCTTCTGTCGCCGGTCGATTCCGGGGATGTGGTGTTAATGACATCCCTCCAGCCAGGTTGGCCGGGCGTAACTCAGCTGAAGACACCGATCGTCTATACCTTCGGCCTCTCGGCGATCAGCGTGAGCGATGCTTCGCTCAATAATCATGCATACATAGCGGGAATTGATGCCCACTACGACGATGTCTTTCTCGTCTCGTCGACTCCGGTCGCCCCACAAGGGTTCGAGTCGGTGGGAAGTACCCGTATCAAGATTTTCGCATACGACCACAGCTTTCTTTACCCGGACGATTTCGGGCCCGTAGCTCAGAAGCGCCTGTACCTTTATCGCTTGACGCGTCCCGTGCTACCAATGCGCCAGATCGGGTACTTCAACGCCAGTGGGGCGTGGGGCGGCTTCCTCGCCGATGGCTGGAGCGTCCCGGAGAATTTCGGCACATGGACGTCGGGCAAGCACGCCCGGATTGTCATAGACAATCGCCAGTTGCCGCATCCGTCCGGGGGGCTGCGTCTGCATTTCGAGGCGAACCTGCTGGTTACGGCAAAACATCCGCGCCAGCGCGTGACGGTTTTCCTCGACGGCCGCGTGATGAGCTCAAGCGATGTTGTCTACCCACGAACGTCTCTGGGCTTTAACGTCGATATCTCGCCTGAGCTTCTCGAGGCAGAACGGAAACTCAGAATCGATTTCGACTTGCCCGACGCCGTGAGTCCGAGGTCTGTCGGCCTGGGAAATGACGGGCGCGTGCTGGCGTTGGGGCTCAAGTCCGTGGAGGCGCTTCCGATGCCACCGGCCCCATCGAAGGATGAGGCGCGATAGCGAGCTTCTTAGCGCAATTCCTGTCTTCGCAATTCGGCGCCCGACTCGATTCGTAAACGATGCTGCCACCCTAACGGCCGGCTTGTGGTTCGCCGTAACCGATATCAAGCGCGTCCGTAGACATCCTCGAAGCGCACGATGTCGTCTTCGCCTAGGTAACTGCCAGACTGCACTTCGATGAGCTCAAGGGGTACCTTGCCGACATTGCGTAGCCTGTGCACGCTGCCAAGCGGCAGGTATGTGCTCTGATTCTCGCTGAGCAGAAATACCTCTTCGTCGCGAGTGACCTCGGCCGTCCCCGAAACGACGATCCAGTGCTCCGCACGGTGGTGATGTTTTTGCAGGCTCAATGCCGCGCCGGGCTTGACCACGATGCGCTTGACCTGAAAACGCTCGCCCATGTCGATCGAGTCGTAGTTGCCCCATGGACGGTAGACCTTGCGATGGAACACATGCTCCGGCCGGCCGGCGGCCTTGAGCTGGTCGACGAGCTTCTTGACGTCCTGCGAGCGCTCGCGGGATGCCACCAGGGTGGCGTCGGGTGTATCGATCACCACCAGGTCATCGACTCCGATGGTGGCCACCAAGCGGCGTTCGCTGGAGCGAACCAGACAGTTGCGGCTGTCGATGGCGATGACGTCGCCTTCCAGCCGGTTGCCCGAGTCGTCCTTGTCGGCGGCCGCCCAGAGTGCAGCCCATGAGCCGATGTCGCTCCAGCCGCAGCTTACCGGGACGACCGCTGCTCGGTCGGTTTTCTCCATCACTGCATAGTCGATCGAATCCTCCGGGCTGGCGATGAACGTGGCCGGATCGATGCGCACGAAGTCGAGGTCGCTCTTGGCTCGGGCGAACGCGGCACGGACGGCAGCTGCGATGGCCGGGGCGTGGCGGTCCAGCTCTTCCATGTAACGTGCGGCCTTGAACATGAACATGCCCGAGTTCCAGTCGTAGCCTCCATCGTCGACGTAGCGCTGGGCGGTGGATGCATCGGGCTTCTCCACGAACTGTGCAACGCGGAAAGCATGTTCCAGCGCCTCGCCGCGACGGATATAACCGAAGCCTGTCTCGGCGGCCTCGGGGCGAATACCGAAGGTCACGAGCCAGTCGTTGGTGGCCACGGGCAACGCCTGTTCGACCGCATGCTGGAAGCTCGCGGTGTCGCCGATGAGGTGGTCGGCCGGCAGCACAAGCATGACCGCGTCGGGATCGCGTTGCAGCGCCTGCAGGGCTGCCAGGGCGATAGCGGGCGCAGTGTTGCGGGGAGCGGGCTCGAGGATGATCGACGCACCGCCGACCTTCATTTGCAGCAGCTGCTCAGCGACCAGGAACCGGTGATCGTCGCTGCAAACCACGATCGGCGCGCCCACGTCTCCCAATTGGCTCGCGCGCTCGACGGTTTGCTGGAACAGGCTCGAGTCTCCGGCCAGCGGCAGGAACTGCTTGGGAAGGTTCTTGCGCGAAAGCGGCCACAACCGGGTGCCGCTGCCGCCACTGAGGATGACAGGAATGATCATGCGTGTGTCTCCGTGAAACTGATAAGGCTCAGCAGCGTGATGTCAACGTCGGGGGTGGTCGTCGCGATGTTCCAGGTGCTGCAGGCGCAGGTCGATGCGCTCGAGCAGCTTTCGGTTGGTCGCGATAAGGTCGCCGACCATGCCCATCATCCCCAGCAGTAGGCCTGAAATGATGCATAGCGCGCTGAAAATAACCGATTGCACATGGCCTTCACCTGAGCCGATGGCATAGAAGTAGAGGAAACGGAACCCCGCCACGAGTCCAAGTGCGAACACTGCCCCGCCGATCCAGGCAAAAAAGGCCAGAGGTCGATAGATGATGAATACCCGCAGGATGGTGCCCAGCGAGCGCTTGACGTAGCTGGAGATGCTCTTGACCAGGCGGGAAGGGCGGAGATCGGCATTGGTGCGCACCGGCACCGATGCGATACGCATGTTGCTGCGACCTGCCTGGATGATCGTCTCCAGGGTGTAGGTGTAGGCGTTGAACACGTTCAGTCGCATGGCTGCCTCGCGTGAGATCGCGCGGAAGCCGCTCGGGGCGTCAGCTACATCAGTGCCGCTGGCCATCCGCACCGCCCAGCTCCCAAGACGCTGCAGCTTCTTCTTGATCCAGGAAAAGTGCTCGGTCTGGTCGATCGGGCGGGCGCCGATGACGATATCGGCCTCACCCGAGAGGATTGGGGGCGTGAGGTTTCCGATATCCGCGCCGCTGTACTGGTTGTCCGCGTCGGTGTTGACGATGACGTCGGCACCCAGCCTCAGGCATGCATCGATCCCTGTCATGAATGCCTCGGCGAGGCCGCGGTTCACGGGGTGCCGGACCACATGGTGCACCCCATGGGCCCTGGCAACTTCTGCCGTGTTGTCGGTGGAGCCGTCGTCGATGATCAGCCATTCCACGATGTCGAAGCCATCGACTACCCGAGGCAGATCCGCCAGGGCGATGGCCAATGTCTCGGATTCATTGAGGCAGGGGATCTGGATGATGAGTTTCATAAGCGTCCATTATCGCTTCAAACACGTTGCGGCGGCGGCAAGGTGCCATTGTGGCCTGCCACCTTCCGCGCAATCCAGACGCAGCGCGTGGGACCGGGTCTGCGAAACACGAATCCCCTCGTCCGACGTCGCGGAGTCGGAGCGGGCCCTCTCCCGGATACGCGAAACGGATGATGTCCTGTCTCCGCCAGGTTGGCCTGCACGGATGAAGTGCTCATCGCTCTCGCATGCCTGCTGGTGGGCAGGCTACTTGACGATTCGCAGCCGGAAGTAGATCGAGGCCATCGGGACATATTTGCTGAGAAGGTTGTCGGTGAGCACCGGGATCTTCGACAGCAGGTCGTACAGCCAGCGGAGCTTGTACGGCGTGTATCTCCGGGATTCTATGGTGAACAGGGTCCTTGAGTAATTGCCGTAAATTGTTCCCCTGTCACAGAAGATATCCAAGGTCCGCCAGGCGAAACCCCGCTTGTGGGTAATGTCCTCGTAAAGGCAAGCGCTTCGAAAATGGGGAACTCTTATTTCGACCAGTCCTCCCGGCTTTCCAATGCGGTGGATCTCGGCCATCGTCTGGAAGACGTCGTCCAGATGCTCGATCACATTCATACAACGAATGATATCGAAACTGTTGTCCTCAAAAGGGTAAGGGATGCAGTTTAGGTCATGGCGGACATCAGTGCGCTCAGCATAGAAATCGACGTTCGTCGCACCTTCGACATAGTCTTCACCGCAGCCAAGGTTCAGTATTGACGGATTCATTCGAAGGACTCCCTGAAGTAGGTGGGCTAGGGCCGGGTGTCCAACAGACTCTGATAGAGATCCAGATGGGCTGCGGCGGCTACATCCTCGCTGAAAAGCCGGATCGCGCGTTCACGTCCTTTTTCACCGAGTTCGGCTGCTTTCGGCGGATCAAGCCTCAGTACATGGCATGCTCTTGCCATGGCGGCGACATCGTCTACATCGACAAGCCATCCGGTTTCACCATCTTCGATGACGTCCTTGAGGCCGGAAACCCGGAAGGCCACGACGGGTTTGCCGCATGCCATCCCTTCGAGTGCCGTGTAGCCGAATCCTTCGTGCCGGCTCAACGAGACGACTATGTCGGCGCCTTGATATTGACCGATAAGCTCGGATTCGCTGAGTCCTTTGAGGAAACTCAGGGAGGCGCCCCGCGGCGACACATCCGGCGTGTCGCCACGGAGGCCAGCCACCACCGTTACCTCGAAGCTCGGCCCGAGGGCGTCGCAGAACGGGGCGATAAGATCTCCACCCTTGCGCCGGCTCATGTTGCCCACGATCAATATTCGGGATGGCCTGGAAGCTTTCGCTGACGCCGTGCTGCCCCTCGCCGGGGTGTAGCGATCCACGTCGACCCAGAGCGGAATGGTCTGGATGCGACGGGGCGCGAAATCCTCCATGACTTCGTCATGCGTCGACTGGCTTATCGCGATGGTGGCATCGGCTCTCGAGAAGGAGCGTCGCTCGAACATTCCTACCAGATAGTCGTGGTAAATGGCCTGGGGCCGCGACTTCCATTCGGGATACCCCCGCTTATAGACGCAATGGAGTGCGGTGGCGACCAGCGGCAGGCCCGGCCGCCGGAATGCGAAGGCGATCCAACTGTTGGCATCCACGATGTCGGCATCAGCGGGCTTTCGATGGCCATGCAACAGTTGAGGGAAATACTGATAGCTGTGTGGCAACCACTCGATGACCGGATCTGCGCCGGCCTTGGATAGGGCCGCCGCAAGGCGTCGAACGTATACGTCACCACCGCTGAGGGCGCGTATCGCTGGCAGCCAGATCTTCAGGGGCATGTCGGGGTATCCATTGCGGTTCGTTTTGTTGGTCAGCTGTTGGCATGGCGGGTGCCGCCGGGTAGGCCGGTTAGCGGCGGATGAACTTCCGTCGGTAGGCTATCCACAGGGTAAGGGTCGACGCCATCGAAAGATGGGTGAGGTACGTCGCCATGACCGCACCTGACCATCCGAATCGCATCACGAGGAGCAACGAGGCTGCAACGTTGAAGCCGGCGCCGAACAGCTCGAACAGGCCCATGGCGTGCTCGAAGCCATTGGTCCCGGCGTAGGAGCGGACCATTACCCACAAGGTCATGCTTGCCGGGACGAACGACAGAGCGCGAGCCATGTTGACGGATGCCTGGAATTCGGCACCGAAGACCCACGGAAGCAGTGGCGCGACCGCGTAGGTGATTGCGCTCAACGTGAGTGCCAAGCTGGCGCCGGCGATGCTCATCTTGAGCAGGTCAGCGTGCGATTCGGTCGATCGTTCCGCTCCAATCTTGAAGAGTCTGGGGAGCAGTCGCTCGGCGCCAGCCACGACGGGAAGCGTGAGTACGTCCGTCAATCGATACGCGACCGTGTACTGGCCGGTGACCGTTGGGCTGGCCAGTCGGGTCAGGACAACCTTGTCTGCGTCTCCGTGTACGCGGGAGGAAGCAGACGCGATGGCGAATCCGATGGCGCCGAAGGCCTTCTCCGGCTTCGCGCCCGATGCCACGTCATCGCGGGACGCGGAAGACGATAGGCCGGCGAAGCAGACCAGGATGAAAGCCATTCCTCCCGTCAGGAAGGATGCCCAGGCCCATGCTTCGAGAGAGAGGTATCCGGACCAGAGGATTGCTCCACCAAGAAGAATCTTTGCCAAAGGGATCGCGCAGACCGCGATCCCCATTCCGGGGAATCGCTCCCGGGACTGCATTGACCGCATCCAGGTATCCGATGCGACCCCTGAGAGGTATTCGCCCAATGCCAGGATGCACAGCGAACCCAGGGGAAGGCTGCCGGGTATCAGAAGCCAGGTGAGTAGAGCGGTAAGAGCGAGAAGAATCGGAGTGGTGCGGATGATCCTTCGGATCATCCTGTCGAAGCTCGCTTCGAAAAGATGTTCGCCGAGAGCGACCTCCCGCACATGCAGGGGGCCTGCGCCAAGGCCGGAAAACGTAGAGAGAAATCCGCCAATGCTCGCCGCCGTTGCGTAGCCTCCATAAAGGGAGGTTCCGAACGATCGGGCCAACAAGACCATCAGGCCGCTGAGGAGCAGCGAGCGAAGGCCGAGAGCGACGGTCACTACGCTGTATCCATTCAGATTCATAGTTCTTTGCGTAGCCCGGCTGAATCAGTGAGTAATTAGGACGAGCCGCCGACGCTCGCGCCACCGCTCTTCGTGATGAGTGTTTCAAAGCAGCTCAGATATTCCTGGGCGACACGATCCCAGGTAAAGCGCTGCTCGATCTCCTGGGTTGCCCTGGCGGCAAAGTTCATCCGCTCGTCCGGGGACCAATGCGCGATCTCGTTGATTTTTTCTGCGAACGCATCCGCATTCGTCGGTTCGACGAGGAATCCGGTGATGCCCTCAACCACGGCCTCCGACAACCCTCCGAGCCTTGATGCCACGACAGGGATGCCAACCGCAGCAGATTCGAGCGCAGCCAGGCCAAAGCCCTCGTTCTGGCCGGAAATGCTCGCTGGCAAATTCGGCATCACGGTAGCGATGACGTGTCTGCGAAGCTCATCCAGCTCCGCTCGGGTCACCGCTCCCAGGTAGTCCGCCCGGTGCGTTGAGAGCACCGCGTCCAGTTCGCTGTCATGCCACTTGGGACCCGCCACGATCAGGCGGATGTCAGGAGGCAACTTGGGAAGAACCTCGCTCACGAACCATGCAAGCCCCTTGCATCTGTTGAGGCGCCCGGCGAAGAGAATGGCAGACTCGGTAATCCGGCTGGGACTTGTCGCATTGGGGATGGTGGTGCCCAAGGGAACTCTGGTTGTTGGGGAGAACCCGAGTTTCTCTGCGGCACTTTCCGTGTCGAGGCTGTTGGCGATGAGGAGGTCTACGTGCCTGGAAAACGACCTGACCCCTAACCGGTATATCCACCCTTTGACGGATCGATTTTGAGCGAAATACACATCGTTTCCATGTGCCGCGGCAACCACCTTCAGGTGGCTGCCGCAAAACAGCTTGGCAACAAGGGACAGGGGGGTCAGAAGCACATCGCCAAGAAGCAGGATGTCGATGCTCTTCCGATAACGCCAGACGGCTCTGGCCGCCGTCCACGAGAATTCGAGCATCTGCAGCAGGGACGGTTTTCCGATGATCGGCTTGGTCGGGCAATGCAGCTTGATGTCTGCGCTCTTGTCGGAAAGGGCCTGATAGAGCTCTCGGGAGTAGACCTCCATACCCCCGACCGAGGGTGGGTATTTGCGAGTTACAAAGAGAATTCGCATGTCACCCGCTTTTTAGAGCAGCTCGCCTAGTTCCGGAATGATCTTGAACAGGTCGCCGACCAGGCCGATGTCGGCTACCTCGAAGATCGGCGCCTCGCCGTCCTTGTTGATCGCCACGATGGTGCCGGCGTCTTTGATGCCGGTGAGGTGCTGGATGGCGCCGGAGATGCCGATCGCCATGTACAGCTCGGGGGCGATGATCTTGCCGGTCTGGCCGACCTGCAGTTCGTTCGGCACGTAGCCAGCGTCGACCGCCGCACGCGAGGCACCGACGGCCGCGCCGATCTTGTCGGCGAGCTTGTAGATGATCTCGAAGTTCTCCTTGGAGCCCACGCCGCGGCCGCCGGACACCACCTTGCTGGCGCTCTGCAGGTCGGGGCGGTCGCTCGAGCCCTGCTGCAGTTCGACGAAGCGGGTGTGCGAGGGCAGGGCGACGTCGAGCGCCAGCGCTTCCACCGGAGCCTTGCCTGCACCGTTCGCGGCGGCCGGCCAGGAGGCGGTGCGGATGGTGGCGACCACGGCGTGCGCCGGGTTGGCCTCGACGGTGACGATGGCGTTGCCGGCGTAGATCGGGCGCTTGAAGGTATGCGTACCTTCCACGCTCATCACGTCGCTGACCTGGGCCACGCCGAGCAGGGCGGCCACGCGGGGGGCGAGGTCCTTGCCGAAGGTGGTGGACGGCGCGAACACGTGGCTGTAGCCGGCGGCGGCCTTGGCGATCTGCGGCGCCAGCACGGCGGCCAGCGCGTGCGCGTTCTCCGCGCGGGCAACGCTGAGCACGCGGCTCACGCCCTCGATGGCAGCGGCTTCGGCGGCGATGGCGTCGACGTTGTCGGCCAGCACCAGGACGTCGATGGCTTCGGCCTTGACGGCGGCAGCGGCGCTCACGGCGCGCGCGGTGGCCGGGTTGAGCTTGCCGTGCAGGTGCTCGGCGATGACCAGGATCTTGCTCATGAAGGTGTCTCCAGTGGTGTCGGCGATGCGCGTTCGACGCGTAGCGCCTGTCCTGCCCTGCGGGAGGGCGGGACGCGAAGAGGAATTACAGCAGGCCCTTCTGCTTGAGGGCGGCGACCAGTTCGGCGGCGTCCTTCACCATCACGCCCTTGCTGCGCTTGGCCGGCGCGGCGTAGTGGGTGGTGGTGAGGTGGTCGTGCGCTTCCACGCCCAGCGAGGCGAACTCGATCGTGTCGATCGGCTTGGATTTGGCCTTCATGATGTCCGGCAGCTTGATGAAGCGCGGCTCGTTGAGGCGCAGGTCGGTGGTGACCACGGCGGGCAGCTCGGCTTCGATCACTTCCAGGCCGGCATCCACTTCGCGGGTCACCGTGGCCTTGCCGTCGGCGATCTCCAGCTTGCTGGCGAAAGTGGCCTGCGGGCGGTCCCACAGCGCGGCCAACATCTGGCCGGTCTGGTTGGCGTCGTCGTCGATCGCCTGCTTGCCCATAAGCACCAGGCCGGGCTGCTCCTTCTCGACCAGCCTGAGGAAGGCGCGCGCCGCGCTGAGCGGCTGCACGGCATCGGCGGTGACCACGTGGATGGCTCGGTTGGCGCCCATCGCCAGGCCGTTGCGCAGGTGCGCGGTGAGGTCGGCCGGGCCGATGCCCACCACCACCACCTCGGTCGCCACGCCCTTCTCGCGCAGGCGCAGTGCCTCTTCCAGGGCGATGTCGTCGAACGGATTGGCGGAGAGCTTCACGCCGTCGGTCACCACGCCGGTGCCGTCGGGCTTGACCTGGATGCGGACGTTGTAGTCCACGACGCGCTTGTAGCCGACCAGAATCTTCATGTGCAGTTCCTTGGGAGTCTTTCCACCGGGCGGGGGTGGCCAAAGCCGTAATTATGCATGACTGGCTCGGATCAAACGATCGTTTGAGGTCCGGTCATCCCGGGGAGAGCTTTTGGATGGCTGCTGCCAGGGTTTGCGCGCTCTGGGCCCAATTGGGCCAGTCCCGCTTCGGTGCCGGTGGAGGGGTGTTGCCCAGCCATGCGGCCAGCACGCGGGCAAGATCCCCGGGCTCTTGACCCTGGAAATAGACCGGATAGTCGCCCATGACCTCGCGGAATACTGGCAGGTCTCGGGCGATTACCGGCAGACTGCGCTGTGCGGCCTCGACCAGTGGCAGGCCGAAACCCTCGCCGAGGGACGGTGCGAGTAGAACCGATGCTTTCCGGTAGATCGCTTCCAGTGCGGGATCGCCGATGTCCCGAAGCCAGAACAGGCGGTGGCTCTGCTCCGGATGCTGTTCCAGCCGCCGGGCGAGGTCTTCGACCAGCCAGCCGTAGCGCCCCACGATCACCAGGTTGACGTCCACTCCCTGGTTCCACAGATGCTCCGCCGCACCCAGTGCCTGTGCATGCGCCTTGCGCGGCTCGAGCGTGCCGACCATGAGCAGCGAGGGACGTGCAGCCATCGCGTCTGCCAGTAGCAGGGGGAGTTCACCGGGGGCGCTGGCGCACGTCGTTATTTCGACTCCGAGAGGAAAGCAGTCCACTGCGGGCTGCCGCCCGAACTGGAACGGCGCTCCGCCGTTGCCCAGCCACTGCTCCAGCTCGGATGCCGTGGCCCGCGAAACACAGTGAAAGGCATCGGCCACGTGGGAGGCGAGCTGCAGCCAGCCGAGGAAAAGCTCGCGGGCGAATGGGTGAAACGCCTCGGGTTGCGACAACGGAAGCAGGTCGTGCACCACAAAGTGCATGCCTACTCCCAGGCGATGCCAGTCCTGCAATACCGGTGCAGCGGCGGCCATGGTCTCGGCGGACCAGTCCAGGCCCACGTATTGGTCTCCCAGGGCCGGTGCGACGAAGTCATCGTCCAACTGCCCGGCATCGATTCCCATCAGGCCAAGCGTGTAGCGCCGGGCAAAGCGGAAGTGCCCCTCCACAAAGGCGACCGGTTCGATGCGTATCCCCAGCGGTGGATGCAGGAGCCATTGCCGGAGAACCGAGCGCACCACACGTTGTACGCCGGTGCCCAGGTCGTTCCGGGCAATCTGCGATACATCGATCAGCCAGCGGTGTGCATGGGCGGAGGGGCGTGCAGCGACGATCGCGTCGCTGATGGCGGCCAGTTCGTCATCGGCCAGTCTTGCGGTCGCATCGCCGGCCAGTTCGTCCAGCAGGCGACTTTCACTGGAGGCCGCAGATGTCTCTCTCCATGCCAGGAGGCGGGAGATCAGGCGATCGGGGTGCGTGGCCGGAGAAAAGCAGTCATGCGGTACCGCGGGATCAATGGAGAGAGCGGTCGGAGAACAGCCTTCATCGAATACGACGCCGAGGCAGCGTTCTCCCAGGCGCAACGGGATGGTCGCCAGGGGATCGAGGCAGGCGGCATAGCCACCGGCGCGGTAGCGCGCTCGAAACAGCGCGGAGCCTCCGCTGTGCAAGGGTTCGGCGTCATGCTCGATCACCAATGTCCCCGGCCAGGCCTGGAGCCAGGAGGGCATACGCCAAACGTCACTGAGGGGAAGCGCGTAGACAATGTGGTCGGTGGCGACGAGTTGCAGACGCAAGGCGTCGCTGGCCTGGCTGATGTCCCCTGGCAGCTCGGCGGCCTCGCACTTTGCGAGGCCCCGAATTGCCTCGACCCAGCCCGGTGGCCTGCCGGAATGCAGGCACACGACCGACGATGCGCGGACGGTGATTGCACTGCTGCGGGCGCTCGCCATCCGGCGGTCCGGCAACGCATCGATCGCTTGATATGCGCGCGCAGCAGTGTCCTGCCAGGAAAATCTGGCAGATTGCGCTTTTCCATGGTGGCGCAGGAAGGCGTTGAACCCGGGGTCTTCCAGGCCTTGCCGCATCTTTTCCGACATGGCCAGGGCATCGGTCGGGTCGAACATGGCGTCCTCGCAACCGACCACTTCCGCCAGGCTCGCGGCACGACTGGAAAGCACCGCTGCCCCGCAGGACATCGCCTCCAGCGGGGAGAGGCCGAAGCCTTCCAGCAGTGATGGGAATACGAAGAGCGCGCAGCGTGCGTACAGCTCGACGAGCATCTGGTCAGAAACGTAACCCGCGAAGATCACCGTCGCGGCCGGCAGGCCGGCCTTTCGCACAGCGGCCGACAGCGTGGCCATTTGCTCGGCGGAGGTGCGGCCGACGATCACCAATTGGTGGCGGTTGCGGACGTTTTCGGGCAGACGGGCGAATGCTTCGATGAGCCTGGGTACGTTCTTGCGTGGGTCGAGTCCCCCGTTGTAGAGCACGTAAGGCTGACGTACGCCCAGTGCGTGTGCCAAGGAGGCAGCCAGCGGTCCGGGGATAGCGGGAGGCCGGAAGAGCGGATCCACTCCCGCACCGATGTTCACCACGCGTTCGGGCACGAGCCCCAGCCGGTCGATGGCATCGGTGCGAGCCCATTCCGAGATTGCCAGCAGCAGGTCGCATTGCATCAGCGTCTTTACGCGCGTGTCGTACCAGTGACGAAGGCGCGGGTGATTCAGGTAGGTATCCGGCTCATGCAACGGGATCAGGTCGTACAGCGTCGCGACCGAGCGTGCCGTGTGCAGGGAGCGCGCCGGGATCACCACGTCTTCGTGGTACCCCTCCACAACACTGCTGTACCACACGACGTCGGCGCCCGACTGCTCGAAAGCGTGCGCGACGATCGCTTCTGCAGCATGCCGGCGGACCTCGTTGGAAGGCGCAACGAAGGACACGTCTTCGAGAGACCGGTAACAGAGTCGGTGTGCGGTATCGGCGTGTGGCCCAAGGGCGGAAATGGCCGCGTCGGCCGCTTCTCCGAATTGCATGTTCAGCGCAAAGTGGAGATCCATCCCCGGAAGGGGACGGGTCGCCATGGCCCGGCCCAGTTCCAGCGTATAGCGGCCGATGCCGCGATAGCGACTCTGGGACTGGGCCCCCTGCATGTCGAGCAGCAGCTTCATCGGCGGTGGCTCCGTGCACGAAGCCGATCCATGACCAGTCGTGCTTCTTCCGACAGGTGCGCGCTATCGATCCTGTGATGGTCGCCCCGGGGCTCCGCCGTGTGGAGGAGTCGGCGGAGGCGCATGTCGAGTGCCGGGATGCGACTGATCAATCGGGTCAGGCGGCGGCGCAACTCGGGCCGGCTTGCAAGCCAGGCCCGCAGAGGTGTGAGCAGTCGTCGCACGTCATGCTCCGGTCGAGGAGGATTGCCCGGGCTCGGCCAAGACCCTGCGCAGGGTGCGACGAGCGAGTTCAATAGAGAAATGCGTACGCACATTCGCCAACGAGCCCTCGGACAGTTGCGTCCACAGTCGCTGGTCGCGGTAAAGGCGCAGCACCGCTGCGGCGAACTCCTGTGCGTCGGCTGCGATGAGCGCGTCGACACCATCGGTCAGGTGCATGCCCTCCGCCGCGATCGGGGTGACCACCACAGGCAGTCCGTAGCTCATGGCGTGGTTTACCTTGCCCTTGACCCCGGCGCCGAATCGCAGTGGAGCGACGGAGACGCGACAACTCTCCAGCAGTGGCTCGAGATCGGCCACCCTGCCGTGGAGCGTCAGACCCGGCCGGGACAGCGCTTGCCGCGATGTGGTGTCGACGTCTCCCGCGACATGCAGGGTGAGCTCCGGTTCCTCCCTAAGCAGCAGGGGCAGGATATCCGTGGCGAACCACCGCACGGCGTCGGCATTGGGGGGGTGGCCGAAGCCGCCGATGAAGAGAAGGCCCTTACGCTCGTTGAAGCCCTGCCGGCGTCCATGCACCTCATGGATATTGCTGAGCAGTTCCACCCTACTTCCGGGGAGGTCACGCGCCAGTGCGGCCTGTTCCTCGGTGCTTACCACCAGGGTCACATCGCTATGGGTGATGGCCTGCCACTCGCGGCGGCGAGACCGCTCGGCATGGCGGCTGAGCTGCCTGCTCCCGCTCAAGCGGGCGGCCCGCTGCTCGCGCAGGTAATGCAGATCCACCGTGTCGAATATGACTTTTGCCTGGGGCGCGTGACGGCGGATCAGTCCTAGGTACTGCGTGGCGGTGCTCACCCGGCTGAGCAGAACGGCCTCCAGTTGCTGCCCGTGTTCTCGTAGCCATCGCAAAGGGGATGACTGGATGTAACGCACCCCCATGTTGGCCAGGCGGACGACGTCCGCGGTGCTGGAAAAGCCGTCGCTGGCGAGAAAGTCGAGCTCCCACCCGTCTTCGTGCAGCAGATGGAGCATGTGGCATGCGCGTACAGAGCCGGAATCACGGGTTGGATCCGGTGCCACACTGTCGATGACCAGCATGCGGCGTATCGGCCTTCCTGTGATCAGTCTCGCCAAGGGCGCAGCGGCAGTCGGGATGGTGGTCTCGGAGGCATGGCCGCCGGACATGTTCGCGCGGCGCTGGAGAAGATGCCGGAGCGTCCCCGCCCAGCCGCGCAATGCGATGCTGCCCCGGGCGCGCCGGGAGAGATACAGGAGGCGCTGGATGCGCCAGGTGAGTGTGCTGCTCACAAATTCTGGTAATTCGGTCCCGACCCGCCTTCCGGCGTGACCCAGTTGATGATCTGGTACGGGTCCTTGATGTCGCAGGTCTTGCAGTGCACGCAGTTGGCGGCGTTGATCTGCAGGCGCTTGCCCGCCTCGTCGTCGACGATCTCGTAGACGTTGGCGGGACAGAAGCGGGTGCAGGGGTTGCCGTACTCCTCGGCGCACTTCGTCACGCAGACCGAGGTGTCGGCGACCTGCAGGTGCACCGGCTGGTCTTCGTCGTGTTCGGTGGCGGCGAAGTAGACGGCGGCAAGGCGGTCGCGCGGGGGCAGTTCGCGCGACACGTAGTCGCGCTTCGGCTCTTCCTGCTGGCCGAGCTTGTGCAGCATCGACCAGTCGGCCTTGTTCTTCAGCGTCCACGGCGAGGCGCCGCCGACGGCGGTTTCCCACGCGGCATTCACCATGCCGAACCACAGGCCCTTCTTGAAGCCGGGCTTGATGTTGCGCACCTTCTTCAGCTCGGCCATCACCTCCGAGCCGCGCAGCTTCGCGTCGAAGCCGGCGGGCTTGAGGTCATGGGCCACCAGGTGCTCGGCGGCGAGCATGCCGCTCCTGATCGCCTGGTGGGTGCCCTTGATCTTCGGCACGTTGAGCAGGCCGGCGGTGTCGCCGATCAGCAGCGCGCCGGGCATCTCCACCTTCGGCAGCGACTGGTAGCCGCCGGTGACGATGGCACGGGCGCCGGCCGAGAGGATGCTGCCGCCCTCGAGCAGCGGCTTGACCATCGGGTGGTTCTTCCACTGCTGAAAGGCTTCCCACGGCTGGTAGTTCGGGTCGGTGTAGTCCAGGCCGCTGACGTAGCCCAGCGCGATGCGGTCGCCGTCCAGGTGATAGAGGAAGC
Source organism: Dyella thiooxydans (assembly GCF_001641285.1). Taxonomy (NCBI): domain Bacteria; kingdom Pseudomonadati; phylum Pseudomonadota; class Gammaproteobacteria; order Lysobacterales; family Rhodanobacteraceae; genus Dyella; species Dyella thiooxydans. The sequence continues at coordinate 3,959,644 of NZ_CP014841.1, forward strand.
TGCCGCCGTAGGTGCGGCTGTCGGCGGGCCAGCCCACGCTGTGCACGATCTTGCCCGGGGTCACGCGGCCGGCCGGTACCTGCCACAGCTCCTTGATACCGATCGAGTAGCCCTGCGGGTCGCTGTCCGCGTCGAGCCTGAAGCGCTTGATCAGCTGCTTGGTCAGGCTGCCGCGCGCGCCCTCGGCCAGCACGGTGACCCTGGCCTTGATGTCGATGCCCTGGGTGTAGCCCGGCTTGTGCGAGCCGTCCTTCGCCACGCCCATGTCGCCGATCCGCACGCCGGCGACCGAGCCGTCCTCGTTATGGACAGTGTCGGCGGCGGCGAAGCCGGGGAACACATCCACGCCCAGCGCTTCGGCCTGCGGCGCCAGCCAGGCGCACATCGCGCCAAGCGAGACGATGAAGTTGCCGTGGTTGTTCATGCCCGGCGGCACCGGCAGCTTGCGGCCGCCGGTCTTGTTGAGCAGCCAGAACTCGTCGTCGGTGGCCGGCACGCAGATCGGCGGCGGATTGTCGCGCCAGCCCGGCAGCAGGGCGTCCAGCGGCTGCGCCTCGATCACCGCGCCGGAGAGGATCTGCGCACCGATGGTCGAGGCCTTCTCGATCACGCATATGGATGTATCCGGCTGCAGCTGCTTGAGCCGGATGGCGAAGGACAGGCCGGCGGGGCCTGCACCCACCACCACCACGTCGTATTCCATCGTCTCGCGTTCGCTCATGGCGGGCTCCATCGGGTCGGGCTGGGGCGCCGGATTGACCGTGCGCGCGGGTATCGAACAGGAGGCGCATTGTCCGGATTCCCGCGCTGCCGGGCAAACGTGCTGCGGCAAGCCTTGCATTCGCTTCACGTGGCGCGGGGATAATCCCGGCACGTCTTTTACAGGGAGCCTGCATGAATTCGTTGCCGCCGATCTCCGAACGGGACATGCGCCGGGCGACCCTTTGCCAGTTGTTGCACTGGCTGGCGATCGACCGCGTGCAGCCGCAGGTGCTGGCCGACACCTACCTGCAGGCGATCGAGCGCATCGATGCGCAGCTCAACTGTTACGTGGACGTGCGCGGCAGCCTGGTGCAGGAGCAGGCGCGCACGGCCAGCAAGCGCCGGCGTGACGGGGTGATCGGGCGGCTGGATGGCATCCCGGTCGCGATCAAGGACAACTTCGACGTGGCGGGCTGGCCGACCCGCGCCGGGCTGCCGGGGCGTCTGGTGCCGGCCGAGGACGACGCCCACACCGTCGCGCGCCTGCGTGCTTCCGGCTCGGTGCTGCTGGGCAAGACCAACATGGACGAAGGCGCGCTGGGCGCCGTGACCGACAATCCGCATTTCGGCGCCACCCACAATCCGTGGAAGCACGGTTACAGCGCGGGTGGCTCGTCCGGCGGCGCGGCGGCGGCGGTGGCGGCCGGCCTGGCGGTGGCGGCGGTCGGCTCGGATAGCCTCGGGTCGATCCGCATCCCGGCCAGTTATTGCGGCGTGTTCGCGCTCAAGCCCACTCACGGCGAGATCTCAGCCCGTGGCCTGGTGCCCGCCGCGCGGCGCCTCGATGCGGTGGGTCTGCTGGCACGCGGTGTGGACGACCTCACGGTGCTGCTGCAGGTGCTCGCCGGCTATGACGCCGACGATGCCCGCTCGCGCCGCCGGCGCGTCGCCTTCGATCTGCCGGACTGGGAGCCGGGACGGTTGCGTGCCGGCTTGCTGCCGGACCTGGCCGCGGTCGGCGTGGCGCCGGACGTGATCGCCGTGTTCGATACGGCCATGACGAAGCTGCCGCGCGAGCTGGGCGAGCGCCGCACCGTGGATTTCAGCGACTGGGATTTCGCCCGCACCCGCCGCGCCGGCCTGCTGCTGATGGAGGCGGAGATGCTCGGCACCTTCGCCGCCGACCTGGCCGACACCGCGCATCCGGTTTCGCCCCGCTTCCGCCACATGCTGGATTACGCGGCGCACAAATCGGCTGGCGACTATGCCAACGCCGACCGCGTGCTCGATGCGGCCACCCTGAAGATGCGCCGGCTGTTCTCGCAGGTGGATGTGCTGGTGCTACCGACCACCCCGCAGGGGGCGTTTCCGCTCGATGGCCCGGTGCCGGACTCGATCGCCGATCTCACCAGCTTCGCCAGCCTGGCCGGCTGTCCGGCGGTGAGCATCCCGATGGGTACCTTGCCGGACGGTCTGCCGATCGGCCTGCAGCTGGTCGGTGCGCGCGGCTCGGACCTGCGCCTGCTGGAACTGGCCGGCATCGTGGCGGCCACGCTGGATGCCGAGCCGTCGTACCCCGCGATCGCCTGAGGGCGTCGTGATGGGCGCAGCCACGTGGCAGGCGCTGCCGCTACCCGGGGCGGAGCTGTCGATCATCGAGGACTGGCTGGCGCCGACCGAGGCCGATGCGCTGCTCGCCGAGCTGCTCGTCGCGATCCGCTGGGAGAATCACCGGATCCGGATCTTCGGGCGCGAGGTGGCTTCGCCGCGCCTGAGCTGCTGGATCGGCGATCCGGGCACGAGCTACGTCTATTCCGGCACGCGTTTCGAGCCGCATCCCTGGTCGGAGCGGCTGGACGGACTTCGCGCACGGGTCGGGCAGGCCTGCGGTGAACGCTTCAACAGCGTGCTGGCCAATCTCTATCGCAATGGCGACGACGCGATGGGCTGGCACAGCGACGACGAGCCCGAGCTGGGCGAGCGGCCGGTGATCGCCTCGCTCAGCCTCGGTGCGGAGCGGCGCTTCCGGCTGCGCCCGCGGCGCGCCCGCGGGGAACCCTCGCGGCGCGACGATATCCGCAGCCTGATCCTGCGCCACGGCAGCCTGCTGCGGATGGCCGGCGACACCCAGCGCCTGTATCGCCACGACCTGCCGCGGGCGAAGGGATTGGAGCGGCCGCGGCTCAACCTGACCTTTCGCCGGATCGTCACGTCGCGCTGACGCGGCACTGCCGCTTGGCTTGGCCGGGGCGCGGCGGCGATAATTCGCGCTTTCCCCAGGCGCGCTCCCCATGACTGCGAAGACCGTACTCAACGACACCCATCGCGCGCTCGGCGCCCGCATGGTCGATTTCGGCGGCTGGGACATGCCGATCAACTACGGCTCGCAGATGGAGGAGCATCACGCCGTGCGCGGCGACGCCGGCATGTTCGACGTCTCGCACATGACGGTGATCGACCTGCACGGACCGCGCACACGCGAGTTCCTCCGGCGCCTGCTGGCCAACAGCGTGGACAAGCTGAAGGTCGCCGGCAAGGCGCTGTACTCGTGCATGCTCAATGAGCGCGGCGGCGTGATCGACGACCTGATCGTCTACTTCTTCGACGACGCCCACTACCGGCTGGTGGTCAACGCGGCGACCCGCGCCAAGGATCTGGCCTGGATCGAGACCCAGGCCAGAGCCTTCGACGTCACCGTCAAGGAGCGCCCCGAGTTCGCGATGATCGCGGTGCAGGGACCGAACGCCCGCGGCAAGGTCATCGGCCTGATCGCCGAGGCCGATCGCCCCCGCATCGAGAAGCTGGGCAAGTTCGCCGCCGCCGCGGCGCCGGGTCCGCACGGCATGCCGCTGTTCGTCGCGCGTACCGGCTACACCGGCGAAGACGGCTTCGAAATCATCGTGCCGGAAGAGCACGCCGTGGCGTTGTGGCAGGCGCTGGTCGATGCGGGCGTGAGGCCCTGCGGCCTGGGTGCACGCGACACCCTGCGACTGGAGGCCGGCATGAACCTCTACGGCCAGGACATGGACGAGGATGTCTCGCCGTGGGAGGCCAACCTCGGCTGGACCATCGCGCTGGACGAAGGCCGCGATTTCATTGGCCGCGCCGCACTCGAGGCGCAGAAGGCCGATGGCGTGAAGCGGGTGATGGTCGGCCTGGTGCTGGACGACAAGGGCGTGTTGCGTCACGGCCAGAAGGTGCTCACCGCGCAGGGCGAGGGCGAAATCCTCTCGGGCAGCTTCTCGCCCACGCTGGAGAAGGCGATCGCCTTCGCCCGCATCCCGGCCGGCGAGCCGGGCGACATCCGCGTGGATATCCGCGGCCGCGAGTTGCCGGTACGCCTGGTCAAGTATCCGTTCGTGCGCGACGGCAAGCCCTGCGAGGGCATCTGACTCCCTGCCGCCGGGGTGACTCGGCGGCACCGGGCGCGCGCGCTAGAATCGCCGCGTCCACCTTCCTCCCACTCCAACGACTGGACCCGATCATGAGCGAGATTCCCGGCGATCTGAAATTCCTCAAATCCCACGAATGGGCCCGCGTCGAGGACGACGGCCTGGTTCGCGTGGGCATTTCCGACCATGCCCAGGCGGCGCTGGGCGACCTGGTGTACGTGGAGCTGCCCGAGATCGGTGCGAGCGTGCAGGCAGGCAATGGCGTGGCGGTGGTCGAATCGGTGAAGGCCGCTTCGGACATCTATTCGCCGGTGTCCGGCGAGATCGTCGAGGTCAACGAGGCGCTGACCGACAAGCCCGAAGTGATCAATGAAGATGCGTTCGGCGAGGGCTGGCTGTTCGTCGTGCGTCCGAGCGATCGCGCCGAACTCGACGACCTGCTCTCCGCGGACGCCTACGCCGAGCAGATCGAGAACGAAGACCACTGACGGATCGGCTCCTCGATTGTTCCGACGACGGCCGCGAGAGCGGCCGTCGTCGTATCCGGACGTCGCCGGCGCGGGTGAAGGAAAAAAATTTCCTCCGCGAACGGTGCTTCGGTCGTCTTCCGTTCATCCATTTTTCCGAGGTGCCGGGAGCGCGTTTGCGAGCAAGCGTATCGTGCATGCGATGCATGTGCCGGCGATGCGTTTTTTTCCGATGGTGGCCGCAAACCTTTATACAGCGCGGTTTTCCGCGACGGACGGCAAATGCGAAAGAATTTTGTATGGACGTCTATACGTCTTTCTTATTGATTCGCGAATTGCCGCAACGCCTTGTGTGGCGGGGCTTTTGGGCGGGCTGGGAGGGGGCTGGCGGGTCGTTTCCGGGTGTTCAAAATCAATTGACAGTTGAAATCTTCGGGAATAGCTTTCGCACCAGATTCTGGGGAACAGGTGCTATGTCGGCAGTGAAGTATGTACAACCCTATGTCGAGCACGGCGAGAAAGCTGGCGCGGTACGCAAGATCACCGTCTCGATTCCACTTCACGTCCTGCGACTTCTGTCCGATCTGCGCACCCACCGCCAGGTGAACAATCTTCGGCACGCCACCAACAGCGATTTGCTGGTCGAGGCGTTCCTTCACGCTTTTACTGGGCAACCACTGCCAACTGATGAGGAGCTGAGACGAACCATGGCCACTGCCAAGAAAACCGCTGCAAAGAAACCGGCCGCCAAGAAGGCCGCCAAGAAGACCACCGTGAAGAAAGTCGCCGCCAAGAAGCCGGTGGCGAAGAAGCCGGCCGCCAAGAAGGCTGCCGTGAAGAAGGTTGCCGCCAAGAAGGCTGCTCCGAAGAAGGCTGCTGCCAAGAAGCCGGCCGCCGCCAAGAAGACCGCCGCCAAGAAGACCGCGGTGAAGAAGGTCGCTGCCAAGAAGGCCGCGCCGAAGAAGGCCGCTGCCAAGAAGGCCGCTCCGGCCAAGGTGGCCAAGGCCACCAAGACGGCCAAGGCCAAGAAGTAAGTCGCTACATAACTAGAAAGTTCGTTCGAATTTGTTTCCCCGCGGTGCCCAGCGCGGGGAAGCCCTTCGAAAGCGATTCGTCCCGGCCATGCGCCGGGATGCTTCGTTCTGGGGTCGGGAAAAGCCGTTCCCCACCCATCATGGCGACAGGCCCTGCCGCCGTTTGCCGTGACTCCGCAATGCGGTTACCTTTCGCTCATCCGCGCCGCGCCGCACCTGGGGGCAGGTCGTCGCTCCTGGATTTACGGGGGGAAAAAGCGCGGGTATCTGATGCCACTCAGCGAGAGATCATGGATACCCGAATCAAACTCGAGGCGCGCCGTCGCGCGCGCGGGGCCGTACGGCCCGTCACACTGGCCGCTCTGGCCATCATCGTCGTCCTGGCAGTCGCCTCCTGGTTCCTGGTGATCCAGCCGCACGAAGAGATGCTGCTGTCCGACGCAGGCGGCCATCCGTCCAGCCCGGTCACCACCAACACCGTGCAGGCGCCGCCGCCGGCCAACGTGGAGGCGATGGGTACCGACCAGCTGCTGGCCGAGGCCCGCAAGGCGATGAACGACCAGCGCTATCTGGCGCCGGCCGGCAACAACGCCTTCGAGTTCTACCTCAAGGCGCTGGAGCGTGAGCCGGGCAATCCGGTGGCGACCGACGCGTTGCGCGAGACTTTCCCGTTCGCGGCAAGCGCGGCCGAACAGCAGATCAATGCCGGCAACTTCAACGAGGCCCAGCGCGAGATCGACCTGCTCGCGAAAGCCGATCCGGCCAACTACACGCTGACGATCCTGCGCTCCAAGCTGGATGCCCAGCGCAAGGTGGCCGACAAGGCCCAGCAGGAAGCTGCCGACCAGGCGCGCCAGCAGCAGCTCGCTGCGCAGAAGGCGGCCGAAGACAAGGCGGCAGCGGACAAGGCGGCGCAGGAGCAGGCGGCGCAGGTGGCGACGGCGACGGCGACGGCCAGACCGGCAGGACCGGCGACCACGCAGAAGCCCGCCAGCACGCCCAGCCAGACCGCGCAGGTTGCACCGGTGCAGCCGACCTTGACGCCTGCTGTGCTCATCCGCAGCGTGCAGCCGCGCTACCCGACCCAGGCGCAGCGCTCGCGGACCGAGGGCTTCGTGGTGCTGTCCTTCACGGTTAAGCCTGACGGGCATACCGCGGACATCAAGGTCGTCGAGGCGCAGCCGCGGCATGTCTTCGAGCGCGCGGCGATCGATGCGGTAGACCGCTGGGAGTTCAAGCCGGCAACCCGCAATGGCGAGCCGGTCGACAGCACGGTCACCAACCGCATCAACTTCAAGCTTTGACGGGGCGCGAGGGTTGAGCGAAAACGGCCAGCAGAGGACTGCTGGCCGTTTGCTTGTCCGGGAGGCGGCGTTGACCGTTGCGGTCGGTCCGCCAACCGACGTCAGCGGTGGTGGTGACGACGCGGAGAGCGTCTCCGCTCCGGCTGGGTCGGCGGCGGACTCTCCAGCCCGGCCCAGTCCACGTGCGGCAGGCCGAGCAGGCGGTCGAACATCATCGGCATCAGGCCGGAGGGCGCTGCGCCGGCCGAGTTCCACATGGTCACGATACCCACGTGGTACTTGGGGAAAAAGCCGATCATCGTGCGATAGCCCTGCACCGCGCCGGCGTGGAAGATCAGCGTCTCGCCGCCATAGGTGAATACGCGCCAGCCCAGTGCGTAATGGGCCTGGGTGATCCGCGCGCGGCGCCAGGGCGTGGAGTGCATCTCCACCGGTGTCGCCACGCCGGGGGCATGCAGCACGGCCAGCAGGTCGGCGGGCAGCACGTCGGGTCGGCCACCCATCTGGGCAATCAGCCATTTCTCCATGTCGCGCAGACTGGCGTTCACACCAGCGGCGGGAGCGACGCGGTAATAGGCCTCCTTCGGCTCGAATGGGCGCCACTCGCCGTGACCAGCGGGTCGATGGGGACGCGCCCAGCTCGGACTGGCCTCCAGCGCGGCGCGCCCGTAGCTCGCCGTCTTCATGCCGAGCGGGTAGAAGATCCGCTTGTCCACGAGGCGATAGAAGAAGTCCCCGGTCTCGGTGTAGATCACATCGCCGATCAGGCTGAAGGCGACGTTCTGGTAGCCGTAGCACTGGCCCGGGCCGCAGGCCATGTCCACCTCGTCGAGCTTGCGGACCAGCTCTTCGTAGGGGACGTCGTCCTCGAGCATGTTGTCGTAGGTGTTGCGCGGCAGGCCGACGCGCTGGCCGAGAATGTCGCCGACCGTAACCTGCTCGGCCGCCTGCATGTCCTTGAGCTTGAAGAACGGCAGTACGTCGATCAGCCTGGTATCCCAGCTCAGCTTGCCGTCGCGCACCAGCAGCGCGGTGAGTCCGGTGGCGAAGGCCTTGGACAGCGAGGCGAGACGGAACACCGTGTTCGGCTCCACCGGAGCCTTGGTGGAGGCGTCGGCGTAACCCATGGTGTATTCGAAGGCCACCTTGTCGTTGACCACCACGGCGGTCGCCAGGCCCGCAACCGAATGACGCCGGCCCAGTTCGTCCAGCCAGTGCCGGTAGTCGCCGAGGGCTGCCTTGACCCGGGCCGGTGGCACCTGGGCGGACGGCACGTTGCTGACCACCTGGGTGGTCGGATCCTGTCGAAGTGGGGCCGCAGCGGCGGACATGGCGACGGACAGAGCCAGCGCGCTGGCGAGGGCAAGGGTCAGGGGACGGAACGGCATGCGGCTCGAGGGTGTGCCCGGCAGCGCTGCCGGAGGTGGGAAAAAAGGGGGACTTCCGGCAGGCGCCGGTCATGCTTCTGATCGCCGGATTGTCGGCGAGTTCGCGCCCGGCCACAACGAAACCCGGGGTGCACGAACAGGCGGGAGTCAGCCTCCAGGCGGGAGCGTCACCGCCGGCTTCAGTGCTCCATGCCGAGCAGCAGCGCGCTGGCTCGCTCGGCGATCATGATCGTCGGCGCATTGGTGTTGCCCGAGGGCAGTTCCGGCATCACCGAGGCGTCGACTACACGCAGTCCGTCGATGCCGCGCAGGCGCAATTCGCTGTCGACCACGGCGCCGGCATCCCGGCCCATCCGGCAGCTGCCGACCGGGTGGTAGACCGATTCGGCCTTGCGGCGGATGAAAGCCTCGAACTCGGCGTCGCTTTCCAGCGCCGTCTCCGGGAACACCGGTTCGCCCCGGTAGGGATCGAAGGCGGCCTGGGCGAGGATGTCGCGTGACAGCTTCGCCGCCTCGATCATCCGGGCGAGGTCGTGGCCTTCGCCGTCGCCCAGGTAGTTGGCGTGGATCGCCACCGGCCGGGCAGGGTCCGCCGAGCGCAACCGCAGCCGTCCGCGGCTGCGCGGGTGCAGGTAGCAGGCGTGCAGGGTGTAGCCGTCGCCGGGCAGACGGTGCCGACCGTGGTCGTCGAGCAGGGCGGGCACGAAATGGAACTGCAGGTCGCAGCGCTCGTCGGTGGCCAGCCGGCTGCGCAGGAAGCCGCCGGCCTCGGCGATGTTCGACGTGCCAGGACCCTGCCGCGCGATCAGGTAGCGCAGGCCTGCGGCCACTTCGTTCAGATGGTCGTAGGTGACCGGACGGGTGCTGCCGACCAGGGTGCAGATGTCCAGGTGGTCCTGCAGGTTGCCGCCGACTTCCGGCTGGTCGAGCACGACGGGGATGCCGTGTTCGCGCAGGTGGTCGGCCGGACCGATGCCCGACAGCATCAGCAGGTGGGGGGAATTGATCGCACCGGCCGCCAGCAGTACCTGGCCGGCATCGATGCGTTGCGAGCCGCTGCCGTTGCGCAGCTGCACCCCGACCGCGCGGCCGCGCTCGATGATCACGCGCTCGACCAGGGCGCCCGTGCGTACCTCGAGGTTGGCGCGGTCGCGCACCGGCCGCAGGAAGCCGGTCGCGGTGGAGCAGCGCGCGCCGTTGCGCTGGGTGACCTGGTACAGGCCGAAGCCTTCCTGGTGTTCGCCGTTGAAGTCCTCGTTGCGCGCATGGCCGACCTGGCCGGCTGCCTCCAGCAGGGCGTCCGACAGCACGTTGTGGTGGCGAAGGTCCGACACGCCCAGCGGCCCACCGGTGCCGTGGCGGGCGTCTGCACCTCGCGCGTTGTCCTCGCTCAGCTTGAACCAGGGCAGCACCTGGTGCCAGCTCCAGCGCGGATCGCCCGAGGCCTCGGCCCAGCGGTCATAGTCGCCGGGCACGCCGCGGATGTAGCACATCGCGTTGATCGAGCTGGAGCCGCCCAGCGTCTTGCCGCGCGGCCACCACAGGCGCCGGCCGAGCAATTGCGGCTCGGGCTCGGTGTGGTAGTCCCAGTTCACGCTGCGCACCTTGACCAGCCGCGCCAGGCCCGCCGGCATGTGGATCAGCGGGTTCCAGTCGCGCGGCCCGGCTTCCAGCAGCAGTACCCGCGTGTCCGGATTCGCGCTCAGCCGGTGGGCCAGCACGCAGCCGGCCGAGCCAGCGCCGACGATGACGTAGTCGTAAGCCATTCCCGTTCCCCCGTGCCCCCGCGGGGGCCTGATGGCCCCATGCTAGTCTTTGCCGGACCCACGCTGGAACTCCCCTTGAGCGCATCCCCCAATCACGCTGCCAGGCTGGGTACCGCCTCGGCCCTGTCGGCACTGGCGTTCTTTTTCCTGATGACGTCGTACTACATCATCCGGCCGGTGATGAACCAGCTCGGCGGCGCCGTGGGTTCGCAGTCGCTGCCGCTCTTCTACGGGGCGGTGTTCGTGGTCATGCTGGCGCTGACGCCGGTCTTCGGCCTTCTGGTGGCGCGCTTCCCGAGGCGTCCCTTGCTGTGCTGGAGCTACAGCTTCTTCATCCTGTGCCTGCTGGCTTTCGTGCCGGCCTTCCTGGCGCAGGATCGTCTCGGCGCGCGCAACCTGGGCGTGGTGTTTTTTGTGTGGGTCAGCGTGTTCAACCTCTTCGTGGTGTCGCTGTTCTGGAGCTTCATGGCCGACATCTTCTCCAGCGTCGAGGCGCGCAAGGCGTTTTCGCTGATCGCACTGGGCGGCATGGGCGGGGCCGTCTTCGGCCCGCTGCTGACCAAGCTGCTGCTGCAACTTATCGGGGTGCCGCCGTTGCTGCTGGTGTCGGCGCTGGCGCTGGGTGCGTCGCTCGGACTGCTCCTGCTGCTGTCGGCGAGGGAGGGCAGGGAGCCGCAGAGTCGCGGCGACCAGGTGATCGGCGGCTCGCTGTGGGCCGGCCTGCGCGCGGTGTGGACCCAGCCGTTCATGCGCTACATGGCGCTGCTGATGCTGTTCGGTGACGGCATCGGCACGCTGGCCTATGCATTGGTGGCCGATTACGCCAAGGCACATTTCGCCGGCGTGGTGGCGCGTACGGCGTTCTACAACAACCTGGACCTGGCCACCAACACGCTTGGGGCGGTGCTGCAACTGAGCGCCACGCGATGGCTGCTGATCCGCCTCGGTGCCGGCTGGGGGCTGGTGGTGCCAGCGGTGGTGAACGTGCTGCTGCTGGTCGTTTTGGCGCTGTCCGGTTCCGACGGCAGCGTCGTCGTGTTCGGCTCGAGTGTGTCGTTGCTGGCCCTGACGATGGTGATCACGCGCGGCTTTGCCTACGGCATGACCAAGCCGGCCACCGATGCGCTCTACACGCGGGTATCCCGCGAAACCCGCTACAAGGGCAAGAACTTCGTCGAGACCGCCGTCTGGCGATTCGGCGATGTGGTGGTCACCAGCGCGGTCAGTGGCCTGCGCATGCTCGGCCTCGGCGTCGGTGGCCTGGCGCTGCTCGGCGCGGGGGTGGCCTCGATGGCCACCTGGGTGGCCACCCGTGCCGGCTGGTCCGCCGATCTGGCGCCCGACGAGTCGGCCGGGCCGGGCACCGAGGGGACCGCGGCAGGGTAGCCCGCACTCCCCCAGCGCAGGTTCACCCGGTGATGTAGCGCTGCAGTTGCTCGATCTGTTCGGCCTGCTCGTCGATCACCGCCTTGACCAGGTCGCCGATCGAGATCAGGCCGACCACGCGGCCGTCTTCGATCACCGGCAGGTGCCGGATCCGGCTGTGCGTGCATAAGCGCATGCATTCGAGCACCTCGGTCTCCGGGGTCACCGTGATCGGTTGTGCGCTCATGATCTCGGACACCGGGGTAGACGCCGAGGCACGCCCCTGCAGGATCACCTTGCGCGCGTAGTCACGCTCGGAAACGATCCCTTCCAGCCGCTCGGCGTGCATCACGAGCAGGGCGCCGACGCGGCGCTCGGCCATCATCCGGATCGCGTCCAGTACCGGCGTTTCCGGTGGCACGGCGTGTACCGCGTGACCCTTGATCTCCAGCAGATGCTTGACCTGGTTCATGGCCGACTCCCGGGCTTGGATCTGTGCCGAGTCTAGCGCCGCCGGAGCGCTGCGGTGTGGTGGCGTCGTGAATCGCCTCAGCGGTCGCCGTCGACACGCTCCTGCACGAAGTACAGCGGGCGCTGCTTGGTCTCGGTGTAGTTGCGTCCCAGGTACTCGCCGATCACGCCCAGCGCCAGCAGCTGCACGCCACCGAGGAACAGGATCACCACCATCAGCGTGGGGTAGCCGCGCACCGGGTCGCCCCAGATCAGCGCCTTGGTGAACACCCATGTGCCGTAGACGAAAGAGACCGCCGCCGCGGCCACGCCGATCCAGGTGGCCAGGCGCAGCGGAGCGCTGGAGAACGAGGTGATGCCCTCGATCGCCAGCTGAGTCAGCCGCCAGTAGTTCCATTTGGTGTCGCCGGCAAAGCGCGGGTCGCGCTGGTAGCGGATGGCGGTCTGGCGGAAGCCGATCCAGGCGAACAGGCCCTTCATGAAGCGCTGGCGCTCGCGCAGCGTGGCCAGTGCGTCCAGCGCGCGGCGCGAGAGCAGACGGAAGTCGCCGGTGTCGCGTGGCAGCGGGGTATTGGAGAGACGCTCCATGGTCCGGTAGAAGGCCGCCGCGGTGAACCGCTTGAGCCGGCTTTCGCCGGCGCGGGCGCTGCGCGTGGCATAGACCACGTCGTAGCCGGCCCGCCATTGCTCGACCAGCGCGGGGATCAGTTCGGGCGGATCCTGCAGGTCGGCGTCGATGACCACGGCGGCGCCCTCGGTGACCGCGTCGAGGCCGGCGGTGAGCGCCGCCTCCTTGCCGAAGTTGCGCGACAGGCACAGTCCGGTCACGCGCGGGTCCGCGCAGTAGCCGCGGATCAGTTCCCAGGTGTTGTCGCGGCTGCCGTCATCGACGTAGAGCAGTCGCCCATCCATGCCCAGGGTGTCGAGCACGGCCAGCGCGCGCGCGTGGAACGCGTCGAGCACGCTCGATTCGTTGTAGGCAGGGACGACGATGGTCAGTTCGGTCATGGGGAAGGCGGCTCGGGTCGACACGGCATGCTATGCACTGGCCGGCCGCTGGCCAATAGAGGAGGTCAGCGCCGGCCGGTATTGGCGGGCGGGCGTTCGCTGTCCAGATATCCTGGCCCGCCCAGCCTTTCCATTTGCTTTTCGATCCAGTCCACCCGGCGCTGCACATAGGCACTCGGACGGTCGACGTGGAACCGTCGCGGGCTGGGCAGTACCGCGGCGAGCCGCGCGGCCTGCTCCGGACCGAGGCGTGCGGGCGGCACGTGGAAGTAGGTGTCGCTGGCCGCTCCCACGCCGTAGATGCCGTCCCCGAGCTCGGCGATGTTCATGTACACCTCGAGGATGCGCCGCTTGGGCCAGGTGGCCTCCAGCAGCACCGTGAAGTAAGCCTCGAGCCCCTTGCGGATGAAGCTGCGGCCGTTCCACAGGAACAGGTTCTTGGCCGTCTGCTGGCTGATCGTGCTGGCCCCGCGCAGGCGCCGGCCGTCGTCGGCGGCGTCGATCGCGTCCTGGATCTGGTCGAAGTCGAAGCCGTGGTGGAACGGGAATTTCTGATCCTCGCCGGCCACCATCGCCAGCGGCACCCAGGGCGAAACCTCGCGCCACGGCACCCAGCGGTGGTGCAGGTGGAAATCCTTCTCACCGTGCATCCAGGCGCTGAGCTGCCTTTCCATCATCACCGCCGAGGTCCACGGCGGAACGAAGCGCAGCACCAGCACGAACAGCCAGCTGAGGGCCACCCAGGCCAGGGCGAGCAGGCCAAGCCAGCGCAGCAGGCGGCGTAGTGCGGTTCGTGGGGGCATGGACGGCGGCTTGGCGCGAAAGCATCGAGTATAAGGGGCGCGTGTGGAGCGACCGTTGAGGCGGCGCTGGCCAGCCCCATATAGCCGGGTTCAACGAATGACGAGGCTTCCCGTGGAAACGATTCTGGTCGAAGACGTGCTGCACCGCTTCCTGCTCGAGCGTGCGGGCGTGCGAGGCGTGCTCGTGCGGCTGGGGCCGGCCTGGCGCGAAGTCGCCGGCCGGGCCGACTATCCGGCTTCCCTGCGGGCGCTGCTGGGCCAGTCGCTGGCGGCCAGCGCGCTGCTGACCGGCAACATCAAGCTCGACGGCGCGTTGTCGATCGAGCTCAAGAGCGCCGGTGCCCTGCGCCTGCTGTTCACCGAGTGCACCGACCGGGGTCGCCTGCGCGGCCTGGCGCGGTGGAGCGATCCTTTGCCGGAGCCGCTGGCGCTGGCAGACCTGCCCGGCGCGGTGATGGCGATCACCATCGGCTCGGCCGAGCGCGGCCAACGCTACCAGGGCCTGGTGGACCTGCATCAGCCCGATCTGGCCCGCTCGCTGGAAGCCTATTTCGTGCAGTCCGAGCAGTTGCCGGCGCGCATCGTGCTGGCCGCCGATGGCGAGCATGCGGTCGGCCTGATGCTGCAGCGCCTGCCGGGCGAGGGCGGGCACGACGCGGTGCAGGACGAGGACGCGTGGTCGCGCATCGAGCACCTCACCGCCACGCTGGGCGCGGACGAGATGCTGGCCACGGCACCCGAACAGCTGCTGTACCGGCTCTACCACGAGGAGAACGTGCGCCTGTTCGAGCCGCGTCCGCTGGCCTTCGGCTGCAGCTGCACCCGCGAGCGGGTGTCGGCCATGCTGCGCGCGCTGGGGCGCGAGGAAGTGGAGGCGGCGCTCGCCGCGCGCGACGGCGAGATCGAGGTGATCTGCGAGTTCTGCGCCCAGCGCTACACCTTCGACCGCATCGACGCCGAACATCTGCTGAGCAGTCCGGGTGGCACCCCGCAGTCGACCACGGCGCAGTAAGACAACGAGGGCGGACGTTCAGTCCGCCAGCGGCAGGAGCCGGGCCGGCGCGTCGGGCCCCAGCCAGTGCGAGGCGGGCTGCGCGCGCGCAAACAGGAAGCCTTGCGCGTAGCGGGTGCCGATACGGAGCAGTGCTTCGCGCTGGTGCTCCTCCTCGATGCCCTCGGCGATCACCTCCATCTTCAGCGAGTCGGCCAGCACCTGGATGCCGCGCACCACGGCCAGGCCCTGGTTCTCCTCCAGCTCGGCCAGGTCGCGGGGCAGCTCGGTGATAAAGGAGCGATCGATCTTCAGGGTCTGGATCGGGTACTGGTGCAGGTAGCTCAGTGACGAATAGCCGGTGCCGAAGTCGTCCAGGGAGATCCGCACGCCCTGCTGGCGCAGGCTCTCCAGGATGCGTTTGACCTGCGGCGGATTCTCCAGCAGCGCGCGTTCGGTGACCTCGATGCGGATGCAGTGGGTCGGCACGCCATGACGTTCCATTGCCGCCAGCAGCCGTTCGTCCAGGTCGGCCAGCCGGAAATGCCGGCCGGACACGTTGATGCTGATGAAACCCTCGCCGCGGGTCAGCACCAGCGTCTGTGCGAACACCTGCTCGAAGATCTGCCAGTCGATGTTTTCGGCGCAGCCGCTCTCCTCGGCGACGATCAGGAAATCGCCGGGCGACAGCAGGCCGCGTTCCGGGTGGTTCCAGCGCAGCAGTGCCTCGAAGCCCACGATGCTGCCATCGGAGATCGCCACCACCGGCTGGTAGTAGGGCTCGAACTCGTTGCGCGCGAGGCCGCGGCGCAGGTCACCCTCCATCTCGAGCAGGGACAGCGCTTCGTAACGCAGGCGGTCGTCGAACAGCGCGGCCCGATGGCGACCGTCGTCCTTGGCGCTGTACATCGCCGCATCGGCGTCGCGCAGGAGCTCTTCGGGCTGCTGGTAATGAGGCGCGGGCAGGGAGATGCCGATCGAGGCCGAGGTGAAGATCTCCTTGATGCCCAGCCGGAACGGGGCCTGGAGCTGGGTGATGATGCGCTCGGCGATCTGCTGCGCCATGGCCGGTTCGGTAATGCCGTCGAGCAGCACCGCGAACTCGTCGCCGCCGAGGCGGGCCACCAGGTCGCGCGTCTTCAGGCAGCCGCGGATGCGGCCGCCCACCTGGAACAGCAGGTCGTCGCCGACCAGATGGCCGACCGAGTCGTTGATGACCTTGAAGCGGTCCAGGTCGATGAACAGCACTGCGAACAGCCGCTGCGGATCGGCCTTGTACTGGTTCAGTGCGTGGTCGAGCCGCTGCAGCAGCAGGGTGCGGTTCGGCAGGCCGGTCAGCGAGTCGTGAAGCGTCTCGTACTTGAGCCGGCGCTCGACCCGCTCGCGTTCGGCGATCTGCTCGCGCAGATCCCGGTTGGCCAGCGCCAGCGCGCGGGTGCGCTCGTCGACGCGTCGCTCCAGGCTCGCATAGGCCTGCTTGAGCGACTCATTGGTGTGCTTGCGCTGCAGCGCGTTGGCGATGTGGTAGCTGACGAAGGTGAGCAGCTCCTGGTCGCGCGCCGTGTAGGTGTGCTCCGGGGTGTAGCTCTGCACCGCCAGCACGCCCATGACGCGGTCGTTCCAGACCAGCGGCACGCCCAGCCAGCACACCGAGCGGGCGCCGAACTGGCTGATTTCGCCGATCGACACCAACCGGTCGATCTCGGCCGGATCGGCCAGCAGCGGCTTGCCGTGGCGCAGCACGTATTCGGTGGCGCCTCGTCCGTGCGAGCGCGGCGGGCGCACCGCGTCCACCTCGTCGACCGAGTAGGGGAAGCTGATCTGCTTGCCGTCCTCGTCCAGCAGCGCGATGTAGAAATTCCGGGCGTAGAGCAGGCCGCTGATGATCCGGTGCACGGCAGCGTAGAAGCCCTCCAGGCTCTCCGGTGCGCTGGCCATTTCGGCGATGCGGAACAGTGCTGCCTGCAGCCGCTCCCCGCGCTGACGCTGCAGCACCTGCTGGCGCAGCACCCGGTTGGCCTCCCGCAGAGCAGCGGTGCGGTCGGCCACGCGACGCTCCAGCTCGGCGTGGGCCGCCCGGCGCTCCAGCGCTGTCTGCACGTGCTGGGCGACATAGCTGAGCAGTTCGCGGTCGTTCTGGGTATATCGCGTGTCGCTGCGGTAGCTCTGCATCACGATACCGCCCACGACCCGCCCTTCGCGCAGCAGCGGGACGCCGAGCCAGTGCTCGCAGTTCGGTCCGATCGGTATCAGCCGGCCGGGCAACTGCTGCGACACCTCCTCGATCGATCCCATGATCGGCTGCCCGCCCTTGAGCAGGTTCCAGGTGAGGCTGTACTCCATCTCCCTGAGCGGAACACTCTCGCCGGGCGAGGGCGGGTCCTTGTCCATCGTGTCCACGTAGTACGGAAAGCGCACGCTTCCCGAGGCTTCGTCATACAACACGATGTAGAAATTCTCCGCGTACATCAGGCTGCCGACGATGCCGTGCAGGGCGCGCATCATGTCCGGCATCGCATGGTCGGAACCGGCCTGCTCGGCGATCGCGTACAGCGCGCGTTGCAGGCGCTCGGCCATGGCCAGGCGGGAGATGGCCTCGTAGAGCCTGGCGGTTTCGGCCAGTTGCCGTAGCCGCGAAGCCACCACCCGGCCCAGCCAGGCCAGTTCGGCTTCCAGGGTTACCGGCAGTGGCGCGGCGGGACACTCGAGAATCAGTGTGCGCAGGCCCTGCGGATCGTCGGCCAGGTCGATCTGGCGCACCCCCGGGTCCGGCGTCCAGCTGTCGCCATGGAGCCGCCAGCGCAGGCGTCCGGCGAATCCGAGAGTAGCGAGCAGGCGCTCGCAGACATCGACGACGCCGGCCGCGTCGGTCACGCTGAACAGCCGTTCGACCGCTCCATGCAGCGCAAGCTGCCCGGAACTGGTCCGGCCAGATCCGCTCGCGCTCTGGGTGGGCACGAAGCTCATCAGGGAGGGTGAACTCGACGTGAAAAATTACAGGCAGCCTTTATAGCTCGGCAGCCTTGCTTTGTCGCCGGGCGCGGCGTGTTTTGGCGCAGGAAACCATTCGCTCGGACGGGGGTCCGATGCTGGCGTCAGCCCTGCCGTTCTGTGCACCACAGCGGCTTTTCGGTGCTGTTAGCAAAACGTAAAAAGGGATATACTGATCGTCATCTCCGACTTGGTGTGCTTTTTGCCGTCATGCGCCGCCCACTTGCCCTCGCCGTGCTTCTGCTGCTGCCGCTCTCGGCGGCCGCTCAGGCGTTGCCCGGGAACGACCAGTTTGCCGGTCAGTTGCTGTCCGGACAGGCCGACCAGGTGGCCGAGGTGTCTCCCGGGGTAGCGGTCCCGCTGTGGCGGGGCGCTGACGGTCGGGTACTCATGCTGGGGGCTGGTCGGCAGCCGGCCGGCGTCTCCGCGGCGGACGCCCCGCTGGCTTTCAGCGTGGTGGATGCTGGCGCGGTCGCTACCAACGGGGTGCTCTACCGGCTGAGCCCCTCCCTGCAGGCCCACGCCGGAGTCACCGAGCATTCCTGGGCCAATGCCCCCTATCGAGTGCTCGGCAGCGAAGTCGGCGCAACCTACAGTGCCGGCCGCTACAGCCTCGGTCTGAGCATGGGCGCCGACGCCGTGAACAGTGCCGCGCGCCTCCCGCGCGTGCTGCCGGGCGCACTTCCCGGCGTGAACGGGTTGTCCTCGTTCGGCAGCAGTACCCAACTCAATGCCCGTGGCCGTGTGGCGCTGGACGCCAGCAGCGGCATCGACCTTGGTGCCAGCGTGGGGCGCATCCATCTGCTCCCGGGCAACCTGATGGGCATCGATACGCTCGACCAGAAGGCGCTGAGCTTCGGCATCGACCGCGGCCCGCTCAGCGGCAGTCTGGTGGGGCGGGTGATGCAGCCTTCGGCTGGCATCCCCGGTGCCTACAGCCCGGACCGCCGTTGGAGCAGCATCGACTTCGGGGTGACCTGGAAGCTTCCCTGGCAGGGTCAATTGAGCGTCGGTGCGCAGAATCTTTGGTCGTCCGGCTCCTCGACCAGCACTCCGGTCGGTCCCGAGCCCGACCAGTCCAGGACCCCGTACGTGCAGTATCACCAGGATCTCTGAGTACCGGCTTCCGGCACCACGAACCCAATAAAAATGCCGTCGCATCGCGACGGCATTTTCTTGCGCCCGGTTTCGCCCGGCTCAGTGATCGCCGGCGCGGATCCGCACGTCACCGCTGAAGCTCTCGATCACGATGCGGGCACTGCCACTGCCGGCCGTGGCGTCGAGTTCGCTGCCTGGCCCGTGTTCGTTGCGCTGCGCCGTGCCGAAGGCGCTGCGAAGGTTGCCACTGAAGCTGCTGGCGTGGATCGAGGTGGACACGCCGGTCGGCAACGACACCTGGACGTCGCCGCTCATGCTGTCGATGTCCATCTTGCCGTCTGCGGCCATGTCGCCGGCCACGTCCACGTCGCCCGATACGGTGCTGAGCGTGACTTTCTTCCACGGGCCGCCGTGCGCCTGTACCTTGCCGGATACCGTTTCAAGCCGGGCCTCGGCGCCCAGCACCGGAGCGAGGATGTCGCCGCTGACGGTCTGCAGATCGGCGGTCGCCGCGTGGCCGGCCTGCTCGATGCTGCCGCTGACGCTGTCCACGCTGAGCTTCGGGGTACGCGCATTGATGCGGACGCGACCGCTCACCGAGTTCACTTCGACCGTGCCGCCGTCGATCCCGTCGATGCTCAGGGGGGCGCTCACCACGCTTACGTCGAGCGATGCACCGCGTGGAACCTGCACATCAAGCGTGCTTGCCCCCATGGCGTTGTCGCTGCCCCAGTTGAGAAGCCCGGAATGCCCCTGCGCGCGCACCTTGATCTCGAGATCATCGTCCGACCCGGTGATCT
The DNA here is from genome assembly GCF_001641285.1 of Dyella thiooxydans. NCBI lineage: Bacteria > Pseudomonadati > Pseudomonadota > Gammaproteobacteria > Lysobacterales > Rhodanobacteraceae > Dyella > Dyella thiooxydans. Next base: position 3,979,224 of record NZ_CP014841.1, read on the forward strand.
CCAGCGGGCGAGCGCCGTCGCCCAGCGTGCCGCCGACGTGGACGGTGTCGCGGTCCCACGCGGTAACGTTGACCTCGCCCTTGATGTTGCTGATCGATACGCGGACCTTCGGTGTGGCAGCGTGGGTGAGATCCAACGGTGTGTCGGCCCATGCAGCTCCGGCATGGAGCGCGGCGAGCAGGGTCAGATAGCGGAATGTCTTCATGAGGATGCTCCGGGGCTTCAGCCCGCGTCGTGGCCCAGCTGGCGCAGGCGTGACTGTTGCTGTTCGGTACGTTCGAGCAGGCGCTGCAGCGCCGATGAACCGGGTGCCTGCGCGATGGCCTGGCGCAGTTCGATCTGGGCGGCGCCCAACTCGATCGCGGCGCCGGCCAGGCGCGGATCCTCGGGCTTCCAGCGACTGCTTGCGGCGATATCCGGTGTCGTCGGGGTCGGCGCCGGCTGCAGCCTTGCCAGGCCGACCGCGAGCACGGTCACGGCGGCCAGCCCGGCAGCGAAGAACCATGTTGCCCGCGCAGGCGTCCGGCCTCCCGGTGCGGCCGGACGGCCAACGCCGATCGCCTGCTCGATGCCGGCCCAGAGGTCGCGGCCCGGTGCTTGCGGTTGGCCCAGATCGCGCAATTGCCGGCGCCATTCGAAATCGTTCATGCGGGTTCTCCCAGTAGCTTGCGCAGCAGGGCGCGGGCGCGGTGCAACTGCGCCTTGGAGGTTCCGACGGCCATGTCCAGGTCCCGGCTGATGTCCTCGTGTTTCCAGCCTTCGATGTCATGCAATACCAGCACCGCCCGTGCACGCGGCGGCAGCTTGCCGATTGCACGCTCCAGTTCGTCCCGCTCGGCGGCACAGAACGGCGTGTCGCCCTGCTCCGGGAGGGCGTCCTCGTCGACGAAACCCACCGGGTTGGTCCCACGCGCGCGGATGTCCATCAGTGCCACGTTGACCGCCAGCCGATACAGCCAGGTGCCGAAGGCGCTCTCATGGCGGAACTCGGCGAGCTTCTGCCAGGCCCGGACGAAGGCGTCCTGCGTAAGGTCTTCGGCGCGGGCGTGGTCGTAGCCGGCCAGCCGGAGCACCGCACCGTACACGCGATCGACGTGGCGGCGATAAAGGCGCTGGAAGGCCACGCGGTCACCGCCGGCGGCGGCGCGCACATCCTCCGTGTCGGGGGCCGGTGCGGTCATCGCGGGCGTCATCGGGTATCCGGTGGCGAGGCAGGCGGTGCTCATCTTGCCAGCTTCGATGCACCACCCTCGCAAAGGGTTTGAATCACCCGTCCGGTCGCCGTGGCGGCCGGACGGGTGGAAAGGCCTACGCCGAGGCGACGCTGCGCCGAGGGGCTTCCGGGGTTTGCGCCAGGGCCGCGGCGATCCGGGCCTGCTCGCGCATCAGCGCCTCGGGCAACCGGGGAGCGAATTCCCGCAGGTAACCGCCGATCGCCTCCATCTCCTGTCGCCAGCCATCCTCGTCGATCGCCAGCAATGCCTCCAGGCTCTGCCTTGACAGGTCGAGCCCCTCCGATCGCAATTCGCCAGGCGAGGGCACCACGCCGACCGGAGTCTCCCGTCCTTCTGCCCGTCCCGCGACCCGCTCGATCATCCACTCGAGCACGCGCAGGTTGTCGCCGAACCCCGGCCAGAGGAAGCGACCGTCTTCGCCCTTGCGGAACCAGTTGACGTGGAAGATCGCCGGCAGCTTCGCGGTGGGTCGGTCGAGCGACAGCCAGTGCGCGAAGTAGTCGCCGTAGTGGTAGCCGCAGAACGGCTTCATCGCCATCGAATCGCGGCGAAGCACGCCGACCGCTCCGGTGGCCGCGGCGGTGGTTTCCGAGCCCATCGCCGCGCCCATCAGCACGCCGTGGGTCCAGTCACGCGCCTGCATCACCAGCGGCAGCAGCGACGGACGGCGGCCGCCGAAGACGATGGCGCTGATCGGCACGCCCTGGGCGTCCTCGGCCTTCTCCGACCAGGTCGGGCATTGCTTCGCGCTCACGGTGAAGCGGGCGTTCGGGTGCGCGGCAGGGCCGTTGGCCGGATCGTAGGGGCGCCCCTGCCAGTCGACGGACGGTTCGCCCGGCAGGCCTTCCCACCATGGCTGGTTGTCGGCAGTTACTGCCACGTTGGTGAAGATGGTGTCGCGCGCAATGCTGGCCAGCGCATTCGGGTTGCTGTTCGCGCTGGTGCCGGGAGCCACGCCGAAGAAGCCCGCCTCGGGGTTGATCGCGTACAGGCGGCCGTCCTCGCCCGGACGCATCCAGCAGATATCGTCGCCCACCGTCCAGACCTTCCAGCCCTCCCGGCGGTAACCCTCGGGCGGAATCAGCATGGCCAGGTTGGTCTTGCCGCAGGCCGACGGGAAGGCCGCGGCGATGTAGTGGGTCTCGCCGGCCGGGTTCTCGATGCCGACGATCAGCATGTGCTCGGCGAGCCAGCCCTCGCGGCGGGCCTGGTGGCTGGCGATGCGCAGGGCATGGCACTTCTTGCCCAGCAGGGCATTGCCGCCGTAGCCGGAGCCGTAGGACTGGATCGATAGCTCTTCAGGGAAATGCATGATGAAGCGGCGATCCGGATCCAGCTCGCCGGTGGAGTGCAGGCCCTTCACGAAGCTCCCCTCCCGCTCGATGCGGGACTGGGCGGCGGCACCCATGCGGGTCATCGTGCGCATGTTGGCCACCACATACGGGCTGTCGGTGATCTCCACGCCGCAGCGCGACAATGGCGAGTCGATCGGTCCCATGCAGTAGGGCACCACGTACATGGTGCGGCCTTCCATGCAGCCGTCGAACAGCGCATCCATCTTCGCGTGCGCCTCGGCCGGGTCCATCCAGTGGTTGTTCGGGCCGGCGTCCTCGCGGTTCGGCGGGCAGACGAAGGTCAGGTGCTCCACGCGGGCCACGTCGGAGGGGTTCGACCGGTGCAGGTAGCAGCCGGGATGGGTTTCCTGGTTCAGCTCGATCAGGTCGCCACTGGCCAGCATCTGCTGCACCAGGGCGGCGTACTCGGCATCGGAACCGTCGCACCAGTGGATCCGTGCCGGGCGCGTGCGCGCAGCCGTCTCGTTGACCCAGCTTTCCAATGCCTGCAACGTGCTTGCCATGTGCTCCTCACCGTGGTCTTGCCAGAAAAAGAAGCGCGCACGCTAGTTTACGTGCACTGGCATTGCAAGGAATGGTGCAGCAAAAACGGCGCCCATGGGCGCCGTTTTTGCTGGGGGCGGAGCAGGTCTCAGGCCGGGATCAGGGTCGCGATCATGTGCTCGACGTAGGCGTCGAACTCCTCATGCGTGATCCGCGGGAGGCCCAGGGTGAAATTGAGCTGCAGGAAACCGACGTAGGCGGCGTAGGTCAGGCGAGCCCGATTGAGCGCCTCGACCGGAGGCATGCCGGCTTCGCGGTAGGCGGTGTTGAGGAACTCCATGCGCCGCTGCGACACGCGGGCCATCACCGGGATCACCTGCGGATGATCCAGCGCCTTGAGCAATGCGGCATAGACGCGGTGCGGCTGCAGCTCGTGGGCGACCCGGCGGAACAGCTCGGGCAGCCGCACGCGAGGGTCGGGAATGGCCTCGATCTGGCTGATGATCTCGCGTTCGCCATACAGCTCCCAGCGCTCCAGCGAGGCCTGCACGAGTGCCTCGCGGGTGCGGAAGTGCCAGTAGAAGCTGCCCTTGGTCACCCCCAGCTGCCGGGCGAGGGCCTCGACAGCCACCGCGTTGACGCCCTGCTCGGCGATCAGCTTGAGCGCGGCTTCTTCCCAGTCCTCGGCGCTGAGGCGGGTCCGTTCAGGTTTGGCGTTTGCATTCATCGGCGTATGGTAGCCCGCGTCCCCCTCTTTGCAATGTGCGACGCGCCAAGCCTGTCCGGGATCGGGCGGGACGTGCCGTCGATGCTGCATCGCGGGTTGACGGCGGCCTCGGGCAAAATCCATACTCATGCGTATGTTCGAAGTCGTCCCCCGTACCTCCCGCCTCAAGACTCCCGACGGCCTCGAGCTGGCGGTGGATACCCGTGGCGCTGCCGGCGGCCCGGTGTTGCTGTTCGCTCATGGTTTCGGCCAGACGCGCGGTGCTTGGTCGGGTAGCGCCGCGGCGCTGGCGGCGAACGGCTGGCAATGCGTGAGTTTCGACAGCCGCGGCCATGGTGAGAGCGATCGCGTGCCCGGTGGCGGTTACCACATCGAGCAGTTCGCGACCGACCTGGCGATCGTGGCTGCCGCCCAGCCGGACGCTCCGATCCTGGTGGGTGCCTCGATGGGGGGCCTGCTCGGGTTGGTGGTCGCTGGCGAGCAACGCCCCACGCCGTTCCGCGCGATGGTGCTGGTGGATATCACGCCGCGCTGGGAGACTGCGGGCGTAGAGCGCATCCTCGCTTTCATGCAGGCGCACCCGGACGGTTTCTCCGACTACGCACACGCGGCCGAGGCGATCGCGGAGTACCTGCCGCAGCGGCGCGAACGCAAGACCGAAGACCAGCTTCGCCCGCTGCTGCGCGAAGGCGACGACGGCCGGCTGCGCTGGCACTGGGACCCGGCCCTGCTGGCCGGCGTGGTCAGCGACAGCGAACGCTACCAGCCCCGCCTGATGGCCGCCGCGGCGAAGGTGGACGTGCCGGTGCTGCTGCTCTCCGGTGGTCGCAGCGACGTGGTGTCGCGCGCCACCGTCGAGGAATTCCTGCAACTGGTGCCGCATGCCCGCCACGTCGAGCTGCCGGCGGCCACGCACATGCTGGCGGGCGATGCGAACGACGCGTTCACGCGCGAGATCGCAACGTTCGTCCGCGACCTGGATCGCCACGATGCCCGTCCGGGCATCGCGGCGGGTTGAACCGCAACACCAACCTGCAACGAGGGTGTCGAGATGTCCGTGTTACTGACCCTGCTGGCCGCGCTGATCGCCACCGGCGCCTGTGCCTATCACCGCACCAGCCTGCGCACGTGGGCGATCGCCACCGCCCTCGCCACCCTGGCCGTAGGCGTGCTTGCCGGCGCTCCGGCGACCACGGTGGTGCTGCTGATCATCGAGGCGGCGATCGCCGTACCGTTGCTGATGCCGACCTTCCGCCGCCGCCAGATCAGTGCGCCGCTGCTGAAGGTCTTCGCCAAGGTCACGCCCAAGCTGTCCGACACCGAGCAGACCGCGCTGGAGGCCGGCACGGTCGGTTTCGAGGGCGAGCTGTTCTCGGGCAAGCCGGATTGGCACGAGCTGCTGAAGCAGCCCAGGCCCGAGCTGAGCGTGGAGGAGCAGGCCTTCCTCGACGGCCCGGTCGAGCAGCTGTGCTCGATGATCGACGACTGGCAGATCACCCATGAACTGGGCGACCTGCCGCCGGAGGTCTGGGAGTTCATCAAGAAGAACAAGTTCTTCGGCATGATCATCCCGAAGCAGTACGGCGGTCTGCAGTTCTCCGCGCTGGCGCATTCGGCGGTGCTGCAGAAGCTGGCCACGATGTCCGCGACGGTGGCCTCCACAGTCGCCGTGCCGAACTCGTTGGGTCCGGCCGAACTGCTGCTGCACTACGGCAGCGACGAGCAGAAGAACTTCTACCTGCCGCGTCTGGCGGTGGGCGAGGAGATCCCGTGCTTCGCGCTGACCGGCCCGTACGCCGGTTCCGATGCGACCTCGCTGACCGACTACGGCGTGGTCTGCAAGCAGGTGGTCGACGGCGTCGAGACACTGGGCATCCGCCTCACCTTCGACAAGCGCTACATCACCCTGGCCCCCGTGGCGACCGTGGTCGGCCTGGCTTTCCGCATGTACGACCCCGAGCACCTGCTGGGCGACAAGGAAGACCTGGGCATCACCCTGGCGCTGCTGCCGCGCTCGACCCCGGGGCTGGAGATCGGCCGTCGCCACTTCCCGCTGAACATCCCGTTCCAGAACGGCCCGGTGCACGGCAAGGATGTGTTTGCGCCGCTGACCACGCTGATCGGCGGCCCGCACATGGCTGGCCACGGCTGGCGCATGCTGGTGGAGTGCCTGTCGGTCGGCCGCGCGATCTCGCTGCCGTCCAACGCCACGGGCGGCGTGCGCATGGCGGTCGCGGCCACGGGCGCCTACGCTCGCATGCGCAAGCAGTTCGGCCTGGCGGTCGCCCGGTTCGAGGGCGTCGAGGAGGCGCTGGCGCGCATTGGTGGTCTCACCTACGCCACCGCGGCGCTGTCGCGCGCCACGGCGGCGGCGGTGGACCGCGGCGAGAAGCCGGCGGTGCCGTCCGCGATCGCCAAGTACCACGCCACCGAATGGGGCCGAGTGGTGGCCGGCGACTCGATGGATGTGCACGGCGGCAAGGGCGTGCAGCTGGGCCCTAAGAACTACGCCGGTCGCGCCTGGCAGGGCGTGCCGATCGCGATCACGGTGGAAGGCGCGAACATCATGACGCGCAGCCTGATGATCTTCGGCCAGGGCGCGATCCGCTGCCATCCGTACGTGTTGAAGGAAATGCAGTCGCTGTCGATCGCCGACTACGGCGATCGCCTGAGGGCGTTCGACCGCGCGCTGTTCGGCCATATCGGCTTCGGCATCTCCAACGCGGTGCGTGCCTTCACCCTGGGTATCACCGGCTCGGCGATCGGTGATGCCGCGGGCGATGCCTACACCCGCCGCTACTACCGCAAGCTCAACCGCTATTCCGCCGCGCTGGCGCTGTGCGCCGACGTGTTCATGGGCGTGCTGGGCGGCAAGCTGAAGTTCAAGGAGAAGCTGTCCGCCCGCCTCGGCGACGTGCTCAGCTACCTGTACATCGCCAGCGCGATGCTCAAGCGTTACGAGGACACCGGCCGTCCCGAGGCCGACCGTCCGCTGCTGGCCTGGGCGTTCCACGAGTGCGTGTGGCGCATGCAGATGGCGCTGGACGGCGCGATCCGCAACTTCCCGGTGAAGCCGGTGGGCTGGTTGCTGCGCGTGCTGGTGTTCCCGTTCGGGCGTCGTGAGGTGCCGCCGTCGGATCGCCTCGGCCGTCGCGTCGCGGCGATCATCACCGCGCCGGGCGAAGCCCGCGATCGTCTGACCGAGTGGGCCTACCTCACGCCGAGCGCGAACAACACGGTGGGCCGGATGAATGCGCTGCTGCCGGACGTTATCGCTGCCGAGCCGGTGGAGCGCAAGTTCCTCAAGGCGCAAAAGACCGGCCAGTTCACCTCCCACGAATACAACGACCAGTTGCTGGAGGCGGCGAAGGCGGGAGTCATCACCGATGGTGAAGCGGCGCTGCTCAAGCGCGTGCGCGAAGGCACTTTCGAGTTCATCTCGGTGGACGACTTCGATCCGAAGGAGCTGCGTGCCGCCGTGGTGCGCAGCGAATCGGCGCCCAAGGGGCTGGCCGACGCGGCTTAAGCCCGGTCCGGAAGCGATGCACGGACAGCGGCCATCCGGCCGCTGTCCTTTTTGTGGGGGGAGGCTCATGTCATCCAGCGTGCTTGCGCTGTACCGCCGTATCACCCGCTGGCCGCTCGGTCACTGGTTGTTCTCGCGTGCGGTGTGCCTGAAGGCACCGTATTTCGCGACCATTGCGCCCCGCTTCGTGGAACTGGCTCCCGGTCGTTGCGCGGTGCGCATCCGTGACCGTCGCCGCGTGCACAACCATATCGGCACCGTGCACGCGATCGCCCTGTGCAACATGGCCGAACTCAGTGCCGGGGTGATGACCGACGCCACCGTCCCGGCGGACATGCGCTGGATCCCCAAGGGCATGGAAGTGCGCTATCTGAAGAAGGCCGTGGGCACGCTGCGCGCGACCGCGTTAGCCACGGCACCGGCGTTGTCGGCCGCCACCGGCTACGAGTGGCCGGTCGCGGTGAGGGTGACCGACGGCGCCGGCGAGGCGGTGTTCGAAGCCGAGGTACGCATGTGGGTTTCGCCCCGGTCCCGCGGGTAGGGAACCAGTCGGCGTAGCCGCCGGGCGCGTACCGCTACCGCGGGTGGATTCGCCTTCTGGAGCGCGCAGTCGGCCTCCTGGAGCGGCGGCTGCCCATCCCGCGACCCGTCGTGTCGCAGCGGCACGCCCCGGCTGGTGCTGACGTTTGCCATGAGATGTCCGTCGCGGCCAGCGAGTGGAACCGGTTAGGCAGCCGGCGCTCGGTATCGGCCGACCCGTCGGTCAGGATGATCGGCCTGGTGACACGGGCCGCACGTTGCGCCAGGTCATCATCCCGGGCTCCAGCCTGCTCCAATGTCCGGCTTGCCATGGTGCACCCAGTGACCCACGCAGCGCTCGGGGGTGCCTCCCAGACCTGCAACGAATCCCGCCTGTCTGGCGCGGCGGATCGTCGTGGTGCAGGCCGGCAAGGCTCAGGCTCGCATCACGGTTGGCGCGCACGTGCTCCTGCGGTGCTCTCGCCGCGCCGTTGAGCAGGTGTCGCTCGCCGCAGGTCCTGCCTGGTCTGGCCGAGGCGGACCGGCACTGCGTGAGCGTGTCGCGAGCTATCGCGTGCGGCGTAGTGCGTGTCGGCTTATGCACGGAGCAGATCTCGCGCCCCCCGGGCCAGGCAAGACGGATGCAACCCGGTGGATGCATTCCGGCACGACCGGCCTCGTCACCACCCATGCCGATCCGCGGTTTGGCGCGGTAATCGCCCAGGATGGCCCACCCCGTTGCAGTGCGCCGCAGCATTACACCCGAGGAAATTTCGGATACGGTTCGTGCACGTGGAATTTAGATCGATCTAAATTCCACGTCTCAAATCAGGGGCTGTGAATGCTTCGGAGGGGCGAGCCAAGGGGCGGCTGCTCTGGAGTCGTGCTGATCCAGATCCAAGGGGTATAGATATGAAACGTCAATCCGTGCCGGCCAGGATGCTGACCGTGGCCGTGCTGTCGGCGTTGTACTGCGTGGGGGCCCAGGCGCAGGCCGATGCCGGGAACAAGGCCCAGCAGAGCCAGGCGCAACAGGGCAAGGCAACGCAAAAGAAGGCGAAGCAGGACAAGGTGGTCTCGCTGGACAAGATCACGGTCTCCGGCTACCGCTACTCGATCGAGAAGAGCCTGGACCAGAAGCGCGAAGCGAACGCCGTCGTCGAGGTCATCACCGCCGAGGACATCGGCAAGTTTCCCGACAAGAACGTGGCCGACGCGCTGCAGCGCGTGCCTGGCGTGATCATCAGCCGCGACGGCGGTGAGGGCAAGAACGTCAGCGTCCGCGGTCTGTCCTCGGAGCTGACCCTGACCGAATTGAACGGCAACTACATCGCCACGGCCGAATCCAACGGCGACCCGACGCGCTCGTTCAACTACACGCTGCTGCCGTCGAACATGCTCTCCAGTGCCGAACTGTTCAAGACGCCCGAAGCGCGCATCGACGAGGGCGGAATCGGCGGCACCGTGATCCTGCATACCCGCCGTCCGTTGGACATGAAGGCGAACTCCGGCTTCGTTTCTGCCGAGGGCACCTGGGCCGACACGACCAAGAAGACCGACGGACAGTTCTCCGGCTTGTATTCCTGGCACGACAAGGACGACCGCCTCGGCATCCTCGTCGGCTACACCACCCAGCGACGCACGACGCGCACGATGGGCGCCAGCACCGAGAACTGGCAGTGGTACGGCGACAACTACGACGCGCATCCGGCCACCGACGTCAACGGCAGGCCGTCGGGCATGACCGGCTACTGGTGGGGGCAGTCGGGCTTCAACGACCAGAACCATCCGTACACCGGTCCCTTCGTCAACGGTTCGCCCACCGGCTGCGGCTACTACTGCAATTTCGCGATGCCGACCTCGGTCAATCTCAACATCAAGGACGAGCAGCGCGAGCGCAAGGGCGGACAGTTGACCGTGCAGTTCCGGCCGGTGGACCAGCTCACCCTGACGGCCAACTACTTCCGCTTCGACCTGTCGCAGGACTCGCAGACCAACACGCTGAAGATTCCGGAATGGAACCTGGCCCGATACAACGGTGACGGCAACTGGCCCGGCGGCCGCATGCTCGACGGCCTGACTTTCGATCCCAGCGGCACCATCGTCACCGGCGCCAACTATTCGGTGCATCCGGGCAAGACCTACTACTGCAGCAGTGCCGAGGCGGCAGCAGGTGGATTGACCAATACCGGCGGCTTTGGCCCGGACGACTGCACCATCCCCACGCCGCAGATCACCGGCAGCTACAACCGCGAACACGCGTTGTCGCAGACCGTCGACCTCGGCGGCGAATGGGAGGGCGAGTCGTTCAACGCCAGCTTCAAGGCTGGCCGCACCTGGGCCCAGGGCGGTCCGCAACTGCAGCTCTCGGTGCCGATCAAGCCGCGCCGCCAGAACGCGACGGGCGACTACGACCTCGGCAACTACATGAGTGCGTGGAGCCTGGTCGGCACGCCGACGATGACGTTCTCGCCGGAGCTCTTGCAGAACCTCAAGAATGGCATCGGCGAGATCGACCTCGGTTCGACCGGTTCTTCCTGGACACGCAACGCGACCCGGCAGAAGTATGCCCAGGCCGATTTCACCTGGCTCGCCTACGGCAACTGGCTGGACTCGCTGCAGTTTGGCGTGAAGTACCGAGACGGCGGCACCCATCGCAGCACCGGCAACAACTACTGGGTCTGCCAGGGTACCGATCCCTCCAACTACGACAACCGCTTCCAGAACGGCTGCGACCCGAATGCCTCGGTGTTCCAACCGCAGTTCCTGTACGGGCAGTCGCTGGGCGACATCGCCGGCGGCATCCGCGCCAGTGCCTTCCCGGCGATCAACTACCCGGCCTACATCGCCTATCTGAACCAGACCTACGGCGGCATGCAGACCCGCAACGAGAACAACTTCGTCTACAACGTCGACGAGAAGATCTACTCGGGTTACCTGCAGGCGAACTTCAAGACCGAGCGCCTTCGCGGCAACTTCGGCGTGCATATCGCGCGTACCCGGCAGCACGCCGATTCGACCGACCAGGTCGACTACTACAACGACTACTTCTTCAACGGACCCAACGGCAGCCCGGCGCCCTGCCAGACCGGCGGCCTGCCGGCGGTGGGTGCGCCCGCCGGCTCCGGCTGCGTCAGCGGCTTCACGACGCTGCCGGACAGCCAGACCAACCCGGCGACCGGGCACATCTCCTCGTTCGTGGTCAGCTCGCTCGACCGTACCTACACCGACGTCCTGCCGAGCTTCAACATCGCCTACGACCTGACCGACAGCCTGCTGCTGCGCGGTGCCGCGTCCAAGGTGATTTCGCGTCCGAGCTACAACGACATCGCCGCCCCCGGCGGCCTGCAGTACTACAGCCAGGAATACGTCAACGACCGTCGCCTGATCGGTGGCGGCGACGAGGTGGGCTGGTACGGCGCAGGCAGCAACAAGAACCTGCAGCCGTACAAGGCTACCCAGTACGACCTGGCACTGGAGTGGTATTTCCATCCGGGCTCCGTGCTCGGCGCCGACCTGTTCCGCAAGAACGTCAGCAACTTCTCGGTGCCGGTGGTGCAGAACGTGTCGATGGACGTCGGTGGCCAGAAGGTGACCGTGCAGAACTACTCGACCACCGCCGGCGGCCGCAATGGCGTGTCCGAAGGCGTCGAGCTGTACGCCCAGCACACGCTCGATTTCGGCCTCGGATTCCAGGTCAACTACACCTACAACAAGACCAACGAGGCGGCCATCACCCTCGGCGACGGCACCGCGATCGGCAAGTCGCCACTGGTCGGCAGTGCCAAGAACCAGGCCAACTTCACCGTGTTCTACGAAACCGCCCGGTTCCTGGCGCGGGCCTCGTACAACCGGCGCGGCCAGGTGGTCGACGGGCTGGTCAACGGCCTGAACGTGTACGAGGAGCCATATCAGCAGATCGACCTCAATGTGGCGTACAACATCACCAAGGCGCTCAGCGCGTCTGCCTCGGTGCTGAACCTGACCAAGGAGGAGTCGCGCTCGCACCTGGGCAACGACACCAAGGCCCGTTTCTACTCCAACGGGTACGCCGGCCGCATCGTCTACATGGGCCTGACGTACAAGTTCTGAGGCAACGGATCCTCCCGTGACGGCAGGGCCTGTACTTTTGCAGGCCCTGCCGTTTTCATTCACGAACCTCATCCCGGATGCAGGGGCAATGAACGACCACCGGATCAGGAACATCGTCGTCGTGGGCGGCGGCAGCGCCGGCTGGATGGCGGCGGCGACCTTGGCTACCTACGTCGGCGAGGGCGCCAGGATCCGCCTGGTCGAGTCCGAGGAGATCGGTATCGTCGGCGTGGGCGAGGCCAGCGTGCCGCACATGCAGACGTTCAATCGTTCGGTTCTGGGCATCGACGAGCGCGAGTTCGTGGTCCGCACCCAGGCCACCTTCAAGCTGGGCATCCAGTTCAACGACTGGGGGCGCGTCGGCGAAAGCTACATCCACGGCTTTGGCAAGATCGGCCGGGGGCTGGGTCCGCTACCGTTCCACCAGTTCTGGCTGAAGCTGTTCCTCGGCGGACGCGCGGAGCCGATCGGTGCCTACTCGCTGCAGACCGTGGCGGCGCCGATGGGGCGCTTCATGGCAAGCGCCCCCGACGCACCGCCCGGCTCGCCGCTGGGCGACATCGCCTACGCCTACCACTTCGACGCGGCGGCATACGCCGGCTACCTGCGCGGCCTGGCCGAGGCGCGCGGCGTGCAGCGGGTGGAGGGCAAGATCGTTTCGGTGAGCCGTCGTGCGGACGACGGCTTCGTCGACGCGGTGGTGATGGAAGGCGGCGAGCGCATCGAGGGCGAGCTGTTCATCGACTGCTCGGGCTTTCGCGGCCTGCTGATCGAGCAGGCGCTGCAGGCCGGCTACGAGGACTGGACGCACTGGCTTCCCTGCGACCGCGCGATGGCGGTGGCGTGTGAAATCACCGGGCCGCCGTTGCCCTACACGCGCGCGACGGCGCGGCCGGCCGGCTGGCAGTGGCGCATCCCGCTGCAGCATCGTGTCGGTAATGGCTATGTGTACGCCAGCAACCGGATCAGCGACGACGAGGCGGCCGCGACCCTGCTCGCGAACCTGGACGGCCCGGCGTTGGGCGATCCGCGCCCGCTGCGTTTTACCACCGGTCGGCGCAAGCGGTTCTGGGACCGGAACGTGGTGGCGCTGGGCCTGGCCGCCGGTTTCATGGAGCCGCTGGAGTCGACCAGCATCTACCTGATCCAGTCCGGCCTGCAGCGCCTGCTGGGCCTGTTTCCCGACCGCGATTTCGATCCGGTGCTGGTCGAGCGCTACAACCGCGAAACGATCTTCGAGTACGAAAAGACCCGCGACTTCCTGATCCTGCATTACAAGGCGACCGAGCGTGACGACACGCCGTTCTGGGATACGTGCCGCACCATGGAGGTGCCTGCTTCGCTGCAGGAGAACATCGACCTGTTCCGCGCCAGCGGCCGCTTCTTCCGTGATGCGGAGGAATTCTTCGCGCTGCCGAGCTGGATCCAGGTGATGCTGGGGCAGGGCATCGTGCCGCGCAGCTACCACCCGGTGGTGGACCGCATGCCCGAGGCCGAGCTGGTGCAGTTCGTCGAGCGCGTGCGCCTGTCCATGGCCGAGGCAGCGGCGGCGATGCCGATGCACCAGGCGTTCATCGACCGCTACTGCAAGGCGCCGGCCCCTTGAGCCCCGCACGCCTTGCTGCGGAACGTCAGACCTCGACCGAGGCCGCGTGCTCGCGTGTGGCAGAGAAGCGGACCTTCGGCCAGCGCTCCTGCGCCAGCTGCAGGTTGACCCGGGTCGGCGCGATGTAGACCAGCTCGCCGGCTGCATCCAGTGCCAGGTTCATCGCGTTCTTCTCGCGGAACTCGGCCAGCATCTTCTCGTCGTCGCAGTGCACCCAGCGGGCGGTGGACACGCTGACCGGCTCGAAGCTGGCGTCGACGTTGTATTCGTCCTTCAGCCGGTAGGCCACCACGTCGAACTGCAGCACGCCGACCGCGCCGAGGATCAGGTCGTTCGACATCAGCGGACGGAAGAACTGCGTGGCGCCTTCCTCCGACAGCTGGGCCAGGCCCTTCTGCAGCGCCTTGGCCTTGAGCGGATCGCGCAGGCGGGCGCGGCGGAACAGCTCCGGCGCGAAGTTGGGGATGCCGGTGAAGCTCAGCAGCTCGCCCTCGGTGAAGGTGTCGCCGATGGTGATGGTGCCGTGGTTGTGCAGGCCGATCACGTCGCCGGGGTAGGCCGTCTCGACGATCTCGCGGTCGCTGGCCATGAAGGTGAGCGCATTGGCGATGCGCACGTCCTTGCCGGTGCGCGGCTGCACCATCTTCATGCCAGCGGTGTAGGTGCCCGAGCAGACGCGCATGAATGCCACGCGGTCGCGGTGCGCCGGGTCCATGTTCGCCTGGATCTTGAACACGAAGCCGGTCAGCTTCTCCTCCTCCGGCGACACCTCGCGGGTGAGCGTGCCGCGCGGACGCGGCGAGGGCGCGTGCTCGACGAAGAAGTCCAGCAGCAGCTGCACGCCGAAGTTGTTCACCGCCGAGCCGAAGAACACCGGGGTCAGCTTGCCGGCGAGGTACTCGTCCAGGTCGAAGGCCGGCGCGGCCCCCTGCACCAGTTCAAGTTCCTCGCGCAGCTCGGCCATCGCCTCGGCGCCCACCGCTTCTTCCAGGCCGGGGGCGTCCAGGCCCTTGAAGATGGTCGAGTCCTGCCGGGTGAAGTTCTTGCCGGGCTCGAAGATGTGCACCTCGTCGAGCACCAGGTGGTACACGCCCTTCAGGCGCTTGCCCATGCCGATCGGCCAGGTCACCGGCGCGCAGGCGATGCCCAGCACCGACTCCACCTCGTCCATCAGCTCGATCGGCGAGCGGCCCTCGCGGTCGAGCTTGTTGATGAAGGTCATGATCGGCGTATCGCGCAGGCGACACACCTCCATCAGCTTGATCGTGCGCTCCTCCACGCCCTTGGCGCAGTCGATCACCATCAGCGCCGAGTCCACCGCGGTGAGCACGCGGTAGGTGTCCTCGGAGAAGTCCGCGTGGCCCGGGGTGTCGAGCAGGTTGACGATCTTGCCCTCGTACGGGAACTGCATCACCGACGAGGTCACCGAGATGCCGCGCTCCTTCTCCAGCGCCATCCAGTCCGAGGTGGCGTGGCGCGCCGCCTTGCGGCCCTTCACCGAGCCGGCCATCTGGATCGCGCCGCCGAACAGCAGCAGCTTTTCGGTCAGCGTGGTCTTGCCCGCGTCAGGATGGCTGACGATGGCGAAGGTACGGCGGCGGCGGGTTTCGGTCAGATGGGTGGACATGGCGACGTGTCGAGGCGCGGGAACCGCCCATTATAGCCGGGCCGGCCGATCCGGCCGGCCCGGGCCCGGCTCACTTCGCCAGCTTGGTCAGCACCTGGTGCCAGAACTGCAGTCCGGCGCCCACCTCGGACGCCGGCAGCTTCTCGTTCAGGCCGTGGGCGAAGGTGTCGTCGGGCTTGGTGAAGGCCGCATCGGTGCCGTAGCAGGGCACACCGGCGTTGCGGAAGTACATGCTGTCGGAGGCGCCAGCGGACATGCCCGGCACGATCTCCACACCCGGGAAGCGGGCATGCACCGCCTCGGTCACCGCGGCGATCACGTCCGGGCGCAGCGGTGAGGCGGGGCTTTCCACCGGCTTCGGATCGAGCACGGTGATGGTCGCCGTCGGGTCGTCGATCACTTTGGTCAGGGTCTCGCGCACGCTGGCCACCGGGGTGCCGGGGAAGATCCGGCAGTTCACGTTGACGCTGGCGCTCTGCGGGAGGGCGTTGAGCGCATGGCCGCCCTGCAGCATGGTCGCCACGCAGGTGGTGCGGATCTGTCCGACATAGGCTGGGTCGGCCGAGATCGTCGCGGCCGCCTGGGCATCGTCCGGGTGCGCGGCGAACCGCAGCATCGCTTGACCCAGTGCGCCGGGCGTGTGCTGGCCGGTGGCCCGCAGCGAGGCGCGGGTGATGTCGTTGATCATCGGCGGGAACGCGTAGGCGGCCACCTTGTCGATCGCGTGCGACAGACGGTAGATCGCGTTGTCCGGCGAGGGCTCGCTGGAGTGGCCGCCGGGCGAGGTGAAGGTGATGCGGAAGTCCGCATAGGTCTTCTCGGCGGCCTGGATCTGGTAGACCACCGGCTTGCCGCTGGCCGGGTCCAGCGTACCGCCGCCGGCATCGGCGTTGAGCAGGAACTCGGCGTCGTGGTAACGCCGGGCCAGCTCGCGGGTGGTCGCCATGTCGGTCTCTTCGTCGCCGGACAGCAGCAGCACGATGTCACGGCTGGGCTTGAAGCCTTCGCGCTTGAGGCGGATCAGCGTCTCCACCAGCACCACGTCGGCGGTCTTCATGTCGGCGGTGCCGCGGCCGTAGAGGTAGCCGTTTTCCTGGATCAGGGTGAACGGGTCGCGGGTCCAGTCCGAACGCTTGGCCGCCACCACGTCCATGTGCCCGGACAGGTAGATCGGCTTGCCGTGGCCGGTGCCGCGATAGCGGGCGACCAGCGCGGCGGTCTCGCCGACCGGGATGATCTGGACGTCGTCCGCGGCGAAGCCGCCTTCCTTGAGCTTGTCGGCCAGATAGGCTGCCAGCGCCGGCACCTGGTGGTTGCCCTTGACCGTGGGCACGCTGATCGCGTGGCGCAGCATGGCCATCGCCTCGCCCAGCTCGCGGGTCTGCATCGGCGGCCCGGGCGGTCCGGCGACGGCAGTGGTGGCGGTCAGGCCCAAGGCGATCAGGGCGGCCAGGGGCCGCAGGGTGCGTGCTGCTCTCATTTCGATGGTGCTCCCCGTGGTAAGTCGAGTGACGTTCGTCCGAGTATGCGTGGCGCCGCCCGCGCTGCCTATGGGGTCCCGGCCCGCGCTGGCACGCGGGCCGGGATGACGGCGTCAGAGCTTGTAGTTCAGCCCGAACATCACCGTGCGCCCCCAGGTGTCGTACTCCAGCGGGCGGGCGACCTGCACGCTGTTGGGCAGGCCCGCGATCTGCTGGGTGGTATCCGACGAGTTGGTCAGGTTGTTCACCTGCAGCAGCAGGGACAGGCCCTTCATGCGGCCCTCGTCGAAGGCGTAGCCCAGCTGCAGGTCGGTCTGCCGGTTGGCCAGGATCGTGGTGTAGCCGAGCTGATCGAACAGCGCGACCGCCTCGCCGGTGTACGAGGACCGGTAGCGCTCGGCGATGCGCGCGGAGAAGCCGTGCTTCTCGTAGTAGATCGCAAAATTGGCCACCTTGCGCGACAGGCCGGGCAGGGTGTGAGGGCCGCCCGGGATCGAGGACACCGAGCTCTTAGGGATGCTGCTGTTGGTCAGCGAGAAATTCGCCTGCACACCGAAGCCGTCCAACGCATCGGCGACCAGTCCACCCTCCAGCGAGCCGGACAGCTCCAGGCCCTCCATGCGCCCGCCGGTGCCATTCTCCGGCCGGGTGAACGAGCCGTAGTTGCTGGTCGGGGTGAGCGTGGGGTTGTCGTTGGTGTAGTTGGAAAAGTCGTAGTGCAGCGTGGTCTGGTTGTAGATGTAGTTCAGCAGGTTCTTGTTGAACACCGCCACCGCGACGTAGCTGGACTTGCCGAAGTAGTTCTCCCACGACAGGTCGGTGCCGACCGCGACATAAGGCTTGAGCCTCGGGTTGCCGCCGCTGCCCGACCACAGCACCTGGCCGGCCGCGGGTCCGTTCTGCACCAGCGCCACGCCGGCCGAGGTGGCCACCTTTTCGTCGTCGATGCGGCCGCGGGCCATGGTCTTGGCCAGGCCGAAGCGCAGCACCTGGTGATCGGTGAGCTGGGCGAGAAGGTTCAGGCTGGGTAGCACGTTGGTGTAGGAGGCACCGCCGGAGATGTGGCCGACCAGGGTGTCGCCGTTGGTCTGCAACGCATCCGACGACTGGTTGGTGTGCACCACCTGCACGCCGACGTTGCCGCGCAGCGGGAGGTCGCCCAGATGCGTGTCGATGTCGAACTTCACGTAGCCCAGTGGCACCTTCTCGCGCACGGTGTAGTTGCGGTTGTAGTCGGCCAGGCCGTTGCGGGCGGTCAGATAGAACTGGTTGTCCAGCGCGCCGAGCACGTCGTAGTAGACGATGCCGGGGATGCCGCCGTAGGCCAGCGAGGTGGGGGAGCGGATCAGGCCTGCGCCGATCGGTGCGCCGAAGTTGTTGTCGTAGGTGCCGCTGCTCGAGCCGTTGCCGTTGAGCCAGGCGAAATAGACGTCCGCCTGCTTGACCTTGGTGCGCTCGGACCAGTCCGCGCCGAGCGTGAAGTCGGAGAAGATCCAGCCGGCCGGATGGGTGGCCTCCAGCCGGATCGCCCGGATCGTGTCGCGCTGGCGGTCGAACTCCTGGCGGCCGTTGTAGCCGTAGTTGTCCGGGTCGGTGAACACCACGTTGGCCGGGTTGGACAGATCCACACCGGTGCGGAAGTCCGGGTAGCCATTGCCCACCGGCGTGTTGAACTGCACGCTGGTGGTGCCGCCGTTGGGCAGGCCGGTGAACAGGTAGGCGTCGCGCAGCTTCCGCTTGGCGGTGGAGTAGGACAGGTCGGCCATCGCCTGCCAGCCGTTGCCGAAGTCGTACTGGTTGTTCCAGCCGGCCGAGAACAGCTTGTCGTGCTCGCGGTTGAACTCGTTCTGCATGATCGGCTTGATGCCGTCGATCGTGCCCGAGGTCACCAGCGGGTAGGGCGAGTAGGGCGTCACCCCCACATTGCTGTAGGAGATGCCGTCCCAGGGGCCGCTCGACCACTGCAGGCCGTTGGTGTACTGGCGCTGGTTGAAGGTCGAGTAGTACATGTCCAGGGTCGAGTGGTAGTGCTCGCCCGGTGCCCACTCGATCACCGCCATCAGGCCGTTGCGCTTCTGCCGCTCGGACTTGGCCCGAAGCTGCATGCCCTCCTGCGAGATCACCCCGTCCGGCATCCCCGGCGTATGCGGTGCGCCCCAGTTCTGTTCGGCGCTGCCCGGACCGTTGTCCACGCTCCACCACCAGGCCTGGTACTGCTTCTCCTGGATCGGTGAATCGAGCTGGGCAAAGCCCACCGCCACGCCCAGGGTGTGATCGAAGAACTGGTCGATATAGGAGACGCTGGCGCGATGTCCCATGTCGCCGACGCCCGAGCCAGGATTCAGGTCGCCATTGGTGCTGTGTTCGCCACGCAGGTTGAGCACGATCGCGCGATGGGGCAGGTCGAGCGGTCGGATCGTGTGCAGGTCCACCGTGCCGGACAGGCCCTGGCCGATCACGCTGGCGTCCGGCGTCTTGTAGACCGTGACGCTGTTGATCAGCTCGGATGGGTACTGGTCGTATTCGACACCACGGTTCTCGCCGATGGTGGCCTGCTCGCGACCGTTCAGCGTGGTGCCGGCGAAATCGGGCGCCAGGCCGCGGATCGAGATCAAGTTGGCCCGGCCGTCCAGCCGTTGCGTCGCCAGACCGGGCAGGCGCGCCAGGCTCTCGGCGATGCTGGCGTCCGGCAGCTTGCCGATGTCCTCGGCGGAGATCGCCTCGATGATGTCGTTGGAATTTTCCTTGGCCTTGATCGAACTCTCGATGCTGCCGCGGATGCCGGTGACCACCACGGTCTGCAGCGTCGTGGCGGCAGGCTTGGTGGACTTCTTTGTCGGCGCGTCCTGCCCGGTCTGCGGCGCGGGCGGCGGCGTGTCCTGCGCCTGAACCACACCGGTCGCGAGCAGTCCGAGCAGTGCCACTTGGCAAGCCTGGGCCAGTCGTCGACGACGTGGCTGCGGAGGAGTGTTGCCGGTGGTGCTCGATGGATAGCCGAGGCGCATGCTTTTCTCCCTGAATGACGTGGCATCGATGGTGCCGGCGATCCCCTGCATCGCCGATGGGCGCGGAGCATCCTTGAGCGTGCGCAGCGCTGTCACCATGCGACGCACCAAGTGAAGCCGGAGGCCACTTGCGCGGCCCGCACGAAGTTGCGGTGGGCGCAAAAAAAGCCCGGGGATCGCTCCCCGGGCCTTTGTCTGCCGCCGGCAGTGAAGCCGGCGTCATGAAACGAAGATCTACTTCGCTTCCTTCTCCATCAGCTTGTCGACCAGGTTCGCCGGCACTTCCTCGTAGTGATCGAAGATCATCGTGAAGTTGCCGCGGCCGGAGGTGGCCGAACGCAGGAAGTTGATGTAGCCGAACATCTCCGCCAGCGGCACGAAGCCCTGCACGTAGGCCTGCGGACCCTTCTGGCCCTGCTCGCTCACCGAACCGCGACGACGGTTGATGTCGCCGATGACGTCGCCGAGGTAGTCGGCTTCGGTCACCACTTCCAGGCTCATGATCGGCTCGAGCAGCTTCGGCTTGGACATCCGCTGTGCTTCGCGGAAGCAGGCGCGGGCGGCGATTTCGAAGGCCAGTGCCGACGAGTCGACGTCGTGGTACTTGCCGTCCACCAGGCGCGCCTTGAAGTCGAGCACTTCGTAGCCGGCCACCTGGCCCTGGCGCGACTCCACCTCGATCGCGTGCTGCACGGCCGGGATGTACTCGCGCGGCACGCGGCCGCCGACGATCTCGTCGGAGAACACCACGCCCGAACCCGGCTCGCCCGGCTCGAAGATCATCTTCACTTCGGCGAACTGGCCCGAACCGCCGGACTGCTTCTTGTGGGTGTAGGTGTGCTCGACGGTCTGGCCGAAGGCTTCGCGGAAGCTGACCTTGGGCTTGCCCATGTTCGCGTCCACGCCCAGCTCGGTGCGCATGCGGTCGATGGTGATTTCCAGGTGCAGCTCGCCCATGCCCTTGAGCACGGTCTGCCCGGTTTCCTTGTCCACTTCCAGCTTCAGCGACGGATCGGCCTTGACCATCTTGTAGAGCGCGGTGGACATCTTGTCGACGTCGTTGCGGCTCTTCGGCTCCACCGACACGCTGATCACCGGATCCGGGAAGCGCATGCGCTCCAGCAGCACCGGGTGGGCCGGGTCGGTCAGCGAGTCACCGGTCTCGGTCTCCTTCAGCGAGACGAAGGCGCAGATGTCGCCGGCGCGGACCTCGTCGATTTCCTTGGTGGCGTTCGCCTGCACTTCCACGATGCGGCCGATGCGCTCCTTCTTGCCGCGGGTGACGTTCTGCAGGGTGTCGCCCTTCTTGATCACGCCGGAATAGATGCGGGTGAAGGTCAGGGTGCCGAACTGGTCGTTGATCACCTTGAACGCCAGCGCGCGGGCCGGGGCGTCATCGGTCACTTCCTGCTCGCCGAGGATGTTGCCGTCCTCGTCCACCAGCTGGATGCCGCCGTTCTCGCCCGGATACGGCATGTAGTCGATCACGCCGTCCAGCAGCTGCTGCACGCCCTTGTTGCGGTAGGAAGAGCCGCAGAACACCGGAACCAGCTTGCCGGCCACGCAACCCTTGCGGATGCACTCCTTGAGCTTTTCCAGGGACGGAACTTCGCCGTTGGAGAGGTAGGCGTCCATCGCGTCGTCGTCCATCTCGACGGCGGTCTCGATGCTCTGCTCGCGCAGCGCGGCGAGGTTGGCGACCCACTCCTTGTCGGCGGTGGCGCTGAGCGCCTGCACGCGCGGGTGGTTGGCCACTTCCTCCAGCGGGATCGACTCCCACTTGCTGTCCTTGTCGTCGCCCTGCCAGATGTAGCCCAGGCCGGCGATCAGGTCGACCATGCCCATGAAGTCGTCGTGGCTGCCCAGCGGAACCTGGCACAGCACCACGTTGGCGCCCAGGCGGTTCTTGATGCCGTCGACGCAATGTTTGAAGTTCGCGCCGATGCGATCCATCTTGTTGACGTAGCACATGCGCGGCACGTTGTACTGGTCGGCCAGGCGCCAGTTGGTCTCGGTCTGCGGCTCCACGCCGGCCACGCCGTCGAACACCACCACCGCGCCGTCCAGCACGCGCAGCGAACGGTTCACCTCGATGGTGAAGTCCACGTGCCCGGGGGTGTCGATCACGTTGATCTGGTAGCCCTTCCACTCGGTCGACACGGCGGCCGACTGGATGGTGATACCGCGCTTGCGCTCCTGCTCCAGGTAGTCGGTCGTGGTCGAACCCTTGCCGTCCTTGGTGTCGTGAACGTCGACGATCTGGTGCTTCTTGCCGGTGTAGTACAGGACGCGCTCGGTGGTCGTCGTCTTGCCGGCGTCGATGTGCGCAATGATGCCGATGTTGCGATAGAGCTTGAGGGGTTTCTGTCGGGCCACTGTCGGAGTTCCGTAGGTGCGTTTTAAGGGAAGCGTGAGCAGGACAGCGCTCGTGCTGCCCCATGGAATATCGTGCGCTTGCGGTGGTTCGATGCTTGCAACGCGCCCGATTGCCCGGCGCGCAGGTGCGTCAAACTGCCGATTATAACCGGGTTTCTTGATAAATCAGAGTCCTGCGTTCAGTCAGCCGGCAGGGGCGGGGCGGTCCGGCAGCGAATGGCGTCCGGGCCGGCCCCGGTGCGGTCCTCCGGCCCGGGCGCCCTGCGGACGATGGTCGCCACCGCGCCGTCTGGCGGGCAGGGGATTCCATGCCCGGTGGGGCGCCGGAAATCCGTTCAGCCAGCTGTCGCAGCAAGGGGGGCTTTGCTGTCGTCGACGGCACGGGCGGCGGGTCTCGGGCGTGCGCCGGTGGTGCAGCGCGGGCAGATCTACGCAAAAAAGCGCTGAACCGCCCGGTAAGACGGGTGACGTGGATGTCCGGGATCCCAGGCCTGTCGGCGTGGCGGGCATCGAAAATTCCGGGTGGCCGCCTTCTGGCCTGGGCGCGGAGCATTCGACGGGCCCGGGTCTGCCGCACAGCCCAGACCCGGGCCGGGGCGTGCCCCGGCGGCCCGGTGGGCGGTTGGTCGATAGCCCTGCCTCGCGGGACAGGGGTGGCCCGGCAGGTACCGGCGACTCAGTGGGCAGTGAGCCGCTCGACCTCGGGCAGCGGCGCGACGGCAGGCATCGCTGCGCCCAGTCGCCGCAGCCAGCGGTAATGCGAGGCGATGCCGGCGAAAAACGTGCGATGCGCATGGTACGGCACGTCGAATTCGTGGCAGGTGGCTTCCACCACCTTCGCCACGGCCGGGTAGTGCACGTGGCTGATACGCACGAACAGGTGGTGTTCCACCTGGAAGTTGAGCCCGCCGATCAGCCAGCTCAGCAGGCGGTTGTCGCGCGCGAAGTCGACCGTGGTCCGCAACTGGTGGATCGCCCAGGGAGTCTCCATGCGGCCGCTGGCGCCGTCCGGCTGCGGAAAGTCCGCCTCTTCCACCACGTGCGCCAGCTGGAACACGATCGCCAGCAGGAATCCGGCCACCGCCGACACCGCGGCGTAGAACAGCACCACTGTGCCCAGCGGGTGGAACGCCAGCGGAAGCCCGAACGCCAGCGTGAAAAACGCCAGCTTGCCCAGCACGAACAGCGTGAGGTCCCAGCCGCGCGGTCGCTCGAACGGCCGCTCGCCGATGCGCCCGGTCAGCATGTCGCGGAAGTCGCCGTACAGGTGCCAGCGGATTGCCGTGACGGTATAGAGCGCCCACAGGTAGATGTGCTGGAAACGGTGCCAGGGTCGCCGCGGCTGGTCGGGCGAGAGCCGGCCGAGGATGCCCAGGTCGATGTCGCTGTCGTGCTGGTCGATGTTGACGTAGGTGTGGTGGTAGCGCGCGTGCTTCCACTGCCAGATGTACGAGCTGCCGCCCACCAGGTCGAGTGTGAACGCCATCAGCCGGTTGACCCAGCGACGCTCCGAATACGACTGGTGGCCGCCGTCATGCATGATGTTGAAGCCGATGCCGGCCATGGTGGCGCCGAGCAGCAGGGTCAGCGGCAGCGCCTGCCACCATGCCCGGGCAAGGAAGACCAGTCCGATGTAGGCGGCGACGAAAGCGGCCAGGATGATCGCGGTCTTCGCGTACATCGAAGCGGCATCGCGCTGCGCGCAACCCCGCGCCCGGAAATCGGCCTCGACCCGGCGCCGCAGTTCGCGCTGAAACGTGTTGTCGCCACTGAATCCCAGTCGTTCGCTGGTGGCGGGCGGGGGGCGACGCGTATCGTCCCGGCGTTGGGTGGACCCGTGGGACATGTCGCGGCTTTCCAGGCGGAACGGACACCGATGGTAGCCGCTATCCCGGTCGCCCCGTGTGACCGGGGCAATAGTCAGGCGTTACCGGCCAGCAGCAGGGCCAGGCCCAGCACCGCAGGCGCGGCCTGGATCCACAACACCTTGCGCGTGGCGGTCAGCCCCCCGTAGAGCCCGGCCACCAGCACGCAGCCGAGGAAGAACGTCTTCACGTGCAGGCCCTCGGCACCGCCCAGCCACAGGCCCCAGACCAGCCCGGCGGCGAGAAAGCCGTTGTACAGCCCTTGGTTGGCCGCCAGCACCTTCGACTGTTCGGCGAATTCGGCCGTCAGCCCGAACGCCCGCCGCCCGGCCGGCCGGTTCCACAGGAACATCTCCAGCACCAGGAACCACAGGTGCAGCAGAGCGATGATGGCGATGACGATGGAGGCGGCGAGGGCCATGGCGCGAGACCGGCAGCGGGTGGCCGGGCAGTGTCGCAAGTCACTGCGGCAGCCGGCAAATCCCGGCCGGGGACGCGACGTTTCCCTCAGGCAGCGCGGAAGGTGACCACCAGCACGTCCCGATGGGCCGGTTGCGAGGGATCCAGCGGGCTGACCGGGGTCACGCCGTGGAACACGCGGGCATCGTCGACCAGGGCGGCGTCCAGCGGACGGGTGAGGGTGAAGCTGCCCAGTTCGGTACCGTCCGGCGCCAGGATGGTGGTGGTCCCGCTGGCGATGTTGTGGCGGTCGATCATCAGCACCAGCACATAGTCCACGCCGTCCCGGTGCATGCCCTCGGGCGTCGGTTCGCCGGCCTGCTCCGGCAGCGCCTCGATGCGGAACTGGTGTACCTCCACGTGCCATCGCCGGGCCTGCGGAGCCAGCGCGCCGAACAGGTCGCGGCTGAACGCCAGGATCCGCTGCAGGCTGGCGCCTTCGGCGACCGCCTGCTCGATCGGCTCGAACCAGCGCTGGATGTCGCCCTGCAGCCGGTTGTAGGCCAGGCTCTGGAAGTGCGGCTGGTGGGGCTGGCGGAGGATCTCGCCGTCCTCGCCGACGGCGAAGGTGGCGTGGCGCCGGCGCCGATGGCGGCCCTGTGCGGCCAGGTAGGTGTCGGGCGCCAGGTCGTTCCAGCTGGCGGCGAAGGCCGGCCAGTCGCCAAGGGCGGCCGGAGCGCCCAGCAGGGCACTGGTGACCGGGGCCTCGAGGAAGGCGAAGCCGTCGCGCCGCAGGCGTTCGCCCAGCGCGGTGAAGTCGGGGATGGGGGGCATGCGCGAAAGCGTAGCAGCTGCCTGCCGCAATGGGCTTCGGGCCGAGGTCGGTCCTGTCCGGGGTGGGCGGCGACGGCCGCGACGGCCGCGCGGCCTGGTGGTTTCATCTGTACCGGATTTCTACATGATCAAATCGCATATGGGCGTATAGACGTCTATACGTCTGTTGACATGGCGGTGTCGGCGTCGATACAGTCCCTTCCACTCATCGAGACCGGCGGAGGGACAGGCCCTTTGATGCCGGGGCAACCTGCAGGCGCAAGCCTGCGACGGTGCCAACTCCTGCGGGGCGCCCTCGGGTGCCACCGGTAGATGGGATGCCGCTTACGGGCGCCGACGGCGCGTCGCAACGGCAACTCACTCGGCTCTCCGCAGGTGCGATGTCACAGGAGAGTCCCGAATGTCCGCCCAGCTCGCCCACCTCCCCATCACCGCGTCGGCCCAACCCCAGGCCGTTGCCGCGCCATCGGTCTGTCCGTCCGCGCTCACCCGCCAGCGCAGCGCGCGCCGCATCACGCTGGAGCCCAAGTACGGCGGCGGCGCGCGGGGTGTCGAGGTCAGCTATCTCTGGTGTGGCGCGCCGGACGCGCCGACCGTGGTGGTGCAGGGCGGGATCTCCGCCAGCCGCGACGTGGTGGCGCCGGAAGGCGAGGCCGCCGGCTGGTGGCAGGCGCTGGTCGGCGACGGCCAGGCGATCGACCTGAGCCGCTACCGCGTGCTCTCGATCGACTGGCTGAGTCCGGCCGAGCTCGGCTCCACCGCCGTCTCCAGCGAAGACCAGGCCAACGCGATCAGCGCGCTGGTCGACGCGCTCGGCATCGGCCGCATCGCCGCCTTCGTCGGCTCGTCCTACGGCGCGATGGTCGGCCTGGCGTTCGCCAAGCTGCACCCGTGGCAGCTCGACCAGCTGGTGCTGCTGGCCGGCGCGCACCGCGCCCACCCGATGGCCACCGCCCTGCGCAGCGTGCAGCGCGGCATCGTGCGGCTGGGCCAGTCGTCGGGCCAGCTCGACGAGGCGCTCGGCCTGGCGCGCCAGCTGGCGATGACCACCTACCGCGGCAGCGAGGAATTCGCCCGCCGCTTCGCCGGCTCCCCCGAACTGCGCGAAGACCGCTTCCACTTCCCGGTGGAGGATTACCTCGACCAGGCCGGCCGCCGCTTCGTCGAGCGTTTCGACGCCGAGCGCTTCCTGGCCCTGTCCGAGTCGATCGACCTGCACGACGTGCCGCCGGAGCAGGTACCCACCCCGACCACGCTGATCGGCTTCCCCTCCGACCGGCTGGTGCCGCTGGCCGACCTGTGCGAGCTGCAGTGCCGGCTGGCCGGGCCGGCCACGCTGGAGGTGGTCGAGTCGCCCTACGGCCACGACGGCTTCCTGAAGGAAACCGACCGTCTCGCCCCGCTGCTGCGCCAGGCGCTCGCGTAGGAGCCCGCTCGCGGGCGATGCCCCTGCTCCTGGTCTCCATCGAAGTCCAAGGCAGAAGCCATCGCCCGCGAGCAGGCTCCTACAGAAGACCGCATCGCCTACCTTTTGGATTGTCCGGAGAGTTCCATGACCACCTCGGCCCCCAGCACCCGCGCCGTCCGCGCCGGCATCGAGTCCGACACCCAGCACGGCGCCATCGTGCCGCCACTGCACCTGTCGACCAACTACAGCTTCACCGGGCTGGGCGGCAAGCGCGCCTACGACTATTCGCGCAGCGGCAACCCCACCCGTGACCTGCTCGGCGAGGCGCTGGCCGACCTGGAGCAGGGCGCCGGCGCGGTGATCACCGCCAGCGGCATGTCCGCCGTGGCGCTGGCGCTGGAACTGGTGCCGGCCGGCGCCACCGTGCTGGCCGCGCACGACTGCTACGGCGGCACCTGGCGCCTGCTCGACGCGTGGGCGAAGAAGGGGCGCTTCCGCGTGGTGTTCGCCGACCTCACCGACCCGGCCGCGCTGGCCGCCGGCCTGGCGCATCGTCCGGCGCTGGTGTGGGTGGAGACGCCGTCCAACCCGCTGCTGCGGATCACCGACATCCGCCACGTGGCGCATGCCGCCCACACTGTCGGCGCGCTGGTGGTGGTGGACAACACCTTCCTCTCGCCGGCGCTGCAGCAGCCGCTGGCGCTGGGTGCGGACCTGGTGGTGCACTCCACCACCAAGTACATCAACGGCCACAGCGACGTGGTCGGCGGCGCGGTGGTCGCGCGCACGCCGGAGCTGGCCGAGCAGATCAAGTGGTGGGGCAACTGCAACGGCCTCACCGGCGGTGCGTTCGACAGCTACCTGACTCTGCGCGGCCTGCGCACGCTGGGCGTGCGGCTGCGCCAGCACGAGGAGAATGCCGCGCGCATCGCCGAACACCTGGCCGGTCACGGCGCCGTGCGCAAGATCTACTACCCGGGCCTGGCCGAGCATCCGGGGCACGCGCTGGCGGCGCGCCAGCAGCAGGGCTTCGGCGCCATGCTCAGTTTCGAGCTGCACGGCGAGGTGGAGGAAATCGCCGCCTTCGTCGACGGCTTGGAATACTTCTCGCTGGCCGAGTCGCTCGGTGGGGTGGAGAGCCTGATCGCCCACCCCGCCTCGATGACCCATGCCGCGATGGCGCCGGAAGCGCGCCGCAACGCCGGCATCGCCGACACCCTGCTGCGCCTGTCGGTCGGCATCGAGGATGGCGACGACCTGCTGCGCGATCTCGACGCGGCGTTGCGCCGTGCCACGGTCGCCGCCGCGTCGAAACGCAAGGTGCGCGCATGAGCGCGGTGCCCGATGCCGAGGTGGCGGAAGCAGCGGCTGTAGGAGCGCACCCTGTGCGCGACCGCCTTTTGTCGGGTGGAGTTGAAGAGCGTTCGCGCACAGGGTGCGCTCCTACAGCCGTGGATGCATCCGGCATTGCCATCGTGCTGCTGGGCACGGGCGTGGTCGGCGGCGCGCTGCTCAAGCTGCTGTGTACGCCGGCCGCCGCGCGCATCCGGCTGGTCGGGGCGGCCAATTCGAAACGCCAGCAGACTGATCCGGCGAAGCTGGCCAGTCGCCAGTTGCGCGAGCAGATCCGCGCCGAGGGCGATCCGCGTGACAACGCGGCCCTGCTCGCCGCGCTGGACGCCAGCGGCGTGGCGGTGAAGGTGATCGTCGACGCCACCGCCAATGTCTCGCTGGCCGCCCGCCACGCCGAATGGCTGGAGCGCGGCTACCACGTGGTCACCGCCAACAAGGCGCTGGCCGGCGGCGAGCTGACCGGCTGGCGCGCGCTGCAGGCGGCGACCGCTTCGGGCCGGGCCCACTACGGCGACGCGGCCACGGTCGGCGCCGGCCTGCCGGTGCTGTCCACGCTGCGCCGCCTGCGCGGCTGCGGCGACGCGCTGCTGACGCTGGAGGGCGTGTTCTCCGGCTCGCTGTCCTACCTGTTCAACCAGTACGACGGCAGCGTGCCGTTTTCCACCCTGCTCGCCGATGCGCGGCGGCTCGGCTACACCGAACCCGATCCGCGCTCGGACCTTTCCGGCGAGGACGTGGCGCGCAAGCTGCTGATCCTCGCCCGCCACGCCGGCTTCTCGCTCAACGCCGACGAGGTGGAGGTGGAAAGCCTGGTGCCCGAGGCGCTGCGCGGCCTGTCCACCGAGGCCTTCCTCGAGCGTCTGCCCGAGCTGGACGCTCCCCTGGCGGCGCGCGTCGCCGAGGCGCGCGAGCGCGGCCACGTGTTGCGCTATCTGGCCCGGCTCAACCAGCGCGGGCACGCCCGCGTCGGGCTGGTGGAGGTGCCGCCGACGCATCCGGCGGCCCGCCTGTACGGCACCGACAACCAGTTCGCGCTCACCACCACCCGCTACAACACCCAGCCGCTGGTGATCCAGGGACCGGGTGCCGGGCCGGAGGTCACCGCCCAGGCCTTGCTGGGCGACGTGCTCGCGCTGGTCGGAGCCTGAGCAGCACCGACGTACTCAAGGGTCCGAGGTGCTGTCCGTGGCGCGCGGGCGCAGCAGCCAGGCGCCGGCCAGCGCCGCCGCCGCGGCGGCGCACGCTCCGGCGAGGAACGCCCGATGGTAGCCGCCATTGAGTGCGGCGAGGCTCGACTCGCCGGCGCCGGCCAGGGCATTCGTCTCGGCGGCCGCGAGGCTGGCGAGCACGGCCAAGCCCAGCGCACCGCCCATCATGAAGGCCGTATTGACCACCCCGGAGGCCAGCCCCGACTGGTCCGGCCCCACGTCGCCCATCGCCGCGAGCAGCACCGGGTTGAACGCAATCCCCGCGCCCAGGCCCAGCAGCAGCATCGCCGGCAACACGTCGATGGCGAAGCGTCCATCGAGTGGCGCGCGTGCGAACAGGGCCAGCCCGATGGCCGCCATCGCCAGCCCGACGGCGAGCGGCCGGCGGATGCCGAAGCGCATCACCAGCCGTGCCGACAGGCTGACCGAACAGACCGCCATCACCAGGTTCGCGGGGAGGAAGGCCAGGCCGACCCGGAACGGGTCGTAGCCCAGTACCTGCTGCATGTAGAGCGCCGAAAGGAAGAACCAGGCGAACATCGCCGCACACCACAGCACGCCGATCAGGCTGGCCACGCTGAGGTTGCGATGGCGGAACAGGCGCAGCGGAATCAGCGGACTGCGGACGCGCGACTCGACGGTCACGAACAGCGCCAGCGAGGCCAGCGCGCCCGCCAGCACGCCCAGCGTGGCGGGGGAGGTCCAGCCGGCCTCGTTGCCGTTGACCACGGCGTAGATCGCCAGGGTCAGCGCCAGCGTCACGCTGGCTGCGCCGGCCACGTCCAGCCGCCCTTCGAACGGCTTGCGCGTGCCCGGGACCAGTCGCAGCGTGGCCAGCGCCACGGCGATGCCGATCGGCAGGTTCACCAGGAAGATCCAGTGCCAGCTCAGCGTGCTGGTGAGCAGGCCGCCCAGCAGCACGCCGATGCTGCCGCCACCAGCGCAGACGAAGCCGTAGATCCCCATCGCCTTGGCGCGGTCGGCCGGGCCGGTGAACAGGTCCATGATCAGCGACAACGCCACCGCCGACACCACCGCGCCGCCCAGCCCCTGCGTGGCGCGCGCCACCACCAGCATCAGCTGCGATGGCGCCAGTCCGCAGGCCAGCGAGGCCAGCGTGAAGGCGGCCAGGCCGATCAGGAACACGCGGCGATGCCCGAGCAGGTCGCCCAGCCGGCCCGCCAGCAGCAGGCAGCCGCCGTAGGTCAGCATGTAGGCGTTGACCACCCAGGCCAGTGCGGTCTCGGAGAAGCCGAGGTCGGCCTTGATCGAGGGCAGCGCGACGTTAACGATCGTGGTGTCCAGCACGATCATCAGCACGCCCGCGCAAAGCACGTAGAACGCCAGCCAGTCGTGCCGGGCGGGTGCGGCAGCGGTCATCGGAAAGCTCCCCGGATCGTGGTCGGTCGGTTCACGGTTCCTGGATCGCCTCGACCTGGATGCGCAGGGTCACGCCCATGTGGAAGCCGTAGTCCTTGCCGGCGCTCATGCCGTAGGCATCGCGCTGGAACGTGGCGAAGGCGTCGGCACCGCACACCTCGCGCTTGAGCAGCGGGTGCGGCATGCACTTGAAGCTGCGGATCGCCAGGGTGAGCGGATGGCTGACCCCGTGCAGGGTCAGCGTGCCGTCCACGCGCGTGGGGGCGCCGTCATGGAAGCCGGCCAGGTGGCCGGCGTAGTGCGCCTCGGGCCACTTGTCGACTTCGAACAGCTGCGGCCCCTGGGCGACCTCGTTGAGCTTGTCCTGGCCGAAGTCGACGCTGCGCATGTCGACGACGACGTCGACCGTGCCGGTGCGCTTCGCGCGGTCCATCGTCACCGTGCCCCGGCTGTGGTTGAACTTGCCGCGCCAGGTCGACAGTCCACCGAGGTGATCGGCCTCGAAGCTCGGGTAGGTGTGGTCCGGATCGATGCGGTAGGTCACCGGCGTGGCCGCGGCCTGGGCAGCTGCGGACAGGGCGAGGGCGGCAAGCAGCGCGGCATGGGGCGGGCGAAGCGGCATGGAGGGACTCCAGAAGGTGGGCTCGCCGGAACGACGGGCGGCGGATCGTCGCTTCGACATGCTGCCAAAAAAAACGCGCGGCCGGAGCCGCGCGTCTGGGTGGAGCCCGGCCGCCGCGATCAGCGGTGGCCGGTCATCTTCTCCACCTCGTCCTCGTCCGGCGGGATCTGCAGGTCGTCCGGATGCGTGTGGGCCTCGCTGCGTTCGGCGACGATCGACGGCGTACGCCAGCCCGACTTCACGCCCCACAGGAAGAACACCAGGCCGATCACCGCCACCAGTGCGAGGTCCCAGCCGTAGGGGATGTAGCCCAGGCCGCCGAACTTGGCGCTGCCGAACTTCGACACCACGGCCAGCGTGACCAGGTAGGCGATCAGCCACCACGCACCCTTCAGGTGCGCGCCGAAGTCCATCCAGCCGTGCTTGGCCTGGTAGTAGAAGTACACCGGCAGCGCCACGACCATCAGCAGGATGATCTCGCCGGTCAGCGGCCACTTGGCCCAGTACAGCAGCTCGGCCGACATGATGAAGGCGATCGCGGCGATGATCGGGAGGCCGGCCAGCCGGAACGGACGGTGCAGCTCCGGCGCGGTGCGCCGCAGGGTCATCACGCTGACCGGGCCGGTCAGGTAGGAAATGATCGTCGCCACCGAGATCACCGCGGCCAGCGAATCCCAGCCGCGGAAGAAGAACAGGAACAGGAACGACACCACCAGGTTCAGCCACATCGCAGGGCGCGGCACGCCGGACTTCGGATCGATGCGGCCGAAGATCGCCGGCAGCGTGCCGTTGCGCTCCATGCCGTAGATCATGCGGGCGGTGGTGGCGGTGTAGGTCATGCCGGTGCCGCTGGGGCTGACGAAGGCGTCGGCGTACAGCAGGATCGCCAGCCAGTTCAGGTTGACCAGCACCGCCAGCTCGGCGAACGGCGAGCTGAAGTTGATGCCCTTCCAGCCGGCCTTGGCCAGCAGGTCCGGCGGCACCGCGCCGAGGTAGGCGATCTGCAGCAGCACGTAGACCACGGTGGCCAGCGCGATCGCGCCGATGATCGCGAACGGGATGCTGCGGCCCGGGTTGCGGGCCTCGCCGGCCAGGTTCACCGGGCTCTGGAAGCCGTTGAAGCTGAACACGATGCCGGCCGTGGCCACCGCGGTGAGGATCGCCGCGAAGTCGTTCGCGTGGCTGCCACCGGCCGCGCCCACCGCGAGGTTCTCGCTGTGGAAGCCGCTGGCGATCAGGGCGATACCGGTGGCCGCCGGGATGATCAGCTTGATGATGGTGATCAGGCTGTTGGAGCGGGCGAACAGCTTCACGCTCCAGTAGTTGAGCATGAAGTACACGATCACCAGCACCGCCGCGATCCCCAGGCCCATGTGGCTCAGCTCGCCGTGCTTGCCCGGCATCGCGTGGTACAGGTCCTGCGCCCACTGCCATTTCCAGCCGGCCATGTACTGCACCGAGGCCTCGGCCTCGACCGGGATCACCGAGACGATCGCGATCCAGTTGGCCCAGGCGGCAATGAAGCCGACCAGCGAGCCGTGCGAGTAGTGGCCGTAGCGCACCATGCCGCCGGACTCGGGGAACATCGCGCCGAGCTCGGCGTAGGTGAGGGCGATCGACAGGATGATCACCGCACCCAGCACCCAGGCCCAGATCGCGCCCGGGCCGGCCAGCTTGGCGGCGTTCCAGGCACCGAACAGCCAGCCTGAGCCGATGATCGAGCCCAGGCCGGTGAACATCAGGGCGAAGGGTCCGACGTCGCGCCGGATCGCGTTCTGGTTTGCCATCGAGAAATCCCCACGCGGCGCGGTCCGCCACGGTTCAAAACGGCGATAGTGGCAAAGTGGGCCGGGGCTGTCACGTCGCGGCACGGGTGGTTCCGCAGGAAGCTTCGGCCCGGCTGGGGCAAGATGGGCGCCCTGCCCGGAACGATGGCCCGATGCACGACGAGGTTCGCAAGCACGCCACGACGCACCCGGTATGCCGCCTGCGCCGCTGGCTCGCGGGGGCTGCCGGCCTGCTGGCTGCCGGTGTGCTGGCCGCCGCCCCGGCTCCGCTTGCGACGCCTGCGGTGGCCGACCGGGCGATCGAGCTGCAGCAGTTCACCCCGGAGCAGGGCCTGGGCAACCTGGCCGCCAATGTCCTGCTGCGCGACCGGCAGGGTGTGCTCTGGGTGGGTACCGAGCACGGCCTGTACCGCTTCGACGGCGTCGGCTTCCAGCCGGTGCGGACCTCGGTGGACCCGCTCGACCTGGTGGTGAACGACCTGTATCTCTCCCCGGCCGGGCGCCTGTGGGTCGGCACCCGCCGGCACCTTTACGTGTGGGACGGCAGCGACCTGCGCCGCGTCGCCGACCTGCCGGTGGACGACCTGCAGCGCATTGCCGGCGACGGTGGCGAAGGCGTCTACGTGCGCCACCAGCGGCAGCTCTGGCATGTGACGGCCGATGGCCTGGTGCAGACGGTGTCCTGGCCGCAGGCGCTCACGGTTGGAGTCCTCACCGATGGCCCGCTGCTCTGGCTGGACGGCAGCCTGTGGACGAGCTGCGGACCGGCGTTGTGCCAGCGCACCGGCAGTGTCACCCGCGTGTGGGGAGCCGCCGACGGTGTGCCCGCGGACGACTGGCTCACCCTGCATGCGTCGCCGGAGGGTGAACTGTGGGCCGGGGGCAACGCCCACCTGCTGTTCCGGCGCGCGGGTGACAGTCGTTTCGCGGCGGCGGCCGCGCCGCATCCGCTCGATGCTCTCGACCTGGATGCCGAAGGACGCGTGCTGGCGGCCAGTGCCGGAGCGGTGTGGCGCTGGAACGGCAGCGCCTGGACCAGTTTTTCCGACGACCGCACCCTGCAGCACGCGCATCTGCGCGACCTGCTTGTCGATCCGGCCAGCGCGGTCTGGCTGGCCAGTGGCGGCCGCGGCGTATTGCGCTGGCGCGGCTACGGCCAGTTCCAGAACTGGACCACCGCCCAGGGGCTGGACAGCGCGCCGACCTGGGCGATCGCCCGCGATGCCGACGGCTGGCTGTGGTTCGGCAACCAGCGCCAGGGCAACCGCCTGGCGCCGGAGGCATCGCAACTGACCCCCTGGCCAGCCGCGCTGCTGCGCCCGGGCTGGACCGACGCGATGGCGATCGTCCCGCGGGGCCGGCAGGTGTGGATCGTGTTCAACCATGGCGTGCTGGTGCGCTACGACCTGGACAGCGGCAAGGCCCTGCAGGTGGCGACCCACCTCGGCTGGGCCAAATTCGCGCTGGCCGACGCGCAGGGGCGGCTGTGGATCGGCACCCACGGCATGCTGTGGCGGGTGGATAACCCGGATGACGCGCAGCCCACGGCGCAGGCGCTGCTCACCGGACTGCCGCCGGACACCAGCTTCCTGGGCGCCAGCGTGGACCCGCAGGGCCGCGTCTGGGTCGCCACCACGCACGGCCTGCTGCGCTTCGCGGACGGCCGTTTCACCCTGGTCGACCTGGGGTCGCACGAGCCGGCCGGGGGCTTCGCCGATGTGGCGGTCACGCCCGACGGGACGCTGTGGCTGGCGCCGGTGAAGGGCGGGCTGCTGCGCGGCAAAGCGGATGCCGCCGACCGCATCGATGTGCAGGATGCCGGCGATCCCCTGCTGGGCGACACCGCGCTTTACTCGCTCGACGTCGATCCGGTGGGCCGGCTCTGGGCGTTCCACGATGCGGGTGTGGATGTGCATGCGGGCGATCACTGGCGGCGGCTGGACCACAGCGACGGCCTGGTCTGGAACGACCTGGCCACCGGCGCCTTTCATGCCGACAGCGACGGCTCGATCTGGCTGGGTACCGCCGGTGGCGTCTCGCACGTGCTGCATCCCGGACGCTTCACCGATGCGCGGCTCTCGCCTACGGTGCTGCTCGATGCGCGGTACGGCGATGCACCGATCCGCGCCGGCGTCGCCGCCTCGCTGCCGTGGGACCGTCGCGCACTGGTGGTCAGCCTGGCTCAGCCGGGCGTCACCCACCCCGGCGAGCAGCAGTGGCAGTACCGGCTCGACCCGGTCGGCGCACCGGCGCACTGGGAAGCCTCCACCACGCCGTGGATGCGCTATCCCGCGCTGGCTCCGGGCGACTACCGCTTCCAGGCGCGCGTGTACGACCCGGCGATGCGCGCCTACGCGCCACCGGTCGGCTTCGGGCTCGACGTGCGGCCGCCGTGGTGGCAGACCCCGTTGGCCCGCCTCGGCTACGCCGTGCTGGCGGTGCTCGTGCTGTGGGCGGGTTGGCGTTGGCGCCACGCCCGCCTGCTGCGTCACCAGGCCGAGCTGGAGGCGATGGTGCGCGAGCGCACCGTGGCGCTGGAGCAGGACAAGCGTGCGCTGGAGATCGCGCACCAGGCCCTGCAATACGAGGCCAGCCACGATGCGCTCACCGGTCTGCTCAACCGCGGCGCGGCGATCGAGGTGCTGGTGCGGCTGGCCAGCGAGGACGGGCCGCCGCGGCGACGGATCGCGGTCGCGCTGATCGACCTGGACCACTTCAAGCGCATCAACGACACCTGGGGGCACCTGGCCGGCGATGCGGTGCTGGTGCAGTGTGCCGAGCGCCTGCGTACGCTGGCACCGGCGAGCGCCGCGCTGGGACGCTACGGCGGCGAGGAGCTGCTGGTGGTCTGGCCCGGGCTGCCCGGCGAGACTGACCTGGCCGGGCTGTTCGCACCGCTGATGGAGACGCCCTACCGGTTCCGCGACATCGACATGCACGTGACCTGTTCGGTCGGCATCACTTGGGTGCGCGCCGGCGAGGACGTCAACGCCATCCTGCACCGCGCGGACACGGCGCTCTACGAGGCGAAGGAGCGCGGCCGGGCGCGGGTGGTGCGGGCGGACTGAGCCGCGCCGTCAGCACTCGATCACGTTCACCGCGAGGCCGCCGCGCGAGGTCGAGAAGTCCGCGGCATGCGTTGAAGCGCATGCCGTGGGTTTCGAGGGTGAGCCGTGAACCGGCGAACGGGGAGATGGGAGCGCAGGCTCGCGCTCAGCACTCGATCACGTTGACCGCGAGACCACCGCGCGAGGTCTCCTTGTACTTGTCCTTCATGTCGCGGCCGGTCGCGCGCATGGTGGCGATCACCTTGTCCAGCGATACGCGGTGCTTGCCGTCGCTCTTCAGCGCCATGCGGCTGGCGTTGATCGCCTTCACCGAGCCCATCGCGTTGCGCTCGATGCAGGGGATCTGCACCAGCCCGCCGATCGGGTCGCAGGTCAGGCCGAGGTTGTGCTCCATGCCGATCTCGGCGGCGTTCTCCACCTGGTGGATGCTGCCGCCCAGCGCGGCGGCGAGGCCGCCGGCGGCCATCGAGCAGGCCACGCCCACCTCGCCCTGGCAGCCGACCTCGGCGCCGGAGATCGAGGCGTTTTCCTTGTAGAGGATGCCGATCGCCGCTGCGGTGAGCAGGAACTCGACCACCCCGTGCTCGTCCGACTTCGGACAGAAGCGGTGGTAGTAGTGCAGCACCGCCGGCACGATGCCGGCCGCACCGTTGGTCGGCGCGGTCACCACGCGGCCGCCGGCGGCGTTCTCCTCGTTCACCGCCAGCGCATACAGGTTGACCCAGTCCAGGATGGTCAGCGGGTCCTTCAGCGAGGCTTCCGGCTGGCGGCGCAGGTCCTCGGCCATCGCCGGCGCGCGACGCCCCACCTTCAGGCCGCCGGGCAGCACGCCGGGCGAGCGCAGCCCGCGGGTCACGCAGTCCTGCATCGCCTGCCAGATGGTCAGCAGGCCGGCGCGGGTCTCCGCTTCCGGCCGCCACACGCTCTCGTTGGCGAGCATCAGCTGGGCGATGGTCAGGCCATGCTGCTCGCACAGCCGCAGCAGCTCGTCGCCGCTGGAAAACGGGTAGGGCTGTTCGGTGGTGTCGGCGACGATGCGGTCTTCCGCCGCCTCGTCGTGGTTCACCACGAAGCCGCCGCCGACCGAGTAGTAGTCGCGCGTGGCCAGCTCGTTGCCCTGCTCGTCGTAAGCCGAGAAGCGCATGCCGTTGGTGTGGAACGGCAGCTTCTGGCGCTTGTTGAAGACCAGGTCGGCCTTCTCGTCGAACACGATCTCGTGCCGGCCGAGCAGGCGGATGCGATGGGTCTTGCGGATCCGCGCCAGCGTGTCGGGAATCGCGTCCGGGTCCACCGTGTCCGGGTGCGCGCCTTCCAGGCCCAGCAGCACGGCCTTGTCGGTGCCGTGGCCGCGGCCGGTCATCGCCAGCGAGCCGAACAGCTCGGCGCGCACGCGGGCCACCCGGTCGAGCACGCCCTTCTCCTCCAGCCAGCGCTCGCAGAAGCGCGCCGCCGCGCGCATCGGCCCGACGGTGTGCGAGGACGAGGGACCGATACCGATCTTGAAGAGGTCGAACACGCTGACGGCCATGAATACGCTGCGGGAGAGTGGGGAAGGACCGCTATTCTAGGCGCTCCTGCCGGACCGGCGTCTGTACGCCCGCGTGTGTTGATGAGCCACCTGATCCTCTACCAGCGCGACTACTGCCACCTGTGCGACATGGCGCTGGCGGTGATGGCCGAGGCGCGCGCGCCGGATTTCGACAGCGCCTGGGTGGACGACAGTCCGGAGCTGGAGGCGCGCTACGGCACCCGCCTGCCGGTGCTGCACGACACCCGCGACGGGCGCGAGCTGGACTGGCCGTTCGATGCGGCGGCGGTGCGTCGCTTTCTCGGCCGGCCGGCGCGTTAGCGGCGGTGCGGCCACACCGCGCATCTTGACCGGTGTGCTGGCGTCATCCCTTCAGTCCGCATCGACACCCATCCAACATGCCGGCGCGCAGACTCGGGCCTTCCTCCCTCGGGCCACCGATGTCATGAAACAGCCGCGCCGCCTGGCTTGGATCGTCTTCGTCATCGCGCTGCTGCTCATGATCGCGGTGGGTTTCTTCCGCGCGTCGATGCATGACGAGGCACGTCCGGCGTCCGGACCGGCGCCATCCGCGTCGACGGCCCGTTAGGTTCGCCGCCGACGATCCGGCATCAGCTTTCCGCGCCGATCGGATCCACCGCCGCGCCGTGCGCCAGCACGCAGGTGATCACCCCGGCCACCAGCAGCACGAAGGCCAGCGCCTCGAGCGTGGTCGGCAGCCGGTGCTCCCAGACGAAGCCGTAGATCAGCGCGAACAGCGTCTCGAACAGGATCATCTGGCCGACCAGGGTGAGCGGCAGCAGCCGGCTCATGCGGTTCCACAGGGCGTTGCCGGTGATCGAGGCGAGCAGCGCCAGGGCCGCCGACACGCCACCGAAGCGCAGCCAGTCGCCGGAAAGATGGTGTGCCGTGTCGCCGAGCAGGGCAAACGGCACCAGGGCGAGCGCCAGCGCACCGGTCACCACGCCGGTGAGCAGGCTCCAGTCGTGGGCGGAAACGTCGTGCAGGTGCGCCAGCCAGCGGCTGTTCGACACCGCGTACCAGGTCCACGCGGCCAGCGCGCCGGTGGCGCACAGCAGGCCGAGCAGGGCGCGGGTACCCGTCGCATAGCCGCTGGGCAGCAGCGCCTGCCAGCCGATGCAGACCGCGCCGGCGATGCACAGGGCGATCGAGGGCAGCAACCGGCGCAGCGGCACCGCACCATGGTCGCGGCTGCCGATCACGGTGACCGTGACCGGCAGGAAACCGACCACCAGCGAGGTGATCGCGATGCCGCCGAGCTGCACGGCGCTGGACAGCAGCACGAAATACACCACGTTGCCGACCAGCCCCAGTCCGGCCAGTCCGAGCCATTCGCGCCGGCCGAGCGCGCCGGTGGCCGCCCGCCAGCGTGGCGCCAGCAGCGCCAGCGCGAGCACGCCGTAGGCGGTATAGCGGCCGGTGGTCAGTTCCAGCGGCGTGAAGCCGTGCAGCAGCGCGGGGGCGAGGAATACCAGGCCCCAGATGGCACCCGCGGCCATGCCGTAGCCGATGCCGGCGGCCGTGCGCGAGGAGGTGGGAAGCGAAGGTCGGTTCATGGTGGCCAGCGTGGCGCAGTGTCGGCGCCGGGTCTTGTTCAGGGCTCGCCCCGGGTTTGCCGGGACGCCTGTACCCGTCGCCGGTAGGCCGCGGGAGCCAGCCCGGTGGCCCGGCCGAAGGCGCGGGTGAACGCGCTCTGGTCCGCGTACCCGCAGTCCAGTGCGATCTCCGTCAGCGGCAGCGGCGTGTCGGTCAGCCACTGCTGCGCCCGCTCGATCCGGCGCTCGGCCAGCCAGGCCTGCGGCGTGGTGTCGAGTTCCTCGCGGAACACCGCGTGCAGCCGGCTCACGCTCAGCCCCACGCGGGCGGCCATGTCGGCGGCGGTCCAGTCGCGCTCCGGATGTGCTGCCAGGGTCGCCAGCAGGCCGGCCAGTCGCGAGGCCGGTCCCGGCGCAGCGCGCTCGACCGCATCCAGCAGCAACGGCAGCCACAACGCGGTGCGCTGCGACAGGCCGTCGTCGCCGAGGCTGGCCGCCATGTAGTCGATCAGATGCGCGGCGGCCGGCCCGACCGGCAGGAAGCGCCGCGCGGCGAGCCGTTCGAGCGTCGGTTCGCCAATCGCCCGTGCATCCACGTCGACCACCAGGAACCGGTTCGCGGTACCGCTGGACTGCGCATGCCGCGCCGTCGGCGCGACGAACGCCGCCCGCGTCCGGTCCAGCCACGCGCCGTGGCCTTCCACGTCCACCTCCATAGAGCCGCCCAGCGGCAGCACCAGCTGCGCGAATGCGTGCGTGTCGACCGCTCCGTCCCGGCCGTAGCTGCGGATGGCGAGCGAGAGGAGCGAGGCCTGGTGCATGGCGGGGAAGGTGAGCGGGGACGGCAGAGCATAGCCCGCCCGGGGCGTCGCCGTGCGCCGTCCCGTCCGCACGGCGGCGGCGCGTGCACGGCACACCCGTTGACCCTGCCCGGGGCGCCTGCCTAGGCTGCATCGTTCGCTTCGCGCGATCCATAGGGGGAGCCACACATGCGCGCACTTCGTCTTTGCCTTCCCGCCCTGCTGCTGGCATCCACGGCGGCGGCGGCCGCCGACACGGCCATTCACGGCTTCCCGCCCGCGCTGCCGGCCGCCGACCTGGTGTTGCGCGACGCCACCATCGCCACGCTCGACCCGCTGCAGCCGGAAGCGCAAGCGCTGGCGGTCCGCGGCGGCCGCATCGCCGCAGTGGGCAGCGACGCGGCCATCGCGCACTACATCGGTCCGCATACCCGGGTGCTGGACCTGCACGGCGCCTTCGTCACGCCCGGCTTCATCGAGGGTCACGGCCACCTGCTCGGCACCGGCACGGTGCTCACCGAGCTCGACCTGGGCAAGGCGCCGGACTGGGACGGCATCGTGGCGATGGTGAAGGCCGCCGTGGCCAAGGCGAAGCCGGGGCAGTGGATCGTCGGCTCGGGCTGGCAGCAGAGCAAGTGGACGCATGCGCCGCAGCCGAACGTCGACGGCCTGCCGCTGCGCGCCAGCCTGGACGCGGTGTCGCCGGACAACCCGGTGCTGCTGGAACACGTCAGCGGCCACGCCGTGTTCGCCAATGGCGCGGCGCTGAAGCTGGCCGGCATCGGCCACGACACGCCGGACCCGGCCGGCGGCACCATCGTGCGCGATGCGCAGGGCGACGCCATCGGCATGCTGCGCGATACCGCCGATGCACCGGTCTATGCCGCCTACCGGCACCACGTCGAATCGCTGCCGCCGGCGGTGCAGGCCGCGCGGCGCGAGCACGCGCTGAAGCTCGCCATGCAGAACGAGGTCAGCAAGGGCATCACCAGCTTCGTCGACATGGGCGAGGACTTCGCCACGGTGGACTGGCTCAAGCAGCAGGCGGCCAGGGGCATTCCGCTGCGGCTGTACGTGAACATCGCCGAGGAGCCGGTGGCGGCGCTCGACGCGAAGCTGGCCAGCTACCGCAGCATCGATGCCGCCGATGGCCACTTCACCGTGCGAGGCATCGGCGAGATCCTCTCCGACGGCGCGCTGGGCACGCACAGCGCGTGGTTCCTCAAGCCCTACAACGACGATCCCGGCATCACCGGCAAGAACGTCACCTCGATGGCGGAGATCCGCCAGATCGCCGAGATCGCCGCGCGCGACGGCTTCCAGCTCTCCGTGCACGCCATCGGCGACCGCGCCAACCGCGAGGTGCTGGACACCTTCCAGGACATCTTCACGAAGGATCCGTCGGCGCACGCGCTGCGCTGGCGCATCGAGCATGCGCAGCACCTGGATCCGGCCGACATCCCG
This sequence comes from Dyella thiooxydans, assembly GCF_001641285.1. Lineage (NCBI taxonomy): Bacteria > Pseudomonadati > Pseudomonadota > Gammaproteobacteria > Lysobacterales > Rhodanobacteraceae > Dyella > Dyella thiooxydans. Next base: position 4,020,528 of record NZ_CP014841.1, read on the forward strand.
CGCTTCGCGCAGCTCGGCGTGATCGCCTCGATGCAGTCCATCCACGCCTGCTCCGATGCGCCGTTCGTGGTGCAGCACCTGGGCGAGCAGCGCGCACGCGAGGGCGCCTACGTGTGGCACTCGCTGATCGACAGCGGCGCCATCGTGCTGGACGGCAGCGACACCCCGGTGGAGGACACCAACCCGATCGCCGGTTTCTACTGCGCCGTGACCCGTCGCGAAGGCAACGGCACCGCGTTCTTCCCCGCCCAGGCGAAGACGCGCATCGAAGCCCTGCGTTCCTACACCTGGAACAACGCGTACGCGATGTTCGAGGAGCACGAGCTGGGCTCGCTCAGCCCCGGCAAGCGGGCCGACCTGGCCGTGTTCTCCGGCAACCTGCTGACCATGCCTGCCGACCAGATCCTGCGCACGCGCGTGCTGTACACCGTCGTGGGTGGGCAGGTGGTCTACCAGCGCCCCGGCGCGCAGGCCTGGAAACACGGCGAGCTGTTCGCGCCGATGCCGGAGTTCGATCACGTGAACTGAGCGGTGGCGGGTGGCGCGTGTCCGGCGATCGCGCGGACACCGCGGCCCCCATGACCCGATCGGGCGCGTGCCGCCCATGGAGCCGAAGCGGTCTCCGGCCTCGTTCACGTCGTCAGGCATGGCGCGGACCGCGTTGCGGGTCCGCGCGTTCGCATGCATGGCCGGGGCGCGATATCCGCGCCCCGCCTCTCAGATCGGGCGGCCGTGGCTCGTGTCCACGGCGTTCCAGTACCAGTAGAAGTAGCCGTGCTTGAGCTGCAGCAGGGTGTGGGTCTGGATGCCGCCGTGCTCGATGTCGCCCCAGCAGGCCCGCGCCGAGTTGCGGTTGTTGTGCAGGTCGATGCACTCGGGGTCGGGCAGGGCCGGCTTCGGCGGGATGTACAGCGCGGAGCCCTGCGGCACCCACAGGTCGGCCAGGCGGATCCTGCCGAGTTTCGGCCAGTAGCGTCCCACCGAGATCACCAGCGGGAAGTGCGGGTCGGTGGAGGCGAACACGTGCGGGAAATCGTGGTGTTCCAGGTCGGTGCAGACCACCGACAGCAGCCGGTTGCCGGTGTTCTGGTAGGGCGACCAGTGCCCGGCGAACACGCCGTACTCGTATTCCACCTGGTCGAGCTGTTCGACCGGGCAGCTCATGCGCACCGCCTGGCCCTTCTCGACCAGGGTGATGCCGAACGCCGCGGCAACGTCGCGGGTGGCCCACAGCGGCTGGTAGCTCACCTTCTCGGCCACGAAACGCAGCTGGGTTTCCACGCCATAGGGCGCGTTGGGCTTCACCCCGATCACCTGCGAGACGATGTGCTCATGGCCCATCGCCATCTGCGGGTTGGTCGCAGCAACCTCCAGCGGCGTGACGCCCTTCGGCGGCCTGGCCCGGTAACAGGGCTTGCCGTTGTCGTTGTAGAAGTAGGGGGTCTTGGTCAGCGAGACTTTCTGCGTCGACTTGCTGATTTCGAACAAGGGCGGATCAAGGTACCCCTTGGGCATCGAATGGCTCCATGGACTCGGATGGGAAAACGGGGCGTTGCGTCGGTGAGGTGGGGGCGTCGACCTCCGGTGCCTTCACCACCCGGTCGATGGTAGACGGGGTGGATGCCTTCATCCATGGGCGTTTGCGGCCGACGGCGCCGTAATCTTCTGCATGGCCAGTCGCCATCCATGAGGGCGCCATCCATGCTTGTCAGCTGCTCCGCCAGCGATGCGCCGGCCGCCGCTTCCTCGGGCAACGGCACCGCTCCCGCGCGTTCGCAAGGGCGCCCGCGACGCTCCAGTGACGCCCATCTACTATAAACATAGTTGACAAACGGACTAGCCGGCCTAGTATCTACTACAACTCTAGTAGATGAGGGCGGGTGGACGTCATGAAGATCTCTCTCACCGACCGCGAGGCCGACGTGATGCAGGCGCTGTGGGATCGCGGCGCATCGACCGTGGCCGAGGTGCGCGAGCACCTGGCCGACCCGTTGGCGTACACCACCGTGCTGACCGTGCTGCGCACGCTGGAGGCCAAGGGCTACGTGGGCCACGAGGAAGCCGGCCGCGGCCATCGCTTCTTCGCCACCGTGAAACAGCAGGCGGCGCGCAAGAACGCGGTGCAGCACCTCACCCAGAAACTGTTCAAGGGCTCCACCGAGCTGCTGTTCTCGCACCTCGTCTCCGAGCAGAAGCTCAGCGCCGACCAGCTTGCGCGTATGCGTCAGCTGCTGGCCGAACACGTGGACAAGGAGAAGCCGGAATGATCGCCTGGATGATCTACGCCACGCTGGTGGCATTGGCGCTGAGCGCGGCCGCATTCACCGCCGAACGCGCGGCGCGGGTGCGCCGCAAGGCCACCCGCAGGGTTTGGCTTGCGGCGATGCTCGGATCGTTGGCGCTGCCGGCGCTGATCTCTTCGGTGACGCTGCGCCTGCCCGGCATGCTGCAGTCCGGCGCCATGCCGCCGCCGGTCGTGCTGCGTGATGTCACCTCCATTCCGATGCCGGCCCTGCTGATGCCGCTGGATGGCTCACAGCCATATGGCGCACCCGATCCCGTAGCGATGTGGCTGCGGACCGGTTGGCTCGTCCTCTCGTTGCTGGCGCTGTGTGCGCTGCTGGTCGGTGCGGCGCTGCTGCAACGGCGCAAGCGCGGTTGGCGCGAAGCCACGATGTGCGGCGAACGCGTGCTGGTGGCGGCGGATGCTGGCCCCGCCGTGGCCGGCCTGTGGCAGCCGCGCATCGTGGTGCCGGGGTGGTTGCTGCAGGCGTCGGAGCAACAGCAACGCGACGTGCTGGCCCACGAGCGTTCGCACCTCGAAGCCGGCGATCCACGTCTCATTGCGCTGGCCGTGACGCTGCTCGCGCTGATGCCCTGGAATCCGCTGCTGTGGTGGCAGTTCCGCCGGCTGCGCCGCGCGATCGAAGTGGACTGCGATGCCCGCGTGCTGCGCGGCGGCCGCGACCCCGTCGCGTACTGCGAAACGCTGCTGCAGGTGGGGCAGTGCCAGTCCTCCCGGATCGGCCTGGTCCCGGCCATGTCGGAATCCGGCTCCTTCCTGGAACAGAGGATCAAGCTCATGCTGACCAAGCGAAACAAATGGGCCGGCGTATCGGCGCTGGTGCTGGTGTGTGCCTCGTTTGGCATGACCGTGTTCGCGGCGCAGGTGACGCCGCCGGGCGGCGCAGCACCGGAGGTGAAGGACGCGGTCACGCTGCCGCCGACCGTGCTGGATCGCTACGTCGGCTTCTACAAGATCGGCGCGATCTCCAGGGTCGCGGTCACCCGCTCCGGCAACGGCCTGGTCATCGCGATCAGTGCGCAGATGGCGGCACCCAGGCCGTTCTATGCGGTGCCGCTGGGCGCCGACCGCTTCGCGGTCCAGGGAAAACCTGCGATCGCGCATTTCGTCATGGACGCCAGCGGGCACGCCCAGCGCATGGTTCTCGAGATGCATGGCGAAACCGTGCTGGACACGCAGCGCATCGATGCCAGCGAGGCAGGGCGGATCGACGCCGCATTGGCCAAACGTATCCGCGACGAGCAGCCATACCCGGGTAGTTTGAAGGCGCTGCAGCTCCTGCTGCGCGATCCCTTCGACGGCGCCGGCATGAGCAAGGACCTGGCGAGGATCCGTCAGAAGCAGCGCACCTCGCGCGAACAGTACCTCGCCGAACTCGGCCCGGTGCTCTCGTACACCTTCACCGGCGTCAACCAGTACGGCGACGACGTGTACTCGGTGAAGCATGCCCACGGTACGGAAACCATCGCCTTGGTGGTCGACCCCGACGGCACGCTGGCGAGAGCGTTCCGCCACCGCTGATCCACTGCGTTCAACTGTCGCAAGCCGGGCGCTCCCCACGCCCGGCCTCGACCGCCCTCCACCCGTTCATGCACCTCCGCGGCCGTCCCCCGACGACCGCCAGGGCAGCGCTTTGCCCGGCCACTCCCCCACAGCAGGAGCCATGCCATGGAAAACCGCACCGTTCTGCACCGTGCCATCGTCGCCGCGGCCATCAGCCTGGTCGCCTCCGCTGCCTTCGCCTCACCCGCCTCGCCGGGCCATCGGACTGACGAGGCCTGGCTACGCCAGACCCTCGCCGCGCGTGAAGCCGCACTGACCCGTGCCTACGACACCTGCAACCTGCACGCGCTGCGCGCCAGCGTATTCGCCGGCACCCGCGTCGCGACGCCCGACGGCCACCGCATCGACCCGCTCACCGAGGCGCGCGACCGCATCTGCGGACGCCTGCGTCGGGAGGTGGTGCCCGGCAGTCTGTCGGTGCGTGCGGTGGGCGACGACAGCGCGCTGGTCAGCGGGGTGCAGCGTTTCTGCGCCATCGACGACCGCCCCTGTGCCGCACCGGGTGGGCGGTTCGTCCAGCTGTGGACGCTGGACCACGGGCAGTGGCGGATGGGGTGGATGAAACGCTCCGGCGGCTTGCCGCCCGCATCGGAGGCATCAACCGCCGCGCCTGCCCCTGGCCCGGAAGCGACGCCCAGGAGCGCACCCTGACGCCTGCCTTGGCGAAGCATTCATCGAAGTCGAGGGATCTAGCCGACCACCGCAGGAGCCTTGCCAACGAACAGCATGCTTGCCGGTGACCAGTAGATCACCGTCAACAACCACATGTGGACAAAGCCAGTCAGGCCACCGACGAACAGACTCAATGGCCCGAACACGGCCTCGCCGCGTAGTGGGGCAGCAAGTAATGCCAGCAACAATGCGACAGCCAGGAGGTGTCGCCCCCAGGTCCTGAGCATGAACGTGCCCACGATGCCAAGCGTCAGCAGGGCAAGCTGAGCCAGCGCGACGATCTCCAGCAGCCACACGGGAACGAGCAAACCCTGATAGTTCCAGCTGCCGGCACGGTGTGCGACGGAGCCGAGGTAGCCGTGTTGTTCAGCCCATATCGACAGCATGGTCGCTGCGCAAAGCATGCCGAGCGCTACGCAGGTCGTGCGGATCTGGGTGCGGGTAACCGTGAGCATGGAGATCCCATCCTTGAAGGTGATGCTTCGACGACAACGCCGAAAATCGGGGCCAGAAATGCGTGACTCGGAGCGCACGTGCGCGTGAGCGAAAAGGTGCGATATCGACTCTGGACCCTTTCATGGGGCTGGATTCGAGTCGCGCGACGGGTCGGGCTGCTGCCGGGTCAGTCCTTGACCATCGCCTGGAAAAGGTAGTGATGCGCGCCGCCCTTGAATCCCTCCACGGCCAGGCCTCCCTGCGGCCGCCATCCCTCGCGCATGGCGCGGTTGACCTGTTCGGTCAGGTCCCTGGCGGCCTGTTCCACATCGGTCCCGAGGAACTTCGTCGCGTTGACCCGCAAGATCTGATACTGCATGCCTCATCCCTTCTGCCAATGCTGGGCGCCCACGCCACGGGTTCCGGTGGCGTGCCGTCCAGTCTAGCCGCATGGCGCAATGCCCTTTGCCGCGCTGGCGTATCGGTACTCGTTCGGAGTGGATTCGGGCAGGTGACCTTGGACCCTCTATTCGATCGCGAGCGGCCGTCCAAGGCCGAATCAGCGGCCTTCGCCTCCTCGGACGGGCGAACCCTTGACGAAGCGGCGCTCGTCGACGGCGTACCCGACCGCCTGGTAGAACGCATGCGCTGCTGGCCGATGATCGCCACTGGTGACCTCGATGCGAATCGCCCCGGCACCCCACGCCCATGCCTCGACAGCCTGCACCAGCATCCGGCCGACGCCGGTTCCCTGCGCGGCCTTGCAGACGGCGAGTGCGGTGATGCGAATGAGGTAACCGCTGACGTGGAAGAGCGGCAGGCGGTGAGCGCTGGCCACGCCGAGCACCCGGCCGCCACCATCTTCGGCGACGAATACCCGGTCGTCGGTGCTGGTGGAGAAATCCCGCAAACGTTCGACCACCAGCTCCTCAGCTGTGTCGTATCCAAGCTCCGCCAGGCATGAGGCGATAGCCGCCGTGTCTCGAGGAACTGCTATCCGTGCATGCATTGGCTCCCCCGCGAATACCTTCTGATCCACTTCAGATGGGCTAGGTAAGCGAATTTGGCCCGAGTGACGGCGGTCGAATTTAATTGGCCTTGACCCTGTCTTCCGATCAGCACTGATGAAGGAGAGTGTGCAGCAATTTGGTAAGTCGACGTGATGAGCCAGAGATGCGTCAGTGGGGCCTCATTCCGACCAGAAAGTGCTCCTGGAAATGCACTCTGTCTGGGTTTTGGTTGTAGATCCATATCACGGTGACGAGGGCCTGATAAAAAAGCGGGAGCATGAGATATCACATGCTCCCGCTCCAAACTCGACCAACTAGGTTACCTTGAAGAAGGTGTGCGCTTGAACGGCACCAGGGCCGTCAGATTGTTCGGTGGGGAAGGCAAGCTGATGCATTCCTGGAAGGCCGCGCTGCATTCGGTCGGGCTTATTCCAGAAGCGATGCACTGCCGGTATTCGATTTTGCAGCCGATGCCACCACCAGGGAGGTTGGCTGAAGCAGTGCTACTGGCCGCCATGCCAACTGCGAACAGAACACATGATACAGAGAAGATTGCTGTGCTTTTGCTCATCATTTCGTCCTTTGAAGTAGATGGCCTGCCCTGCTTTTTGAAAATAGCATGAATTTCTTGGGCGACGTAAGCGGTCCGCGGCTGAAGTGGGGAGTTGCCTCCCTGCAACCCAAAGGATGAACTGTTTTTTCGTTCGCCTACGACTGTCCCGATGCTGCTCGGGGGCTAGATTTCGTCGGTTATTCCTCAGCTGACGCGCTAGCCGAATGGTCAGGGTAAGGTTTGCTTTCGACGGTGGACTCAATGGATCCCTGTCAGGTGTCTCACAAGCCAAGCTGGATGCCGGTGCCCGACCGTTGAACGAACGACCCAAGAAGACGTCGGGCTACGAGACGCCAGCGGAGCGAGATCGAGATCAACAGACAGTTGCATCGATCAGTGGAATGCAAGGTCGATATCAGTCACTCCACACCCCTGATGAATGCGGCTCAAGCCTTCCTTTCCCTCAACCTACGCAAAATCTCCTCCCGCGCCTCCCGTAATATCGAATCCCGGTCCAAGCTTTCCACTACGTCCGCGACGGCGCGCTTGGCGCCCAGCGCCCCCCAGGATTTGCCGGCGACGAGGTAGCGTTCGGCGGCGCGGCCGATCAGCACGGTGGCGTAGTAGCCCATGGCGCCCTGGGCGGCGGCGGTGACGAGGACGGAGAGGCCGGCGCTGACGCCCTTGAGCGCGGAGGCGACCAGTTGCATGCCCCAGATCGCGCCCATCAGGGCGATCAGCTGCGCGGAGATAGTCGCGACCAGGCGGCCGGATTCGGCGCGGGTCAGCGGCAGGCCGTAGACGCGGGAGAGCTGCACCACCATCGCGGCATCGAGTCCGGCGGCGGCGAGCAGGTCGGCCACCGGCACCGGGTTGAGTGCGACAGCCAGGCCCTTGGCCAGGGCGTAGTTGCGGATGAGCTGGGCGGCGACGCTCCGGCGGGTTTCGGCGATGCGCGCGCTGACCTGGTCGGTGAGGCGGCTGGCGTGCAGGCCGGCGTTGAGCGCGGTGAGCGTGCGGCCTTCGCGTTCGGCGATGGCGCGCAAGCGTTCGCGCAGGGCGGCGACCTGCGGTGGCAGCGGTTCCAGGCGTTCGCCGTGTTCGTCGACCACACGCCGGGGCGAGGGGCGTGCGGCGACGGCGAGCACGTCGTCCGGCGCGACCAGGCCGACGACTTTGCCGCGCAGGTGCTCGAGCAGGTCGGCGCGTTCGCTTTCGCCGTAGCGGTCGGCCTTGTTCAGCGCCAGCAGCAGCGGACGCTGGGTGGCGGCGAGGGTGCACAGGGCGTCGAGTTCGTCGCGGGTGAGGTCGCCGTCGCAGACGAACACCACCAGGTCGCTGATCTCGGCCACTTCGAAGGCGAGCCGTTCACGCGTTTCGCCGTCCAGTTCGTTGATGCCGGGCGTGTCGACCAGCACCAGGCCATCGGCGGCGGCCTCGTCCAGCGGCGCCTGCGTCGCCTCGGTGGTGGTGCCGTGGAGTACGCCGACCGCGAAGGCTTCGCGGCCGAGCAACGCATTACCCAGCGCCGACTTGCCGGCGGAGACGCGGCCGAATACGGCGACGTGCAGCTCGCCGTGCTCCAGCCGTCTGAGCATCGCCTCGACGCGGGCAAAGTCGGCCGCCATCGCCTCGCGCACGCTGGACGGGATCTGCGGATCGTCCAGCAGGTGGCGCAGGCTGTCGGCGACGCGGGTGGGCGCATCGCCGTCGGGACGGCGGGGCGGCGCATCCGCCCGGACCGGCGTGAACCGGTCGCGCAGGCGTTGCCACCAGCCGCCGCCTGCCATCGTGCCGGGCTTACTTGGCGACGAGGTTCAGGTGCGCGGTCACCGTCACGTCGTTGGCGATCACCGAGGTATCGGCGTAGTCGCCGCCACCCACGCCGAAGTCCAGCCGCTTGAGCGTGCCCTTCACGTCCAGCGTGGCGCCGGCGGTGGTCGGTTTGAAGTCGACGGTCAGGCTCACCGGCTTGGTCACGCCGTGCAGGGTGAGGTTGCCGTCGGCGGTGACCGTGCCGCCGTTCTGATGGAATGCGGTGGTGACGAAGTGCGCCTTGGGAAACTTGGCGACGTCGAAGAAGTCGTTGCCGGGCAGGGCGCCGTCGCGGTCGCTGTCGCCGGTCCTGGCGCTGGCGAGGTCGACGCTGACGTCGAACTTCGACGTGTCGAGATGGGCCGGGTCGTAGGCGATGGCCGCGTCGAACTTTCCGAAATGGCCGTCGAAGCCGGCGCCCTGGAAGGTGCCGTGGAAGGCCAGCGTGCTGCCGGTGGGCTGCACGGTGTAGTCGGTGGCGGCGGCCAGACCCGGCAGGGCCAGGGCGAGGGCAATCAGGGCGAGACGTTTCATGGGGGAGGCTCCTTGCGGGGATTCAATTGCGCGGACGGCCGAACGGCAGCATCCGGCGCAGCACGTTGTCGTTGTCGAACACGTGGTGCTTGATGGCCGCACCGACGTGCGCCACCAGCACCAGCAGCAGCGCCCAGAACAAGAGCTCGTGCGCTTCGTGCGCGACCTTGGCGAGGTCTTCGTTCTTGGCGGCGATGGCCGGCAGGTTGAACAGCTTGAAGAACTGCAGCGGGAAGCCGCGCAGCGAGTTGAACCACCAGCCGGTGAGCGGCAACGCCACGATCATCAGGTACAGCACGCCGTGCACCGCGTGCGCGGCCAGCTGCTGCCAGTGCGGACCGGGTTCGTCCTGCGGGCGGCGGTCGAATGCGCGCCACACCAGCCGCAGAAGGAACAGCGCCAGCACGGTGAGACCGATCGACTTGTGCCAGGCGTACACGCTGATCTTCGTCATCGAGGGCGTCATGTCGCTCATCAGCAGGCCCCACACGCCGTTGACCAGGATCGCCAGCGCCATGATCCAGTGGAAGAACTTGGCGACGCTGCCCCATTGGCGGTCGGTACTGCGCAGGCTCATGGCATGTCCTTGGAAGAGGTGGAGGAAGCGGGGGCGGCGCCGTCGTCGCGGATCGCCTCGATCTCCAGTCGCACCAGCACCTGGTCGCCGATGGAGTTCTTGAAGGCGGTGATGCCGAAGTCGCGGCGGTCCAGCGTGGCGGTGGCGGAAAAGCCGGCCACGGTGTGCAGGCCGTAGATGGTGCGGGCGAGCCGGTTGAACTGGAATGGCACGTCCACGGGCCGGGTGATGCCGCGCAGGGTGAGCTGGCCGTGGATCACGCCGTGGCTGTCGTCGGTGCGCTCGACCGAGGTGCTGACGAAGTGCGCGTAGCGCTGGCCGGCGGCGTCGAGCAGGGACGGCTTGAGCACCGCCTTGTTCCAGTCGGCGTCGCCCATGTCGAGGCTGTCCAGATCGATGTCCAGCGCGGTGGACGACTGTTCCCAGTGGTCCGGGTCGAAGCGCAGCCAGCCGCGGGCGATGTGGAAGCGGCCCCACGGCCGCGAGTAGCCGTCGTGGGTGATGTTGAACAGCACCTGGCTGTGCACGGTGTCGAAGCGGTAGCTGTCGGCGCCGGCATAGGCCGGGGTGGCGACCGCCAGGGCGAGGCCGGCGAGCAGGGTCGGAGCGGTCAGGCGCAATGACATGACACGAGTCTGGATGAAGTCGGATGACGGTGCCAGCACGCTGGCGGGAACAGTTTGTCTCCCTGCGGGCGACGTTGGTTCCGTGGATGGATACGTCAGTCGACCGTGTCCCGATCCCGGTCGCGCTCGCGCCAGGCTTCCAGGGTGAGGGTAGCCATGCGTTGCAGCCGGCTGCTGCTGGCATCGGCCAGCATCGACTTCAGCCGCTCGCCGGCGTCGTGCTGGTCCAGCGCGTGGCGCTCGGCCAGCGAGCCGGCCAGCGCACGCCCCATCGCATCGAAGATCAGCGCGTAGGCGAAGGCGTGCAGCACGCCGCCGCCCAGCGTGCCCAGGCCGGGGAAGGCCTTCAGCGCGTTGCCGGCGATCGCCAGCACGATCGAGCTGCCGGTGCGCACGGTGAGCCTGGCCTGGCGCACGAAGTCGTCGATCTGCACCTCGCTGACGCGTACCTCGTACAGCTGCGCCAGCTCGCGGGTCATCGCGGTGGCCAGCGCACCCTGGATCAGCAGGTCGCTGCCGGGCGCCACCGCTGCCATCGCGCCGACCACGGCGCGGCGGGCGTAGCGCTTGACGATGCGCTCGGCGGCCTCGGCGCGGGTGCTCGCCTCCAGCGTGCCGGTGCGCTGGTGCAGCTCGGCCAGCACGGCGTTGGCGCGGTCGCCTTCCAGCGCCTCCGCACCCGGCGCGGTGAGGCGCGCGAGTGCATCGAGCAGGGGTGCGATGGCCGGAGCGCGGGCGCGTTCCACCTGCTCGCTACCGCCATCGGCCAGCGTGCGCACGAAGCGTTCGCGACCGCCGGCGCTGATCGCCACCACCGCCGCGGCGGCGCCGTCGGCGGTGCGGCGCAGGCGGGCGAGCAGCTGCTGCAGATCGTCCGCCGGCCATTGGTCGGCCTTGTTCAGAGCCAGCACCAGCGGCTTGCCGAAGTGCGCCAGCCAGCGCACCTCCTCGGCCTGGCTGCGGGTGAGATCGCCGGCGCAGAGGTAGATCACCGCATGCGCACGCAGCGCCTCGGCGCGGGCCAGTGCCTCGTGCGCCTCGCCGCCGGCTTCGCGGCTGCCGGGCACGTCGGCCAGCACCAGGGCGCGGCCGTCCGACAGCGTGCCGTCGACGTGCTGCACCTGGCGCGTGGTCCCACCGCGCACGTCGCTGGTGGCGTCGGCGTGCGGCGCCAGCGCGCGCAGCAGGCTGGACTTGCCGGTGGAGATCTCGCCGAACAGCGCCACGTAGACGCGCCCGCTGGCGCGGCGGCGGTCCAGCTCGCCCAGCTCGGCGCGCAACGCACCGGTGTCGGCGCCGCGCTCGTCCAGCGTGACGATGCGCTGCTCCAGACTGGCGCGGTCCGGCGCGGCCACCGGCCGGCGCTTGCGCGGCGGGCGCAGCAGCCACCACAGCACGCCGGCGCCGAGCAGGGCGAAGCACACCAGCACCGCGCCCAGCGTCCATTGCAGCCAGGTCGGCAGGGCGAGAAAGCGCTGGGCCAGCGCCAGCGCGCGTTCGGCGGCGCCGAACAGCAGCCATAGGAGGGCGGCGACGGCGAGGGCGGACAGCAGCAGGCGCAGGCGGCGTGACATGACCCCGATTCTAGGCGCAGCGGCGGCGGAACCACCGGTGCGCGCCCTGCTCTGAGGTGGGCATCGGCGTTTTTTGGCATCATCCGGGTCCTGCGCCGGTGATGGTGCGCGGTTCCGCCGCGCTGCCGGGAGGGGGCCGGGAGGCACCGCGCGACAGCAGGGGAAGCTCATGGTGTCGTTGTTGTTCGGATGGATGTTCGCCCTGGCCGCGACCGCGGGAAGCGCGCCAGCCACTGCCCGCCCGGCGGCTCCGCCGCTGGCTACGCCACAGTTCCGTCGCTACGGCATCGCCGACGGCTTGCCGGGAGCGGCGGTGAACGCGGTGATGCAGGACCGCGAGGGCATGATGTGGTTCGGCGGCTCGGGCGGTGTGAGCCGCTATGACGGTGTCGGCTTCACCACCTGGGTGCACGAGCCGGACGATCCGGCTTCGCTGGGCAGCCAGGATGTCACCCAGCTGGTGGACGCGGGAGACGGCACGGTGTGGATCGGCACCGGCGATGCCGGCGTGGACCGGCTCGATCCGGCCACCGGTCGGGTGCGCCACTGGCGTCACGAAGCCGGGCGCGCGGACAGCCTTTCCGACGACATCGTCTACTCCCTCGCGCTGGCGCCGGACCGCAGCCTGTGGATCGGTACCGCGGCGGGACTCGACCACCTGTCCGCCGATGGCCGCACGCTCGCCCACGTGCCGTACCTGGCGGCCTTCGGCGGCAAGCCGGACACCCGCGACACCGTGGTCGGCGCGCTGCGCGCGGAAGCGGACGGCACGCTGTGGATCGGCACCTGGTCCGGCGTGCTGCTGAAGCGCACGCCGGACGGGCACGTCGTGCGCGTGCCGGTGCGCAACCCCAGCGACAAGCCGAACCAGATCTGGCGCATCGAGGGCAGCGGCGCCGACCTGCGCATCGGCACCAAGTTCGGCCTGTACCGGATCATCGACGGCGTGGCGCAGCCGGCCTACACCGCGGCGCAGATGGCGCCGAACTACGTGTTCGCCAGCACGCGCGACCGCGCCGGCCGCCTGTGGATGGCGACCCTGCACGGCGTGGTGCTGGACGATCCGCGCAGCGGGCTGCACGCGTTCCATCGCCAGCCGCTGCTGGTCGGCGGGCTGCCGGGTGAGTGGACCTGGCGCGTGCTGGCCGATCGCGAGGGCGGCGTGTGGCTGACCTTCTACGACGGTGGCGTGGCCTACCTGCCGCCGAACTGGCAGAACTTCGCGCGTTTCACCCACGTGCCGGATGACCCGGACAGCCTCAGCGACAGCCTGGCCTCGGGCGTGGCGCCGGCGGCCGACGGCACCCTGTGGATCGGCGAACCCGGCCGCATCGACCGGCTCGACCCGGTCACCGGCAAGGTCGAACACGTGCTGTCGGACCTGAAGACCGATCCGGTCGCGATGGTCGAACAGGACGGTGCGCTGTGGTTCACCCTGCGCGGCGTGCTCAAGCGTTATGCAGACGGCCATTCGACATTCGTGGACCCGCAGCGGCACTGGCTGAAGCGGCCGGAGATCCTCGTCAGCGGCGGCCCGGGCGTGCTGTATGCCACGGTGTCCGGCGCGGCGATCGTGCGCATCGACACGCGGACGCAGGCGATCACGCCGGTGCCGATGCCGCCGGACGCGGACCAGCCGGACCTGCGCCCGGCCGCGCTGGGCCTGGCCGACGGCGCGCTCTGGTACGCCAACCACGAGGGCGTGATGCGCTGGGATGCGGCGCTGGGCCGGATGGCTTTCGTGCCCGGTGTGCCACGCGGCGAGGATGTGCAGGGCCTGTCGTTCGACGCGGCCGGCTTCTGGGTGATCCGGCAGGACCGGCTCGAGCATTACCGCTGGGACGATCACCACGCCACCCGCGATCGCGTGGTCGATGCATCGAACGGCTGGCGGGCGCCGGTGGTGCGCGACGTGTACGAGGACGCCAGGGGCGCGCTGTGGATCTTCACCGAGACCGGCCTGTGGCGACTGGAGCCCGGCGCGACCCGGTTGCATCGCCTCGGCGCCGAGGACGGCCTGATGAACAGCGAGTTCCTCGGCGGCGTCGCACAGCCGGTGGCGGGCGGGCCCGTGTACGCGCCCACGCACGGCGGTGTGGTCGGCTTCGATCCGGAGCAACTGGACAGCCGCAGCGTGCCGACGCAGGCGCCGCCGTTATCGCTGGCGGCGATCAGCGTGCGTGGCCGGAATACGCGGACGCTTTCCGGCGAGGGCCTGCGGCAGCTCGACCTGGGTTGGCGCGACCGCGACCTGCGCGTGCAGGCGCGGGTCGCTTCGTTCGTGAATCCGGCGGGTAACCGCTATCGCTTCCGGCTGGTCGGGCTCGACCACGACTGGGTGGATGTTGGCGCGCACGGCGAGCGCGAATTCGCCGGCCTGCGTCCGGGCGACTACACCCTGCAGGTGATGGCCGCCGGGCCGGACGGGCCGTGGGGCCAGCTCGCCGTGCCGCTGGCGATCCATGTGCAGGCACCGCCCTGGGATCGATGGTGGGCCTGGGTCGGCTACGCCCTCGTCGCGGTGGCTACGGCGGCCGCGCTGGCACTGGCGTGGCGGCGGCGCGAGGCGCAGCGGCACCGTATGCAGATGGCCGAACAGCAGCGACTGCTGGCCGAGCAGGCGAACGCGGCCAAGACGCAGTTCCTGGCCACGCTGAGCCACGAGATACGCACCCCGATGACCGGGGTGATCGGCATGGCGGAGCTGCTGCTGGCCACGCCGCTGCAACCGGGCCAGCGCGAGTACGCGCAGGCCATGCAACGCTCCGGCGCAATGCTGTTGAAGCTGCTCAACGACGCGCTGGATCTGGCCCGCATCGAGGCCGGCCGCTTCGAGCTCGAGCCGGCACCTTTCGCGCCGCGCCAGCTGCTGGACGACGTGGCGCGACTGGTCGACGGACAAGCGCGTGCCAAGGGCATCGATTTCCGGCTGGAGATCGCCGCCGACCTGCCGATGTCGCTGATGGGTGACATGCTGCGCATCGAGCAGATCCTGCTGAACCTGGCGACCAACGCGGTGAAATTCACCGAGCACGGCAGCATCACCCTGTGCGGACAGCGCATCCCCGATGGCGTGATGTTCAGCGTCAGCGATACCGGTCCGGGGATTCCCGAGGCCAGCCAGTCGCGCCTGTTCGGTCGCTTCGAGCAGGCCGAAGGGCCGCAGCGCCGGGCGGGCAGCGGGCTGGGCCTGGCGATCTGCCGCGAGCTGGTGACCCTGATGGGCGGCTCGATCGAGCTGGAGTCGCGGCTGGGCCAGGGCAGCACGTTCCGCGTGCGCCTGCCGCTGGCCGAGCTGGTGCCGGCCGCGGCCGCGCTCACGGCGACGGCATTGCCGTCCCCGGCGTGGCAGGTCCTGCTGGTCGAAGACGACATCACCGTGGCCGCCGTGATCCGTGGACTGCTGGAACGGCAGGGGCATGCCGTGGCGCATGTCGCGAACGGCCTGTCCGCGCTGGCCGAGCTCGAGCGCGGCCGGCCCGACCTGCTGTTGCTGGACCTGGATCTGCCCGGCCTCGACGGCTTCCAGCTGGCACGGCTGATCCGCCAGCGCGAGGGCGGCGCGGAGCACCTGGCGATCGTGGCGATCACCGCCCGTTCCGGCGGCGACGAGGAGCTGCGCGCACGGCAGGCCGGGATGGACGGATTCCTGCGCAAGCCGCTGTCCGGCGCCCAACTGGCCCGGGCGATGGAAGCGGCGATGGCCAGCGCGGCCGTGCCGGCCTGATCCGCGGGGGACGGGTAAGGGAGCGCGCAATTTGGCATGATCGCGGTTGCGCCCGGTCGTCCGATGCGCAAGGGGATCGCATGTTTTTGTCGTTGCTGATGTCGATCGGTCTGCTCGCCGGTGGGGGTGTCGCGCCAGCGTACGCGGCCGCGCCGGAGACATCGGTCGACGCGGGCGGTGCGCTGCCCACGCCGCAGTTCCGGCGTTTCGGTACCGCCGAGGGCCTGCCGAGCAGCAGCGTGTACGCGGTCGTGCAGGACCATGACGGCGCGATGTGGTTCGGCACCAAGGGCGGACTGGCGCGGTACGACGGTGTCGGCTTCCGGGTGTTCCACCACGTCGCCGGCGACCCGACCTCGTTGCCGGACAACACGGTGGGCGCGCTGCTGGTGGACCATGCCGGCCGATTGTGGACCAGCGGCCTGGAAGCGGGGCTCAACCGCTACGACCCTGCCACCGGCGGCTTCGTGCACTGGCGGCACGACCCGGCCGATCCGGCCAGCCTGTCGATCGACAAGGTGTGGACCATCGCCGAGTGCTCCGGCGGCACGATCTGGGTCGGCACCGAGGCGGGGCTGGACCGCATGCGTGCTGACGGACGCCATTTCGACCACATCCTTCCGCCGGAGGTCGACGGCCATCCCGGCAGGTTCGGGGCGGTGGGCGCGCTGTTCGTGGATCGCCACGACCGGTTGTGGATCGGCAGCGCCAACGGCTTGTTCCGGCGCGATCCGGACGGCCGCATCCGCGCCATCAAAGGCGTGGATCCGGGGCTGCTGATCGATGCCTGGGCGATTGAGGGCGATGCCGACGACGACGAGATCCGCATTTCCTCGACCCACGGCCTGTTCTTCGTCGGCGACGACGACGTGGCGCGTCCGCTCGACGTGCCGGGCCTGCCCGACACCAACATCATGACCAGTGCGCGCGACGCCGCCGGTCGCCTGTGGATCGGCACGCAGAAAGGGCTGTTCCTGCAGCCGGCACCGCACCAGCCGCTGGTGCCGGTGATCGACCGGCCGGTGATGTACGGCAACCTGCCGGGCAGCTGGGTGTGGAAGATCCTGCCCGATCGCGAGGGTGGGCTGTGGTTCGCGCTGTACGACGGCGGCGTCGGCTACCTGGCGCCGGGCTGGTCCGGCATGAGCCGCTACACGCACATTCCGGACGATCCGGACAGCCTGCGCGACTCGATGGCCACGGCGATGGCCCATGCACGCGACGAGCAGGTGTGGGTCGGCGAGCGCGGCGGCCGGGTGGACAAGCTCGATCCGTCCACCGGACGGGTGCAGCACGTGATCTCCGGCCTGCGTGGCGACGTGGTCGGCATGACCGAGGATGCCGATCACAACCTGTGGATCGCCACCAAGGGCTCGTTCTACCGCTATCGCGACGGCCACGTCGACCAGGTCGATCCGGAGCAGCGCGTCCTCAGGAATCCGCTGGAGGTGGAGGCGGGGCCGGACGGCCGCCTGTACGTGCGCACGTTCAACCAGGGCCTGTTCCGCATCGATCCGAAGACGCTGGCGGTCAGTCCGGTGGCGATCGTCGGTGGCGACGAGCGCGCGCGCTGGGGCAGCCAGATGACCCTGCGCTTCGGCGTGTTCTGGTACGCGGGCGACGGCGGCCTGTACCGCCTCGATGCCAGCCACGACCACTTCGAGCCGGTGCCCGGCGTGGACAACAGCCAGGCGGTGAACGCCTTCGACGCGTCGCCCGACGGCTTCTGGCTGGCCCGGCCCGACGGGCTGGAGCACTACCAGCTGGCCCGCGACGGCCTGCGGCTGGACCGGCGCGTGCTGGCCGACCAGGGCTGGCCCTCGATCAACGTGGTGGACCTGCGCATCGACGCGCATCGCCGCGTGTGGATCTTCGGCAGCGACGGCCTGTGGCGCTACAACCCCGATACCGGTCGCTTCCGCCAGATGGGCCTGCAGGACGGGCTGGCCAACGGCGAGTTCTTCCGCGGCTACAGCCGCCTGGCCGACGGCACCATCTACGCGCCGACCTTCGGCGGCGTGGTGGGATTCAACCCCGACCGCATCACCGAGCAGGACGGCGCCGCACCGCTGGAGATCACCGGGGTGCACGTGCGCCGCAACGGCCGCCTGGTCGACCTGCCAGTGTCGGGTGTGCTCCACGTGGGCTGGCACGACCGCGAACTTGGCGTGGTCGCGCGGCTCTATTCCTACATCGATCCGGCGGCCAATCACTACCGCTTCCGCCTGTCCGGGCTGGATGGCAGCTGGGTCGACGTGGGCAACCGCGGCGAGCGCGAGTTTGCCGCGCTGGAGCCGGGCAACTACACGCTGGACGTGATGGGCGCCGGGGCGAACGGTCGCTGGACCGAGCTGTCCGCGCCGCTGGACATCCAGGTCGATGCTCCGCCGTGGGAGCGCTGGTGGGCCTGGTTCGGTTATGCGATCGGATTGCTGCTGCTGGCGATGCTGATGCTGAAGCTGTGGCAGCGTCGCGTGGACCAGCGCCATCGGTTGGACCTCTCCGAACAGCAACGCCAGCTGGCCGAGCAGGCCAGCGCGGCGAAGACCCGCTTCCTCGCCACGCTGAGCCACGAGATCCGCACGCCGATGACCGGGGTGATGGGCATGGCCGAGCTGCTGCTGTCCACGCCGTTGCGGCCGGAGCAGAGCGAGTACGCCCAGGCCATGCAGCGCTCGGGCGCGATGTTGCTGAAGCTGCTCAACGACGCGCTGGACCTGGCGCGCATCGAGGCCGGGCGACTGGAGCTGGAGCTGGCGCCGTTCGACCCCTACGAGCTGCTGCAGGACGTGGCCCGCATGACCGCGGCGCAGGCGCGCGGCAAGGGTATCGGCTTCACCCTGGAGGCGGCGGCGGGTTTGCCGGGTCGCCTGGTGGGCGATGCGATGCGGATCAAGCAGATCCTGCTCAACCTCACCGGCAACGCGGTGAAGTTCACCGAGCGCGGGCGCGTCACGCTGGCCGCGCGACCGCTGCCCGGCGGCGTGGAATTCAGCGTGCGCGATACCGGGCCGGGCATCCCAGAAGCCAGCCAGTCGCGGCTGTTCCAGCGCTTCGAGCAGGCCGAGGGGCCGCTGCGCCGTGCCGGCAGCGGGCTGGGCCTGGCGATCTGTCGCGAACTGGTCACCCTGATGGGCGGCGCCATCGATCTCGAGTCGCGGCTGACCATCGGCAGCGTGTTCAGCGTGCGGCTGCCGCTGCCGTTGCCCGAGGATGAACTGCCGGAGCCGGCGATGCCGGTGGTCGACGCCGGCGGCCGGCCGTCCTGCCGGGTATTGCTGGTGGAGGACGATGCGATCGTCGCGTCGGTGATCCGTGGCCTGCTCGAAGCGCAGGGTCACCGCGTGACCGGCGTGGCGCACGGTCTCGCCGCACTGGCCGAGCTGAGCACGGCCAGCTTCGACCTGATGCTGCTCGACCTGGACCTGCCCGGCGTCGACGGCTTCCAGGTGGCCCGGCTGGTGCGCCAGCGCGAGCCGGTCGGCACCTATCTTCCGATCGTGGCGATCACTGCACGCTCGGTGGCCGGCGACGAGACACGCACGCGCGCGGCGGGCATGGACGGATTCGTGCGCAAGCCGGTGTCCGGCGCCCAGCTGGCGCGGGCCATCGAGGACACCCTGACGGCGGTGGCCCTGCGCGTGGGACGGGCCGACCAGCCGACCGCCTGAGGCGGCCGGCCGTTTACATGTCGAACTTGTTGACGGTGAAGCCCAGGCCGGCGTACTCGCGCCAGCGCCGCCGCGATCCCTCGCGTTCGGCCGGGTCGGCAGCCACCACTTCCAGCACGCGCTCGTAGCGCCCTTCCGGACGCTGTTCGCGCAGGTTGATCAGCAGCGGGCGGTCCGGTGTCTCGATACCCGGCGGCACCAGCAGCACCGCGGTCTGCGCGTCGTCGTCGTCACCGGCGAGCTGGTGCGGGATGAAGGCGTCCTCGTCGAAATCCCACAGCAGCTCGTCCAGCACCTCGGCCTGTTCGAAGTCCCGGCACAGCACCAGCGCCGGCTGCTGTGCCGCGTACGCGCGCTTGGCCAGCTCGCACACCAGCAACAGCGGCTGCTCGCGGAAGCGCGGCTTGTCGATCAGGTAGAAGTCGGCGCGGGGCATAGGGGCGAGGAGTGAGTAACTAGGAGTGAGAAGTGAGAGAAGAGCAGCGTGGGCGAGCATGGGGCTTTGGGTCCGCAGCCTCGCTGCGTGGCGCGATGAAAGGGAGTGAGGCGTGGGACTGGCGTGCTGCTCTACGCCGTTCTCTCACTCCTCACTCCTCTCCACTCACTTCTCGCTGCGGTCCAGCAGCCACTGCGCCAGCAGCGGCACCGGGCGACCGGTGGCCAGGCCCTTGCGGCCCTCGTCCCAGGCGGTGCCGGCGATGTCCAGGTGGGCCCAGCGCTGGCCTTCGGTGAAGCGCGAGAGGAAGCAGCCGGCGGTGATCGCGCCGGCGCTCTTGCCGCCGATGTTGGCGACATCGGCGAAGCCGGACTCGAGCTGGGTCTGGTAGTCGTCCCACAGCGGCAGGCGCCAGGCGCGGTCGAGCGTGGCTTCGCCTGCGGCGAGCAGCTCGGCGGCGAGGTCGTCATGCTTGCTCATCAGGCCGGTGGCGTGCTTGCCCAGCGCGATCACGCAGGCGCCGGTGAGCGTGGCGGCGTCGACGATCGCCTGCGGCTGGTACGTCTGCACGGTCCAGGTCAGCGCGTCGCAGAGGATCAGGCGGCCCTCGGCGTCGGTGTTGAGCACCTCGATGGTGAGGCCGGAGAGGCTGGTCAGCACGTCGCTGGGACGGTAGCTGTCACCGTCGGGCATGTTCTCCGCGGCGGGCACCACGCAGACCAGGTTGAGCTTCACGCCCAGCTTCACTGCCGCGACGAAGCCACCGAGGACGCCGGCGGCGCCGCCCATGTCGAACTTCATCTCCTCCATGCCGGCACCGGGCTTGAGGCTGATGCCGCCGGAGTCGAAGGTGATGCCCTTGCCGACGAAAGCGTAGGGCTTGTCGCCCTCGGCGCCACCGGTGTACTCCAGCGCCACCAGCTTGGGTCGGTTGGTCGAGCCGCGACCCACCGCCAGCAGCGAGCCGAAGCCGAGCTTCTCCATTTCCTGGTGGTCGAGCACGCGGCAGCTGACCGTGTCGGCATGTTCGGCGGCAAACGCCTGTGCCTGTTCGGCGATGTAGGCCGGGTTGCAAATGTTCGGCGGCAGGTTGGCCAGCTCGCGGGCGAAGCGCACGCCCTCGGCGATCGCCACGCCCTGGTCCAGGCCGGCCTGCAGATCGGCGCCGCCGGCGAAGGCCACGCTGGCCAGCTCAGGCTGCGTGCTCTTCTCGCGCGGCTTGAAGGTGGCGGTGTAGCGGTAGCTGGCGTGATCGGTGGCGAGCACCGCGCTGCGCAGGCGCCAGGCCGCGTCGCGACCGGGCACGTCGATCTCGCTCAGGTAGGACACCGCGCTGTCCACCGGCAGCCGCCCCAGTGCGCGGGCGGCGTCGGCATGGACGCGCTGAAAGCGGGCGGCATCGAACGCCTTCTGCTGGCCCAGTCCGATCACCAGCACGCGCCGCGCAGTCACGCCGGCGGGAGCGAACAGCACGGCGGCACTGCCGCCCTTGCCGGTGATGTCGCCGCTCTCCACCTGCCGCTTGATCGCCCCTTCGGCCGCGCTGTCGATACGTGCCGCGGCGCTGGTGAGCACGCCGCCCTCGTATACGCCGACCACCACGCAGGCGGTTTCGACGGCTTCGGGGGAGGCGGAGGCAAGGCTGAACTGGAGCGTCATGTAAGGGTCCTGCAGTAGGCGCCGGCACGGCCGGACAGGCTAGACTTGCGGTTTGCCGACGCCCTGAAGGACCCGGCGCAAGCCCCTGATTCTATCGCATGCTGAGCATCCTCGACCGTTACTTCCTGCGCGAGCTGGGCCAGACCATGGCGGCCACCGCGATCGTGCTGGTCACGGTGCTGGCCGGCAGCACCTTCGCCCACGTGCTGCAGCAGGTGGCCAACGGCAGCTATCCGGCGAGCGTGATGTTCCAGGTGCTCGGCCTGAACATGCTCGACGGCCTGTCCAACCTGCTGCCGCTGTCCGGCTACGTCGGCGCGTTGTGGGCGATGGGGCGGATGTACCGCGAGAGCGAGATGCACGTGCTGGCCTCGTCCGGCATGGGCCCGCGCGGCCTGTTCCGGCCTGTGGCGATGCTCGCCGTCGGTATCGCGTTGGCGGTGGGCGTGGTGTCGCTGTGGCTGGGGCCTTGGGCCTCGCGGACCTCGGCGGCGCTGATCGACGCGGCCAACCGCTCGGTGATCGCCGCCGGTCTCGACGCGGGACGTTTTACCGAGCTGCCGGGCAAGGACGGGGTGATCTTCGTCGATTCGCTCAGCCGCGACGGCAGCCGGCTCGGCCGCACCTTCATCGCCACCGAACGCAAGTCCGGCGACGGCACCGTGCACCTGCGCCTGATCACCGGCAAGCACGGCCAGCTGTTCCAGGAGAGCGACGGCGCGGGCCGCTTCCTGGGCCTGCGCGACGGCTGGCAGTACGACGTGCCGCTGGGCGGCGACAACTGGCGGCGCATCCGCTACCAGGGCAACGACGCCTCGCTGAGCAACGTGCAGGACGACGGCGACGACAACAATCCGGTCCACAACCTGGACACCCCCGCCCTGACCCGCACCGACTCCAACGAGGCACGAGCGGAACTGGCGTGGCGCGTGGGCTCGCCGGTGATGGCGCTGGTGCTGATGATGCTGTCGCTGCCGCTGGCCAGGCAGAACCCGCGCGAGGCGCGCTACGGACGGCTGCTGCTGGCGGTGCTGACGTTCTTCCTTTACTACAACCTGCTGGCCCTGTGTAACGGGCAGATCAGCAAGGGCCACTGGCACGGCTCCGGCCCGATGTGGCTGATCAGCCTGGTGGCCTTCGGCATCGGGGCGTGGATGTTCCGCAACCAGCACCAGCCGCGCCGCGTGCGTGCCGCCACGACGGAAGCCGCCGCATGAGGGCGCTGCGACTGCGCCGAGTCGACTGGCTGATCGGCACCACGGTGCTCGGCTCGCTGCTGACCGTGTGGATTCTGATCGCCGGGCTGGACGCGCTGCTGCAGTTCCTGCGCCAGCTCGGCCACGTCGGCAAGAACGGTTTTACCGTGGCCGATGCGGCGCTGTATGTGCTGGTGACCTTCCCGCGCCGGCTTTACGAAAACTTCGGCTATGCCACGGTGATCGGCGGCCTGCTCGGGCTGGGCAGCCTGGCCGGCAGCGGCGAGCTCACCGCGCTGCGTGCCGCGGGCATGTCGCAGCTGCGTATCGCCGCCTCGGCGGCCGGTGTGGTGGCGGTGCTGATCGTCGGCGTGGTGATCCTGGGCGAGACGGCGGCGCCCTGGGGCGACCAGAAAGCTCAGGCGATGCAGCTGGCACAGCGTTCCGGCGGACTCGGCATGGCCGGCTCCACCGGACTGTGGGCGCGCGATGGCGACCGCGTGATCAATGCCAAGCGCAGCCTGCTCAAGGAAGTGGACGGGCACAACCAGGTGGAACTGGCCGACGTGCGCGTCTTCACTTTCACCCCGGATGGGCAGCTCACCCGCTTCGACTGGGCGAAGAGCGCCACCCACGACGGTCGCCAGTGGACCTTGTCGCAGGTGCGCAGCACCACGCTGGACGCCGGGGGTACCCATACCACTACCGTGGCCAGCGAGCCATGGCAGGTGAAACTCAATCCGCGCGTGCTGGAGCAGTCGCTGGTGCAGCCGCAGTACCTGCCGATGCGCGACCTGCGCCGCAACATGCGCTACCTGGAGAGCAACGGGCAGAGCCCGGGCGTCTATGCGGTGGCGTTCTGGACGCGTGCGCTGTATCCGCTGAACGTACTGGTGCTGGTGCTGTGCGCCATGCCGTTCGCCTTCGGCAGCCTGCGTTCCGGCGGCCTGGGCAAGCGGATCTTCATCGGCATCCTGATGGCGATCGCCTGGTACTTCCTGCAGCAGGCGCTGATCAATTTCGGCACCGTCTACGGCGTGCCGCCGATGCTGGCCAACCTGCTGCCGGCCCTGGTGCTGGCGTCGATCGCCTGGTTCTACTTCCGCCGGCACCGCTGAGGTCTGCGTCGTCCCGCCGCGCCGGGGCGTCTTGCGGCGGGGCCGCGGCCGTGGCCATGATGGCCCGGCGCGGCTTTCCGCCGATGCCGAGGACACGCCATGCAGACGCCGCTGATCGGTCGCTCGTTCTCCCTCATCGAAAAGGTCGGCCTGCTGGCCATCCTTGCGGCGACGCTGTTCGCCGGCTTCAGCGAGGTGAAACAGATGGTCCAGGCCGGCCACGCCGGCGTCAGCGACCTGCTGCTGCTTTTCATGTATCTCGAGCTGGTCTCGATGGTCGAGGTGTACTGGACGGCCGGCAAGCTGCCGGTGCGCATGCCGCTGTACATCGCGATGGTGGCGCTGGCGCGGCACATGCTGGTCGACCAGCAGCTGCCGGCGCTGGATCTGCTCGGCACGGCGGTGGCGATCCTGCTGCTGGCGGTGGCCGTGGTGGTGGTGCGCTACGGTCACCTCAAGCTGCCGTACCGCGACGCGATCGATTCGCGCCACCTGAGCTGAGCCGCTCGGCTGGGCGGCGCCACCGCTTGTCGCCGCCTCCGGTCGGCGGCATGCTCGCCGTTCCCTGAATGACACGAGGAGACGCGCCGGTGGCCTGGGTGGATCTGCGCAGTGACACGGTGACCCAACCGACCGCGGCGATGCGCGCGGCGATGGCTGCCGCTCTCGTCGGCGACGACGTCTACGGCGAGGACCCGACGGTCAACGCGCTGCAGGCGCGGCTGGCCGCCGACCTCGGCTTCGAGGCCGGCCTGTTCGTGCCGACGGGCACCCAGTCCAACCTGGTCGGCCTGATGGCGCACTGCGAGCGCGGCGACGAGTACATCGTCGGCGCCGATGCGCACACCTATCGCTGGGAGGGCGGCGGCGCCGCGGTGCTCGGTTCGATCCAGCCGCAGCCGATCCCGCAGGAGGCCGACGGCACGCTGCCGCTGGACAAGGTGGCCGCCGCGATCAAGCCGGTCGACCCGCACTTCCCGCGCACGAGGATCCTCGCGCTGGAGAACACCTGGTGGGGCCGCGCGCTGCCGCTGGATTATCTTGCCGCCGCCCGTGCGCTCACCCGCGAGCGCGGCCTGGCAGTGCACCTGGACGGTGCCCGGCTGTTCAATGCCGCAGTCGCCTGTGGCGTGCCGGCCCGCGAGATCACGAAGCACTTCGACAGCGTTTCGGTGTGCCTGTCCAAGGGGCTGGGCGCGCCGGTCGGCTCGGTGCTGGTCGGCTCCGCGGCGCTGATCGAGAAGGCACGGCGTTGGCGCAAGGTGGCCGGCGGTGGCTGGCGCCAGGCTGGTCTGCTCGCCGCGGCGTGTACGTACGCGCTGGATCATCATGTCGCACGGCTGGCCGATGATCACGCCCGCGCCGCGCGTCTGGCCGGGGGGCTGGCGGCTATCCCGAACGTGAAGCTGCTCGGCCACCACACCAACATGGTCTACGTCGACGTGCCGGTGGAGCGGCTGCGCGATCTGGACGTCCATCTACGGGCGCGCGAGATCCGCATCGGCATCGGCTACACGCCCACGCTGCGGCTGGTCACCCACCTGGACGTGGACGACGAAGGCGTGGACCGCACGGTGGCGGCGTTCGAGGCGTTCTTCGCCGCATAGGCTTCTGGACGGATGCGACGCAGCGGCTACTCTGGCCGGCGAGTTTTCATGGAAGAGGAATTCCCGATGCGACACCTGCGCACGCTTTGGCTCGGTGGAGCGGTGATGCTGGCTGCGTGCCAGCCGTCGAACGATGCGGCCGACGGGCGCCAGCAGGCGAGTCTACCGCCGCCCGCGGATGCATCCGCCCACGTGATGGTGGCGCCACCTTCCACCACCACGACAGTCGCTCCTGTCACCGGTTCGCTGCCCGTGCCTCCGCCGATCCGTGCGGCGACCACGGACGGATCGGTCAAGCCGTTCGACTTTGCCGGGGCCTCCGGCGGCGTCGGCCCGGTGGTCTGTCGTTTCGAGGGGCTCCATCTGCCGCCGGGTACCAAGGTCTACGCCGCCGGTGGCTATGGCGGGGCGGCGCAGTCGTTCCAGATCGACCGGAGCGGGCACCAGGCCACCCGCATGGACGTGGCGGTGAACTAGCCGTCGGCACCGGTGGTGCTGATGCTCGGCAGCTACGAGCCGACCGTGTGGAACGTGGGTTGGTCACCCGGCACGCGCATCCTCGCGGTACTGGTCAGTGGCTACCACCGGCAGGTGATCAACGGCCTGCCATCCAGCGTGCCGCGCATCGTCAGCAGCCACGACAACCAGGGGGCCTGTCCGTCGTTCTCGCTGTCCGGCGATCGCCTCAACTCACTCAACGCAGTCGCCCGGCAAGTTTTCGGACGCAACGTCGACATGGTATTCCCGGCGCGCGGCGGCAAGGCGCTGATCAGCGGGAGCGGAGCCGAGGCAGGCAACTGGGTGACGGACCGCGCGGCGCAGTCGACCGAGTCGTTCCGCCTTGCCGATACGCCGCTGGCCGGCGAAGCCGGCCTGGACGATGCGGTGCGCAAAGGCTATCTGCGGGAGGCGACTCCTGCCGATGCACGCAACTGGCAGATGGCGGCCGCCGCGGCCCAGGGGGCGGGCGATGTGCCGCCGGTCTACGGCGGCACGAAGCCCCGGCCGGTCAGGATGTACCACGCCTACGTCGTGCTGAAGCCATTCACCCTGCCGGCCGGCCTGTACGGCGCGCACAGCGCCACGTTTTTCGTGCCCAAGGGCGTGCCGCGCCCGAAGGGCCCGCTGGGGCATTCCACCCTGTACGACTTCAACACGCTCAGCTGTGCCGGCGTGGCGTGCCGGCATTAGGCGAACCGGTCGGCGGTCGAGCTGGCGGATGAGCTCGCGCGCCTGCGGTTGAACGTCTCGTGCCTGCTCCAGCGGATCAGAAGATCGACAGCCCGGTCAGGCTGGTGAAGCGCTCCAGCGCGAGGCTGCCGGCCAGCGAGTTGCCCTTGGCGTTGAGCGCCGGCGACCACACCGCGATCGCCAGCTTGCCGGGGATCACCGCCACGATGCCGCCGCCGACGCCACTCTTGGCCGGCATGCCCACGTGGTAGGCGAAGTCGCCGGCGGCATCGTAGGTGCCGCAGGTGAGCATCAGCGCGTTGATGCGCTTGGTCAGCTCCGGGGACAGCAGCGCCTTGCCCGACCACGGGCAGCGGCCCTGGTTGGCCAGGAACAGGAAGCTGCGGGCGAGATCGACGCAGCTCATCGCCAGCGAGCACTGGTAGAAGTAGAAATCCAGCACCGTGTCGATCGGCTGGGCGAGGTTGTCGAAGCTGCGGATGAAGTTGGCCAGCGCCGCGTTGCGGTAGCCGTGCGCCTTTTCCGAGGCGGCCACCTCCGGATCGTCGCGCACCGCCGGATTGGCCGCACAGCCGCGCACTGCAGCCAGCAGCTCGGCGCGCGCGTCGGCCTGGCTGCCCAGCACCACGTCGGCCACCACCAGTGCGCCGGCGTTGATGAACGGATTGCGCGGCACGCCGTGTTCGACCTCCAGCTGCACCAGCGAGTTGAACGCGCTGCCGGACGGCTCGCGGCCCACCCGCTCCCACAGCCGCTCGCCGACCGCCTGCAGGGCGAGGGTCAGCGTGTAGACCTTGGAGATGCTCTGGATCGAGAACGGCTCGTCGGCGTCGCCGGTGCGGTACAGCTGGCCGTCGAGCGTGACCACCGCCATGCCGAATTTCCCGCGCGGCACGCTGGCGAGGCGCGGGATGTAGTCGGCCACCTCGCCCTGCGCCAGCACCGGGCGCAGCTCCTCGCGGATCGCGTCGAGGATGCGCTGGTAATCCGGTGTGCTCATGCGCCTCGCGCCGTGGCGTGCGTGCGACGCGGCATCACGCCTTGCGCTGGTCGAACTGCCGGATGAAGTCGCGCACCTGCGGGTAGACCGTCTCGCGCCAGCGGCGGCCGCTGAAGATGCCGTAGTGGCCGGCGCCCTCGATCACGCGGTGCATGCGCGAGCTGGTCGGGATGCCGGTGCACAGGTCGTGCGCCGCCTCGGTCTGACCCAGGCCGGAGATGTCGTCCAGCTCGCCCTCGACGGTGAGCAGGGCGGTGCGCTTGATCGCGGCCGGTTCCACCCGCTCGCCGGCGACGTCCCACAGGCCGCGCGGCAGCAGGAACTGCTGGAACACCTTGGCGATGGTGTCCAGGTAGAACTCCGCCGGCATGTCGAGCACGGCGTTGTACTCGTCGTAGAACTTGCGGTGCGACTCGGCGTCGTCGAGGTCGCCGCGGACCAGATCCTGGTAGAAGTCCCAGTGCGAGTTGAGGTGGCGGCTGGGGTTCATCGCGATGAAGCCGGCGTGCTGCAGGAAGCCCGGATAGACCTCGCGGCCGGAGCCCGGGTAGTTGGTCGGCACGGTGTGGATCACGTTGCCCTTGAACCACGACAGCGGCTGGCGCGTGGCCAGGTTGTTGACGCTGGTGGGGCTGCGGCGCGGATCGATCGGGCCGCCCATCATGGTCATGCTCAGCGGCGTGGTCTCGCCGCGCGAAGCCATCAGCGAAATCGCCGCCAGCACCGGCACGGTCGGCTGGCAGACCGAGATCACATGCAGCGAGTCGGCGCCGATGTGGCGGATGAACTCCTGTACGTAGGCGACATAGTCGTCCAGCCCGAACGAGCCCGCGCTGGCCGGGATCATGCGCGCGTCGACCCAGTCGGTGATGTAGACCTTGTGGTCGCGCAGCAGGGTGCGCACGGTGTCACGCAGCAGCGTCGAGTGATGCCCCGACAGCGGCGCGACCACCAGCACCACCGGGTCGTTCTTCATCTTCTCGATGGTCGCCGGGTCGTCGCTGAAGCGCTTGAAGCGCTTCAGCTGGCAGAACGGCTTGTCCAGCGCCACGCGCTCGACGATGGCGATCTCGTGGTCGTGCGCGATCGCCTGATGGATGCCGAACTCGGGCTTCTCGTAATCCTTGCCGATGCGGTGCATCAACTCGAATCCGGCCGCCCAGCGCTCGATGCCCGGCCACTGCGCGAGCGGGCTGGAAGGATCGTTGAGCATCTTGGCGTTGGCGTCGGCGAAATGGCTAAGCGGGCCCAGGAAGGCGCGCTGCCACTCGTGGATCTGGTAAAGCATGGGCAGGACCGTCGAACTCTAAAGTCCTGATCTTAGTTCCTTTCAAGCTGAATTGTGTTGCGGTGCCGCAAGAACGTGCAGAAGCGGCCGACGCCGCGGCTCAGCCGGTGCGGCGGACCTCGGTGCCGGCGACGAGATCGTGCAGGGCACGGCGGCGCGGGTCGACCAGGGCGACCGCGAACCAGGCCGCCCAGATCGCCAGCATCGCCAGCGCGGCATCGCGCAGGCCGATCGCCGGCGACAGGCCCAGCGCCAGCAGTGGCAGCGCGGCGGTGGCCAGGCGCAGCAGCAGGCGGGCCGTCGGTACCGTGGCGCCGTCGGCGGATACCACCCGCAACCGCCACGGACGCATGCCCACGGTCTGTCCGCCGCGCCGCCAGGACGCCACGAAGTAGCCGCCCACGCAGGCCGCCTCGAAGAACGGGAACCACCACGCCTGGAGATGCTGGTGCTCGTCCAGCAGATGGCCGCCGGTCAGGGCCAGGCCGATCATGTTCGCCACCAGCATGATCGCCACCACGATCAGCAGGTCGTAGACCAGGGCGATGAGGCGCAACCAGAGCGGAGCGGGTGGGGAATCGTGGGTGTCGGTCATCGGCAGCTTGCGTGATGCGCGCGCCACGCCGAGCATGGCGCGCATGAAAGAGATCGAATCGCCCACCAGTATCGCCGAAGCCGACCAGCGCAGCATCGCCGCCTTCCTCGAAGGGGTGTGGTCGGAGGACGGCCTGTCCGATCGCACGCTGGATGCCTACCGCCGCGACCTGGAGGGCCTGGCGCGCTGGCTGGCCACGCGCGGACGCAGCCTGCGCGATGCCCGGCGCGAAGACCTTTCCGCCTACCACGGCGCGCAGCCGGTGGCGGTGCGCTCGCTGGCGCGGCGGCAATCGGCGTTCCGCCGCTTCTACGGCCACCTCACCTGGCACGAGCCGGGTTTCGAGGATCCGACCCGGCTGATCGAGCGACCGAAGATGCCGCGCAGCCTGCCCAAGGCGCTGGCCGAACGGGAGATCGAGGCGCTGCTGGAGGCACCGGACACCGGCACCACGCTGGGCCTGCGCGACAAGGCGATGCTGGAGCTGATGTACGCCTGCGGCCTGCGCGTGTCCGAACTGGTGGAACTCCCGCTGGCCGGGCTCAACCCGCGCCAAGGCGTGCTGCGGGTCACCGGCAAGGGCGGCAAGGACCGGCTGGTGCCGGTCGGCGAGATGGCGCTGGAGCGCATCGAGGCCTACCTGCGCGAGGCGCGGCCGGTGCTGGCGCGCGGGCGCCAGCCGGCGGCGCTGTTCCTCAGCCGGCGCGGCGAGGGCATGACCCGGCAGATGTTCTGGACCCTGGTCAAGCGCTATGCCGTGCGGGTCGGCATCACGCCCAAGCGCATCTCGCCGCATGTGCTCAGGCACTCCTTCGCCACCCACCTGCTCAACCACGGCGCCGACCTGCGCGCCTTGCAGATGCTGCTCGGCCACAGTGCGCTGAGTACCACGCAGATCTACACCCTGGTGGCCAAGGAAGGACTCAAGCGCCTGCACGCGCAGCACCACCCGCGAGGGTGACGAGGCGGCCTGCCGCATGACGCGGTCGCCGGAACGGTTCAGGCGGCTGTGCCAGAATCCGGGCTCTTTCGGCGGCACATCGGGCCGCCGCACGCATGACGAGGTTGGCGCGATGCGGAAACAGCTGGTCCTGGCCCTGGTCCTGGGGGCGATGTCGGTGGCGGTCGCGGCGGCCGACGGCGGTCGTGACAACGGCGTGTCGCCGGCGGCGGAGCGCGCGGTTCGTGCGGCGATCGCCAGTTTCGGGCCGGGCGTGAAGATCGAGCGCATCGCGCCGGCGGAGGTCCCCGGCTTCTACCGCGTGATCGCCGCCGGCCAGATGGTCTACGTCAGCGACGACGGCAAGTACATGCTCAACGGCGACCTGGTGCAGGTCGACGGCCACAAGAGCCTGGGTGATGCCGCCTGGGCCAGCTTCCGCAAGGCCCAGCTGGACGCGGTACCGGCGTCGCAGCGGATCGTCTTCGCGCCGCCGCACCCGAAAACCACGCTGACCGTGTTCACCGACGTCAACTGCGGCTTCTGCCGCCAGTTGCACGAGCACATCGGGGACTTCATGAAAGCCGGCATCGCGGTCGAATACCTGGCCTGGCCGCGCGAGGGTGTCGCCACCACCGCGGGTCGGCCCACGCCGACCTACACCGAGATGGTCTCGGTCTGGTGTGCGGCCGACCGCAAGCAGGCGTTCGCCGAGGCCAAGCAAGGGCACTCGCCCAAGCCGGCCACCTGCAACAACCCGGTCAAGGCCCAGTACCAGCTGGGCCAGCGCATCGGCGTCAGCGGCACGCCCGCGATCTTCACCCCGGACGGCCGCGAGCTGGGTGGTTACGTCACCGCCCAGCAGGTGCTGGACGACCTCGCCAGGCACCCCGGTTCCGGCAGCTGACCCGGGGCGGACCCGGGGGCAGGGCGATGCGGTGGTGCAGCATCGGGTAGAATGGCGGTTTTCCCGTACAGCGCCATTCCCCCTCGCATGATCGCTTTCGACGGGCAAAACGCCCTTTCGCCGTTCCGCCTCGACCGTCTCAACGCCCGCCTCGATGTGCTGCATCGCGGTGCCCGTGTGCAGGCGTCCTGGTTCGTTTACTTCCTCGATGCCGAGCACCTGCCCGAAGGCGAGCAGCGCAAGCGCCTGCTCGAAGTGCTCGAGGCGAAGGACGCCGAGCCGGAGGAGGCCACACTGTGGGTGGTGCCGCGGCTGGGCACCATCTCGCCGTGGTCGAGCAAGGCCACCGACATCCTGCATGGCGCCGGCTTCGACGTGCGCCGCGTCGAGCGCGGCATGGCGTGGCTGGCGGTGGGTCTGCCCGAGGCCGGTGCCCCTGACCACGAAGCGGTGATGGGCGTGCTGCACGACGCGATGACGCAGTCGGTGCTGACCGATCTTTCCCAGGCGCAGGGCCTGTTCCTCGCCGGCACCCCGGGCGACCTGGTGCACATTCCCCTGGGCAGCGACCCGCTGGCGGCGCTGGCCGAGGCCAATGCGCGGCTTGGCCTGGCGCTGGCCGAGGACGAGATCGAATACCTGGCCGCCCGCTACGGCGACCTGGGCCGCGACCCGACCGACGCCGAGCTGTTCATGTTCGCCCAGGCCAATTCGGAGCACTGCCGCCACAAGGTGTTCAACGCCAGCTGGACGGTCGACGGCGAAGCACAGGACAAGAGCCTGTTCGCCATGATCAAGAACACCCACCAGCACGCACCCGCGCACACGCTGTCGGCCTACAAGGACAACGCGGCAGTGATCCAGGGCAGCGAAGGCAAGCGCTTCTTCACCGACGCCGACGGCACCTGGCGCGCGCACAGCGAGCGCATCGACTACGCGATCAAGGTCGAGACGCACAACCATCCCACCGCGATCGCGCCGTGGCCGGGTGCCGCCACCGGTGCCGGCGGCGAGATCCGCGACGAGGGCGCGACCGGCCGCGGCGCCAAGCCCAAGGCCGGCCTGACCGGCTTCTCGGTATCCGACCTGCGCATCCCCGGCCACTGGCAGCCGTGGGAGGTGGAGCGTCCGCTGCCGCCGCGCATGGCCACCGCGTTCGAGATCATGCGCGACGGCCCGCTCGGCGCCGCGGCGTTCAACAACGAATTCGGCCGTCCCTGCCTGGGCGGCTACTTCCGCACCTACGAGAACGAACTGCCCGGTCAGGTCGGTTTCCGCCGCGGCTACGACAAGCCGATCATGATCGCCGGCGGCCTGGCCAACATCCGCGCCGACCACGTGCAGAAGCGCGAGCTCGAGCCCGGTCACAAGGTGATCGTGCTGGGCGGCCCGGCGATGCTGATCGGCCTGGGCGGCGGCGCCGCCTCGTCGGTGGCCTCGGGCACCTCCAGCGCCGAGCTGGATTTCGCCTCGGTGCAGCGCGACAACGCCGAGATGGAACGTCGCTGCCAGCAGGTGATCGACGCCTGCTGGTCGCGCGGCGACAAGAACCCGATCGTCAGCGTCCACGACGTCGGCGCCGGCGGCCTGTCCAACGCGATTCCCGAGCTGCTCAACGACGCGGGCGTGGGTGGCGAGATCGACCTGTCGACGGTCCCCTGCGACGACCCGTCGCTGTCGCCGATGCAGGTGTGGAGCAATGAGTCGCAGGAGCGCTACGTGCTCGGCATCGCCGAGGCCGACCTGGCCGAGTTCGAGGCCTATTGCGTGCGCGAGCGCTGCCCGTATGCGGTGGTCGGCACGGCCACCGAGGCACGCGTGCTGCGCGTCACCGATCCGCGCCGCGACCTCACCGTGATCGACCTGCCGATGGACGTGCTGTTCGGCAAGCCGCCGCGCATGCACCGCGACGCCAAGCGCATCAAGGCGCGTATCGACCTGGTGCCGGACCTGTCCGGCGTGGGCATGGACGAGGCGGTGCTGCGGGTGCTGCGCCTGCCGACGGTGGGCTCGAAGAACTTCCTCATCACCATCGGCGACCGCACCGTCGGCGGCCTCAATCATCGCGATCCGATGGTCGGCCCGTGGCAGGTGCCGGTGGCCGACTGCGCGGTGACCATCGCCGATTTCGACGGCTATGCCGGCGAGGCGATGGCGATGGCCGAGCGCGCCCCGGTGGCGCTGCTCAACAGCGCAGACGCCGCGCGGCTGGCCGTCGGCGAGGCGATCACCAACCTGGCCGCCGCGGCGATCGATTCGCTGGGCGAAGTGCGCCTGTCGGCGAACTGGATGGCCGCGGTGAACACGCCGGGCGAGGACGCCGCGTTGTTCGACGCGGTCAGGGCGGTGGGCATGGAACTGTGCCCGACGCTGGACATCTCGATTCCGGTCGGCAAGGACTCGCTGTCGATGCAGACGGTGTGGATGGACGGCGAGCAGCGCCAGTCCACCGTGTCGCCGGTGTCGCTGGTGATCACCGGCTTCGCCCGCGTCAGCGACGTGCGCCGTACGCTCACGCCGCAGATCAAGCTCGACCGCGGTCCGTCCGACCTGTGGCTGGTCGACCTCGGTGGCGGCCGCGACCGGCTCGGCGGTTCGGCGTTGACCCAGGTGTTCAACCGCGCCGGCGGCGTACCGCCGGACCTGGAGGACGCCAAGCGCCTGAAGGGCCTGTTCGACCTGGTGCAGGAGGCCAACCGCGCCGGCCTGCTGCTGGCCTACCACGACCGTTCCGACGGCGGCGTCATCGTGACCCTGCTGGAGATGGCCTTCGCCGGCCACTGCGGCCTGGAGATCCACCTGGACGGCTGGGCCGAGGCCACGCTGCGCGCGCTGTTCAACGAGGAACTCGGTGCCGTGCTGCAAGTGGTCGAGGCCAACCGCGAGGCGTTCGAGGCGCTGCTGGTCAAGCACGGGCTGGCCGGGCTGAGCCATCGCATCGGCCGGCCCAAGGAAAAGCTCGGGATCAAGCTGTTCCTCGGCAACGAGGCCGCGTTCAAGTGGCAGTGGTCGACGCTGTACAAGGCGTGGAACGAGACCAGCCACGCGATGCAGCGCCTGCGCGACAACCCGCTCAGCGCCGACGCCGAGCTGGAGTGGCGTCTGGACGACACCGATCCGGGCATCACGCCGAAGCTCACCTTCGACATCGCCAAGGACGTCGCCGCACCGTATCTGGAAAGCGGCGCGCCGCGCCCGCGCGTGGCGATCCTGCGCGAGCAGGGCGTCAACGGCCAGGTGGAGATGGCTGCTGCGTTCACCCGCGCCGGCTTCGACGCGGTGGACGTGCACATGTCCGATCTGGCCTCGGGCCGGGTGAAGCTGGCCGACTTCCGCGGTTTCGCCGCCTGCGGCGGCTTCTCCTACGGCGACGTGCTGGGCGCCGGCCGCGGCTGGGCCACCTCGATCCTCTACAACGCCGACCTGCGCGCGCAGTTCGAGGCGTTCTTCGCCGATCCGTCGAAGTTCGCCCTCGGCGTGTGCAACGGCTGCCAGATGCTCAGCCAGCTGAAGGACATCATCCCCGGTGCGCAGCACTGGCCGAAGTTCCTGCGCAACGCCTCGGAGCAATACGAGGCGCGCGTGGCGACGCTGGAGATCCTCGATTCGCCCAGCCTGTTCTTCAAGGGCATGACCGGCGCTCGCATCCCGGTGGCGGTGGCCCACGGCGAGGGCCGCGTGCACTTCCCCAGCGTGTGCAGCCCGTCCAAGGCACAGGCGGCGGTGCGCTTCGTCGACAACCGCGGCAAGCCGACCGAGAACTATCCGTTGAACCCGAACGGCTCGCCCGGCGGCTTGGCCGGTTTCACCGCCGCCGAGGGCCGCGTGACCATCCTGATGCCGCATCCCGAGCGGGTGTTCCGCAGCGCCCAGCTGAGCTGGTGCCCGGACAGCTGGGGCGAGGATTCGCCGTGGATGCGCATGTTCCGCAACGCGCGGGCATGGTGCGGCTGAGCGGCCGCGGATCTCCCTATGCCGTCGCGATCCGCGGCGGCTGAGCCATGCGCAGCCTCGCCCTGCGCCGCACCTGGCCATACGCGCTCTGGCTGATCGCGCTGGCGCTGGTGCCGTGGTGGCTGGGTCTGCCGCTGCTGCTCGGCATCGCCGCGGCACTGCTGGTGCGGGTGGAACGCCTGCATGCCTGGCAAGGACGTCTGCGGCTGTCGCTGCGCTGGGGCTTGCCCGGCGTATCGTTCGCGCTGGGTCACGCCTTCGCCGAGGCGGCGCTCGGCTGGACCGTGGCGGCGGTGGCCGCATTGGCGGGATTCACCCTGCTGGCCGGGCTCGAGGCCTGGCTGGATCGCCATCGCCGCGCGGAACGGGAGGCCGCCGCGACTCCGTCTGCCGGAGATGAATGGCCGGAGCGCGTGTTGGCGCCGCCGCCGGTGGGCAGCGGCATCATCGAGCTGGCGCCACCCGACTGGCATGCCTGCGCGGCAGGATCGCCGGCGTCGCCCGCGGGCCTGCCCGGCGGGCAAGTGCGTTACGTGCGGGAGGCGGGCTTTGCCGGTTTCCGCTTCGATGACGGCAGCCACGTCGAGGCGCCGCCCGGGCGCTGCGCGATCGACCCCGGCGGCGGCTGGCTGGCAGTGGAGATTCCGCCCGGCGTCCTGCTCTGGGATCGCCGGAGCGGGCGCGTGCACCGGCTGCGTCGGCGCGGCTTGTGCGGCTGGTATGCGGGCCATCCCTGGCTGCAGTCGAGCCCGGGCGAGATGCCGGTGCCGCTGGACGAGGCGCTGCGTCGCGAGCCGGATGACTGAGTCGTTTTCCAATCGCCGCCGCGCGCGCATACTTGTGCCGGTGAGCACCCCTTCTTCCCCTCCTGCGCTTGCCGCGGGCGTGCCCGACGTCAGTGTCATCGTGGTCTCGGCCGACAGTGGCCCGGGGCTGCACGAATGCGTGCGGCGCGCGCTGGCCTGCCCCGGCGTGCGCGAGGTGCTGCTGATCGACAACGGCTCGCGCGACGGGATGCCCGAGGCCATTGCCCGTGCGCACGAGCAGGACCTGCGCCTCACCCTGATCTACAACCACGCCAACCTCGGTTTCGGACCGGCGGTGAACCGCGCGGCGAAACGTTCGAGCGGACAGCGGCTGCTGATACTCAACCCGGATTGCCTGCTCGAGCCGGACACGGTATCGCGGCTGGTCGCCGCCTTCGACGCACAGTCGCGTACCGGCCTGGTCGGTGCGGTGGTCTGCGACGCGCAGGGCCATCCCGACCCGGCCTCGTACCGCTGCGACCCGCTGCTCGCGCGCTCGCTCAACACGATGCTGGATCGTCCCGGCGAGGGCGTGAACATCGAAGGGCCGATCCCCGACCACGCGGTCGAGGCGGAAGCCGTGTCCGGTGCGCTGATGCTGGTTTCGCGCCGCGTGTTCGAGTATCTCGGCGGTTTCGACGAAGGCTACTTCCTGCACTGCGAAGACCTGGACCTGTGTCGGCGGGTGCGCGATGCGGGCTACCGCGTGATGCTCGCCGGCGACGTGCGCGTGCTGCACGGCAAGGGCGGCTCCAGCCGCCACCGACCGGTGTTCGTCAGCCGCCACAAGCACCGCGGCATGTGGCGCTGGTTCCGCAAGTTCGATCCGGCCGCACGCAAGCCGCACGTGGCCGCGCTGGTCTGGTTGGGCATCTGGGCGCATTTCGCGCTCCAGGTGCCCGGGCAGCTGCTGCGCCGCCGGCGCAACTCCACCGCGGATTCCGCATGAGCACGTCCCCTGCGCGCACCGGCGCGCTCGCCACCCTGGCGCTGGTCGCGGTGACCGCGGTGTGGGGGTCCACCTTTTTCCTCATCAAGGATGTCGTGCAGCGCGTCGCGGTGGCCGATTTCCTGGCCGTGCGCTTCGTGGTGGCGGCGTTGGCGATGACGGTGATGTTCGCCCGGCCGCTGGCTCGGCTGCCGCGCCGGCAGTGGCTGCAGGGCATGGCGCTGGGTGCGCTGTACGGTTTCGCCCAGCTGCTGCAGACCACCGGCCAGATCTACGCCTCGGCCAGCGTCAGCGGCTTCGTCACCGGCATGTACGTGGTGTTCACCCCGCTGCTCGGCACCGTGCTGCTGCGCCAGCGCATGCCACCGGTCACCTGGATCGCGGTGCTGCTGGCTACCGGTGGGCTGGCGCTGCTGTCGCTGCAGGGCTTCAGCGTCAACAAGGGCGTGGTGCTGGTGCTGATTTCCGCGGTGTTGTACGGCCTGCACATCGTCGGGCTGGGCCAGTGGTCGCGGCCGGGCGATGCGTTCGCGCTGTCCACCGTCCAGATGCTGGCGATCGCCGTGGTGTGCCTACTGGCTACCCTGCCGCACGGGCCGAAGCTGCCGCCGGACCGTGGCGTGTGGATCGCGCTGATCTACATGGCGCTGGCCGCCGGCGCCGGCGCCATGCTGGTGCAGACCTGGGCGCAGGCGCATATGCCGGCCACCCGCGCGGCGATCGTGATGACGCTGGAGCCGGTGTTCGCCGCCGGCTTCGCGGTGGCGTTCGGCGGCGAATCGCTGAGCTGGCGCATGCTCGGCGGCGGCGCGCTGGTGCTGGCGGCGATGTACCTGGTCGAGCTGGCGCCACGACGCAGCGCGCGCAAGGCGGCAGCCATGCCGGCCGAGGCGATCCACCACGAGGTATGACGCTCTGTTGCAGGAGCGGACCCTGTGCGCGACCGGCGAGCCGCTTCGTAGCCACCTTTCATCGCCCGCAGGGTGGGTTCCTACACGGCGGCGTGCAGCACGCCGAGCACGGCATCCTCCGCCACGCCGCTGACGATCTCCGCGCGGCCGATACCGCGCCACAGGATCAGCCGCAGCGTGCCGGCGGTGTTCTTCTTGTCCAGCCGCATCAGCGCGAGCAACTGCTGCGGATCCATGCCCTCGGGGATGTCGGTGGGCAGGCCCAGGGCGTCGAGCAGGCGCTGCAGGCGCAGGGTGTCGTCCAGCGTGGCCATGCCGAGCTGCTGCGAGAGCTGTGCCGCCAGCACCATGCCGACCGCCACCGCCTCGCCGTGCAGCAGGGTGGTGTAACGGCCGGCGGTCTCCAGCGCGTGGCCGAAGGTGTGACCGAGGTTGAGCAGGGCGCGCTCGCCCTGTTCGGTCTCGTCGCGGGCGACCACGCCGGCCTTGTAGGCGACCTTGCGCGCGATCGCCTCGCTCACCGTCGCCGGATCGCGTGCCGCCAGTGCATCGGCGTGCGCTTCCAGCCAGGCGAAGAACTCCGCATCGCCGATCGCCGCGCCCTTCACCACCTCGGCCAGGCCGGCGCGGAACTCCCGCCCGGGCAGGGTGGCCAGGGTGTCGATGTCGGCGAACACGCCGCGCGGCTGGTGGAACGCACCGACCAGGTTCTTGCCGGCCGGCAGGTTCACGCCGGTCTTGCCGCCGACCGAGGAGTCGACCATCGCCAGCAGCGTGGTGGGCAGCTGGATGAAGTCGATGCCGCGCATCCAGCAGGCCGCGGTGAAGCCGGCCAGGTCGCCGACCACGCCGCCGCCCAGCGCGATGATGCAGGCGTCTCGGGTGGCACCGAGCTTCGCCAGCGCAGCCAGCGCGCGGCCGACGTTGTCGAAGGTCTTGTGGGCCTCGCCGTCCTCGATCAGGAAACTCGCCCAGTCGAGGCCCTCCAGCCCCTTCGCCACCGTGTCCAGATACAGCGGCGCCACCGTGGTGTTGCTGATCACCAGCACGTGGCGGCCGCGGATCGCGGTGCGCCAGGCGGCGCTGTCGGCGAGCAGGCCCGGGCCGATGCGCACCGCGTAGCTGCGGTGGCCGAGGGCGACGTCGATGGAGCGAGAGGCAAGGGCGTTCATGCGGCTCGGGTGCGGTTCCAGTGGTTGTCGATCAGGGCGATGGCGCGTTGGGTGGCCGCGTGCACGCTTTCGTGCTCGTCCGGCAGCACCAGGTCGGCCAGTTCGCGGTACAGCGGTTCGCGCGCCTCGCGCATCGCGGCAAGTTTCGCGCGGCGATCCTCGCCGGCCAGCAGCGGGCGCTTGGTGTCGCGGGCCAGTCGTTCGAGCTGCTGCTCGATGCCGGCTTGCAGCCACAGCACGTAGCCGCGTGCGGCCAGGCGCTGGCGATTGACCGGATCGAGCACCGCGCCGGCGCCGGTGGCCAGCACGATGCCTTGCGGCTGCGTGCACTGGTCGAGCATCTCGCTCTCGCGCCGGCGGAAGCCGGCCTCGCCTTCCAGCTCGAACACCGTGCTCACCGGCACGCCGCAGTGGCGCTCGATCTCGTGGTCGAGGTCGACGAAGGCGAGCTGGTAGTGTTCGGCGAGGCGCCGGCCGATCGAGGTCTTGCCGGCTCCGGTCGGTCCGACGATGAACAGGTTGCACGACGGATTCATGCGCGCATGCTAGCAGGGCCGATCCGGCGTCAGAGGGGAATTCCAGGGCCATGAGCGAGCGTGTGTTGCTGTCCGGATGCGGCGACCTGGGCATGCGTGTGGCCCGATGCCTGCAGGCCCGCGGCGACTCGGTTTTCGCGCTGCGCCGGCATCCGCCGGAAGGCGAGGCGGAGGGCATCGTCTGGCTGGCCGGCGACCTGACGCGTGACGACGGCCTGCCGCCGCTGCCGCCCGGCATCACGCAGCTGGTGCACCTGCCGACGCCCGGCGCGCGGACGGAGGCGGCGTACCGCGCCGTGTTCGTCGACGGCCTGCGCCGGGTGATGGCAGGACTGGATTCGGCGAGCCTGCGCCGTGTGCTGTTCGTCTCCTCCAGCGCGGTCCACGGCGACCACGACGGCGGCTGGGTCGACGAGGACACGCCGCCGGATCCGCCGGGTTTCAACGGCGCCGTGCTGCTCGAGGCCGAACGCTGGCTGGCTGGGCAGCCGGTGACGTCGATCGCATTGCGCCTGGCCGGACTCTATGGGCCGGGGCGCCTGCAGCTGCTCGATCGCCTGCGGGCCGGGGCGGCCCGCGCACCGCGCGGACACCCGCACTGGGCCAACCGCATCCATGTCGACGACGCGGCCGCCGCGATCGTCCACCTGCTCGCCGTGTCCGACCCGCAGCCGGTCTACCTCGGCGCCGACGACACGCCGCTGCCGCTGGACGTGCTGTACGACCATCTCACCACGCTGGTCGGCGCGCCGCCGCCGGCAGACGGCCCGGCACCGGCCGGCGTCGGCAGCAAGCGCCTGTCCAATGCGCGCCTGCGTGCCAGCGGCTGGGTGCCGCGCTGGCCGGATGCCCGCACCGGCTACGCAGCGTTGTGGGACGATGCCGAGCCGCGGTCTTGAACCGGTTGCCGTCGCGCAGCCACTTACCTCCAGGAGCCCGTCATGCCCACCCCGGTTTCCCGCCACATGGTCAGCACCACCAACGACGTTCCCGGTTATCGCTTGGTGCGCCCGCTCGGCATCGTGCGCGGCATCACGGTGCGCTCGCGCAGCATCGTCGGCAACGTCGGCGCGGCGCTGCAGACCCTGGTCGGCGGCAACATCACGCTCTACACCGAACTGTGCGAAAAGGCGCGTGTCGAGGCGTTCGAACTGATGCTCGACCACGCCGCGGCACTCGGTGCGAACGCCGTGATCGGCATGCGCTACGACGCCAACGAAGTGGCACAGGGCGTCACCGAGGTGCTGGCCTACGGCACCGCCGTGCAGGTCGAACCGGGCGGTTGAGATCGCGTGATCGGCCGTCAGTTGTGGTTGAGTCCGGTCACGTGGCGCTCGGTGTCGTATTCGACCCAGCTGTCGGCGAGGGTCGGCAGGGTGGCCAGGGCGTGGCGGCTGAGCCGCTCGAAGTGCGCCAGGAAACGCTGCATGGCTTCGCCACCCATCGCCAGCGGGGCATGGCGGGCGATCAGCAACTGCTCCTGCTCGCTGCGCCAGCGGCGCACCACGTCCCAGTTCGGCGCCTGCAGCACGATCAGCGCATCG
This sequence comes from Dyella thiooxydans, assembly GCF_001641285.1. Classification (NCBI taxonomy): domain Bacteria; kingdom Pseudomonadati; phylum Pseudomonadota; class Gammaproteobacteria; order Lysobacterales; family Rhodanobacteraceae; genus Dyella; species Dyella thiooxydans. The sequence goes on from NZ_CP014841.1 coordinate 4,061,399, forward strand.
AGCTTGCGCCACAGCGGCTGATAGCCGCGCAGCTGCTTGTTGACCCAGCGACGCCAGGCGCCGTCGGGATCCTCGGTGCGTTCCAGCTCGTTCACCGGTGCGGCCAGCGCGGCGACGGTCTGCGGACGGATGCCCAGCGCCCAGCCTTCCAGGATCACCAGCTTCGGAGGTCGCGTCACCTTCGGCCAGCGCGACGGCGGCAGGCGCGTGTCGCGGCCCTTGTCGAAGCGCGGGTAGGGCACGGGCAGTTTGTCCGACGCCTTGGGCAGGCCGGCAAGCACCGACATCAGCAGCTCGATCTCGTGCGTGCCCGGCACGCCGCGGGTGCGCAGCAGTGGGTGGATCTCGCGCGCCATGAGCTCGCGGTCCGAACGCGAATAGTAGAAGTCGTCCAGCGACAGCACTTCGGTGGGGATGCCGCGTGATTCGGCCTGCGTCTTGATGACGCGGGCCAGCGTGCTCTTGCCGCTGCCCTGCAGGCCGGACAGGCCCATCAGGTAGGTGCGTCGCGCCCGGGCGATGCGACCGGCGTAGTGGTCGAGCAGAAGCACGGCCAGCGCCTGATTCTGCGTGCTAGGATCGTTGTTCATCCGCGCCATGATGACGCGCCCCGGCCACGATTCAAGACCTATGCTCAATCGCGAGATTCTGGACACCTTCACGCAGCTGCTGGAGGAGGCCAAGGCCAGCGGCGACCGCGAGCCCACGGCCATGAACCTGGCCAGCGTGGATGCGGCGGGGCGGGTGAGCTCCCGCGTGGTGCTGCTGAAGGATGTGGAGGAGCGTGGTTTCCGCTTCTTCACCAACTACGACAGCGACAAGGGCAGCCAGATCGAGGCGCATCCGCAGGTGGCGCTCAACTTCCACTGGAAGGGGGTGCGCGAGGGCGTGCAGGTACGCATCGAGGGTGCGGCGCGCAAGCTGCTGCCGGAGGAATCCGACGCCTATTTCGCCACCCGGCCGCGCGGCAGCCAGGTCGGTGCCTGGGCCTCGCTGCAGTCGCAGACGCTGCCGGACCGCGAGACCTTCGAGCAGCGCGTGGCGCGCTACGAGCAGGAGTTCGAGGGGCGCGACGTGCCGCGCCCGCCGCACTGGGGCGGCTACGTGGTCGAGCCAGACATGGTCGAGTTCTGGTACGGCGCGCAGTTCCGGCTGCACGAGCGCGTGCGCTGGAGCCGCCACGGCCAGACCTGGACCCATCGCCTGCTGTATCCCTGAGGAGATCGCCGAGGTGCGTCGCCAGGCCGTCGACCATGTTGCCCAGGGCGGGTTCACCGTGCACACGCGCGGTCGCGGCTTCAGCGAGATCACCGACGAGGTGGCCAACGCGATCGCCGCCAGCGGCGTGCAGACCGGCCTGGCCCATGTGTTCACCGCACACACCAGCTGCTCGCTGCTGATCGGCGAGAACGCCGATCCGACCGTGCGCGAGGACCTGGAGCGATGGTTCGCCCGTGCGGTTCCCGATGGCGACCCGTTGTTCCGCCACGACGATGAGGGTCCGGACGACATGCCGGCCCACGTCCGCTCCATCCTCACCGGTGTCAGCCTGACCGTGCCGGTGCACGGCGGCCGCCTGGCGCTGGGCACCTGGCAGGGCCTGTACCTGTGGGAGCACCGTACCGATGCGCACCAGCGCAAGGTGCAGGTGACGGTGATCGGCGCCGGCTGAGCGCGCCGTTACCATGGGCGATTCCGTTCCAGTGATCGCCCACCATGACCGACGCCTTCCCGCAGCGCATCGTCTGCCTCACCGAAGAACCGACCGAAGTGCTCTACGCGCTGGGCGAGGAGCATCGCATCGTCGGCATCTCCGGGTTCACCGTGCGCCCGCCGCGCGCGCGCAGGGAAAAACCCAAGGTGTCGGCGTTCACCAGCGCGAAGATCGGCGAGATCCTCGCGCTCAAGCCCGATCTGGCGATCGGCTTCTCCGACATCCAGGCGGATATCGCGCGCGAGCTGATCAAGGCGGGCGTGGAGGTGTGGATCTCCAACCATCGCAGCGTCGACGGCATCGTCGCCTACATCCGCCGGCTCGGCGCGATGGTCGGTGCGGGCGACCGGGCCGAGGCCTACGCGCAACGCGCCGAGGCGCACATCGCCGCCGTGCGCGAGGCCGCTGCCGCGCTGCCGCGCCGGCCCAGGGTGTATTTCGAGGAATGGGACGAACCGCTGATCACCGGCATCCGCTGGGTCGCCGAGCTGATCAACATCGCCGGTGGCGACGACATTTTTCCCGAACTGGCGCGCGAGCCGCTGGCGAAGCAGCGCATCCTCGCCGACGGTGCGCCGGTGATCGCGCGGGCACCCGAGATCATCCTGGGCTCCTGGTGCGGCAAGCGCTTCCGGCCGGAGAAGGTCGCGGCGCGGCCGGGCTGGGCCGAGATTCCCGCGGTCCGCGACGGCGAACTGCACGAGGTGAAGTCGCCGATCATCCTGCAGCCGGGACCGGCCGCGCTGTTCGACGGGCTCGACGCGCTGCACCGGATCATCGCCGCTTGGGCCGCACGGGGGCCTGGCCGAAGGACCGGGGTGGCGCGTTGACTTGTAAATGAGAACGTTTATCATCTTGGCCGTAACCCCTTGTGGAGAAAGCCGTGATGAATCGACCCCTGCACATGACTCCGGCCGAGGCGACGGCCCGGCCCGTCGGCAGCCTGAGCCTGCCGCGGGCTGCGCGAGAGGTTCCCAGCGTGAGCAGCGACGCCCTGCTGCGGGGCGCCCGCGAGCTGGTGATCCGCCATCAGGGAGGCGAGTACCACCTGCGCCTGACCCGCAACGACAAGCTGATCCTCACCAAGTGATTCCCGGGGCGCTGGCTGCTGTCGCCGCGCCTTTCTCCCCACCCGGCCCACCGCCAGCACCGTCCCGCACGGTCAGCCAGGCCCCACCGCAATGGAGGCATGGTCATGCCGTTGCCGAGTGCGCGTTTCCTGGTCGCCGCAAACCCCGTCGAAACACCGCCCTGCTGGCTCTCCGCCGATCCGCGGCGCTTCGCCCGCGACCTGGCCGCCCTCGGACCGGTGTTCTGCGCCTGGACGGGACCGGCCGCCGGCCGGTCCGAAGGAGCGTCGGACATCGACCCGGGTAGCCCGGACGGGCTGGTGCTGGCGCATCCCGGGCTGCTCGCTCATGCCTGTGCCGTCACGATCGACGGACCACGCGAATGGATCACCGTGCACGATGGCGCAGGCGTGCCGCGATGTCGCCTGTACCTGCTGCCGGATACCGACTATCTCGCCTGGGACGCCTTGCTGGCCCATGCCGACGCGACCGCGGCACCCGCGGCGCGGCCGCGCTGGCGGCCACACCGCGGGCGTCGTCTGCGCTTCGAGGTGGCGTCGATCGGGTCATGGTCGCTGGTGTGCACCAGCACGGCGCTGCCGGACTGCGTGCTGAGTTGGCGGACGGTGCGCGAGCTGGTACGCACCGAGGGCGTGGCGCTGGTCGCCTGACCGCCGTGTCCGGGCTCTTGTCCGGTTGTCCGTCCGGGTGTCCGCGGACACCGTCCGGCAACGGCTGGGGTTCCTGTATATCGTTGTTATCGAGGCATTTTTAGGCGATATCCGGCGTTGGCACGGCCATTGCTCAAAGGTCTACGTGGCTGCACCTGTCCGCAGCCGTTGGGGACCGAGCGATGATCCGTGACACCTCCGCCCAAGACCGCCTGGTCGAGGTCAAATCCAACCGCAAGCGCCGGATGCTGCTGATCGGTGTGGGCGTCGCCGTGGTCGGCGTGCTGGCGCTGGCGATGCCCGGGGTGATGCGGATGTTCTCCGCCGACGCCTCGGTCAGCGCCTCGCGCCTGGCCTTCGCCACGGTGACCCGTGGCCCGTTCGTGCGCGACATCGCCGCCGAGGGCAAGGTGGTGGCGGCGAACAGCCCCACGCTCTACGCCACCTCGGGTGGTGCGGTGACGCTGAAGGTGCATGCCGGCGACACGGTGAAGAAGGGCCAGGTACTGGCGACCATCGTGAGCCCGGAGCTGACCAACAAGCTGGCGCAGGAGCAGTCCAACGCCGATGCGATGGAGGTCGACTACAAGCGCGCCCAGATCGATGCGAAAAAGCAGCGCGCGGCGCTGCAACAGGCCTACGACAATGCGCAGATCGACGCCCAGGCGGCCAAGCGCACGGTCGAACGCAACGAGGCCGCCTACGCCAAGGGCGCCGTGTCCAAGACCGATGTCGATACCGCCCACGACACGCTGGAGAAGGCCCAGATCGCCGAGCGCCATGCCAAGGCCAACCTCGGCCTGGACAACGACAGCCTGAACTTCAACATCGAATCGAAGAAGCTCGCCTATGAGCGGCAGAGCCTGCTGGTGCAGGACCTGCAGCGCCAGGTCGACGACCTCAACGTGAAGTCGCCGGTGGACGGCCAGGTCGGCCAGCTGTTCATCGCCGAGCGCGCCACCGTGGCCAAGGACGCGCAACTGCTCAGCGTGATCGACCTGACCGCGCTGCAGGTGGAGATGCAGGTGCCGGAGAGCTTCGCCCGCGACCTGGGCATCGGCATGCCCGGCGAAATCACCGGCAACGGCCAGACCTGGCACGGCAAGGTCAGCGCCATCTCGCCGGAAGTGGTCAATGGCGAGGTCGCCGCGCGGCTGGCCTTCGACGGCGCCACGCCCAAGCAGCTGCGCCAGAGCCAGCGCCTGTCGGTACGCGTGCTGCTGGACAAGCGCGACAACGTGTTGACCGTGCAGCGCGGCTCGTTCGTCGATGAGTCCGGCGGCAACTATGCCTACGTGGTGCGCGACGGTATCGCGGTGAAGACGCCGATCCGCGTGGGCGCCAGCAGCATCGACAAGGTGGAGATCCTCGACGGCCTGAAGGAAGGCGACAAGATCGTGATCTCCGGTACCGACAGCTTCAAGGGCGCCCAGCGCGTCGCCATCAGCAGTTGAGGGCGCGCGGGGAACGGGGAATGGAGAGTCTGGAAATCAGATCCGCCACCGCAGTTTGCCGTGACTGCCGGATGACGGAACCGCGAGGTGTTCTCCCCACATCGATCCACGCGGTATTCCCGACTCTCCATTCCCCGTTCCCCGCCACCACACTCCAGACCACCACCGAGTAAGGAAAAGCCATGCTCAAGATGACCCACCTGTCCAAGGTCTACCGCACCGAAGTGGTGGAGACCTACGCGCTGCGCGACTTCAACATCGACGTGAAGGAGGGCGAGTTCGTCGCCGTGACCGGCCCGTCCGGTTCGGGCAAGACCACCTTCCTCACCATCGCCGGCCTGCTGGAGACGTTCACCGGTGGCCAATACCACCTGGATGGCATCGAGGTGAGCCAGCTCGACGACAACGCGCGCTCGAAGATCCGCAACGAGAAGATCGGCTTCATCTTCCAGGCGTTCAACCTGATTCCCGACCTCAACGTGTTCGACAACGTCGAGGTGCCGCTGCGCTACCGCGGCATGAAGGCGCCCGAGCGCAAGGAGCGGATCATGGGCGCGCTGGAGCGCGTCGGTCTGGCCTCCCGTGCCAAGCACTATCCGGCGGAGCTGTCGGGCGGTCAGCAGCAGCGTGTGGCGATCGCCCGCGCGCTCGCCGGTTCGCCGCGGCTGCTGCTGGCGGACGAACCGACCGGCAACCTGGACACGCAGATGGCCCGCGGCGTGATGGAGCTGCTGGAGGAGATCCACCGCGAGGGCGCCACCATCGTGATGGTGACGCACGATCCGGAGCTGGCCGCACGCGCCCAGCGCAACGTGCACATCATCGACGGCCAGGTGGTCGACCTCGCCGAAGACCCGCGTTTCCACGCGCACGTCGTCGAGGCCCGCCAGGGGCAGGGACGCAGCTGAGCGTCTGCGGCGGCCACGGCCGCCGCGTCATGCAGGGGGAAGGTCCGCGGCAGCGATGCCGCGCGCCCCCGGTCGTGCAAGTCACCCCGAGGATCGGCTCATGTTTGCCTACTATTTCGAACTGGCGTTGCGAAGCCTCAAGCGCAGCCGCGGCCTGACCCTGCTGATGGTGCTGGCGATCGGCTTCGGCGTCGCCGCGTCGATGACCACCTATTCCGTATTCCGCGCGGTGTCGGGTGATCCGATCCCGTGGAAGTCGTCGAAGCTGTTCGTGCCGCAGATCGACATGTGGGGCCCGAAGGCGCGCGACCCGAACGGCGAACCACCGGACGCGATGGACTACACCGATGCCATGGCGCTGATGCGCGCGCACCGTGCCAGGTACCAGTCGGCGATGTACCAGATCTCGCCGTCGGTGGTCCCGGCCGATGCCAGCAAGCATCCGATCAACGTCAGCGGGCATGCGGTGTTCAGCGAGTTCTTCCCGATGGTCGACGTGCCGTTCAAGTACGGCGCCGGCTGGACCGCGGACGATGACACCCAGCGCTCCGCCGTGGTGGTGATCAGCAGCAAGCTCAACGACAAGCTGTTCGGTGGCGAAAACAGCGTCGGCCGCACGCTGGACATCGAAGGCAAGGACTACCGCGTGGTCGGCGTGACCGACCACTGGAACCCGCAGCCGCGCTTCTTCGACGTCGTCAATACCGGCGGCTTCACCGACGGCGCCGAGGACGTGTTCCTGCCGTTCAACCGCGCCATCGACGTGGGTATGCCGAACAACGGCAACACCAACTGCAACGAAGTGCCGAAGGAGTCCGGCTTCGTCGGCCTGCAGCATTCCAGCTGCGTGTGGATGGCCTACATGGTGCAGCTGGACGATGCCGCGGCGGTGCAGGCCTATCGCGAGTACCTCGACGGCTATGCGCGGGACCAGCAGAAGGCCGGGCGCTTCGGCTGGGCCCCCAACAATCGCCTGCGCGACGTGCCGGCCTGGCTTGACGCCGAGCATGTGGTGCCCAGCGACACCAAGGTCTCGCTGCTGGTCGCCCTGGGGCTGCTGGTGGTCTGCCTGGTCAACACCGCCGGCCTGCTGCTGGCCAAGTTCCTGCGTCGCAGCAGCGAGATCGGCGTGCGCCGCGCCCTGGGCGCGCAGCGCAGCGCGATCTACGCGCAGTTCCTCACCGAGGCCGCGATCGTCGGCCTGGCCGGCGGCGTGCTGGGACTGCTGCTGACCGGTGTCGGCGTGGCCAGCGTGGGCTGGGTGATGCCCAAGGACATCGCCTCGCTGGCGCGGCTGGATGTCTCGCTGCTGGCCATCACCCTGCTCGTGGCCGTGGTCGCCACGATGCTTGCCGGTCTCTATCCCACCTTCCGGGCCTCGCGCGTGCAGCCCGCCTGGCAGCTGAAGTCGAACTGAGGATCACGCCATGAAGCTCCATCCCATGATCGCGGCCCTGCGCCGGCACAAGGCGGGCGTGGTGCTGATCGCCCTGCAGATCGCACTGACCCTGGCCATTGTCTGCAACGCGGTGTTCATCATCGGTCAGCGCATCGAGCGCGTGAACCGGCCCACCGGCCTGGTGGAAGACAACCTGATGCTGGTCACCCAGAGCTGGGTCGGCGCACCCAGCGGCGACCAGCCCGGAGACGTGGAGAAGCTCGACAGCCTGCTGCAGGCCGACCTCGCCGCACTGCGCGCGATGCCGGATGTGGAATCGGTAGTGCCGATCAACTCGCTGCCGCTGCTCAACTCGTCGTGGACCGGCTCAGTGGCGCTCAAGCCCGGCAGCGACCTGCGCGCGGGCAACGCGCGCAGCGTCTACTACTTCGGCGACGAGCACCTGCTCAAGACGCTGGGCCTGAAGCTGGTGGCCGGGCGCGGCTTCACCGCGGCCGACGTGCGCAACCGCGGCTTCCGCGACAGCGGCACGCCGGCGGTGATCATCGTGACCAAGGCGCTGGCCGACAAGCTGTATCCGAAGGGCGACGCGCTGGGCAAGGCGATCTACCTGGACGGCGGCAGCTCTCCCAGCACCATCATCGGCGAGGTGGAGCGCCTGCAGGCTCCGTCCACGGGCAGCTGGGTCAACGGTTTCCTCTGGAACGCGACGATCGAGCCGTTCCGCCTGAACGCCAACTTCTCGCGCTACGCGATCCGCACCAGGCCGGGGCGGCTGCAGGCGGTGATGCACGCGGTGCCCGACGTGCTGTACGGGGTGAGCCGCATGCGCGTGCTCGACGACGACAGCGTCAAGTCGTTCGCGCAGATCCGCCAGGAGGCCTACCGCTCCGACGTCGGCATGGCGATTCTGATGGGCGTGGTCTGCCTGATCCTGCTGGGCGTGACCGCCGCTGGCATCGTCGGCCTGACCAGCTTCTGGGTCGGCCAGCGGCATCGGCAGATCGGCGTGCGCCGCGCGCTGGGCGCACGCAAGATCGACATCCTGCACTACTTCCAGATGGAGAACCTGCTGATCTCCGGCGCCGGCGCGCTGATCGGGCTGGGGCTGGCCATCGGTCTGAACATGCTGCTCATGAAGCATTTCGAGATGGACCGTCTGCCGGTGCTCTACGTGCTGGCCGGCATCGTGGTGGTGATGGCACTGGGCCAGGGCGCGGTGTTCGTGCCGGCGCGGCGCGCCTCCAACGTGCCGCCGGTGGTGGCGACGCGGTCGGTCTAGGCCGGGCGCGACGGAACGGGAACCTGGAGCACCGATGTTTGCCTACTACTTCCAGCTCGGCCTGCGGAGCCTGCGCCGCAACCCGGCGCTCACCGCGCTGATGGTGATGGCGATCGGCGTCGGCGTAGCCGCGTCGATGACCACCTACTCGGTGTTTCGCGCGGTGTCGGGCAACCCGATTCCGGACAAGTCGACGCGGCTGTTCACGCCGCAGATCGATGCCTGGGGGCCGCAGCAGAACCTGAGGGGTGGCGAGCCGGCGGAAGCGCTCGGTTATGTCGACGCCATGGCGCTGATGCGTTCGCACGAGGCGAAGCGCAAGACACTGCTGTATCCCGTGCAACTCTCGGTCATCCCGCAGGGCAATCGCGACCTGCCTCTGAACGCCAGCGGTTACGCGGTCACCAGCGATTTCTTCGCCATGTTCGAGGTGCCGTTCCGGTACGGCAGCGGCTGGAGCGAGCAGGATGACGCTGCGCGCACCGCCGATGTCGTGATCAGTGACGAGCTCGACCAGAAACTGTTCGGCGGAGCCGACAGCGTGGGGCAGACGCTCAACCTTGGCGGCCATGATTACCGCATCGTGGGCGTGGCCAGCCACTGGAACCCGCGTCCGCGCTTCTACGACCTGTTCAGCACCAGCGGCTTTGCCGACGAGCCGGACATCTACATGGTGTTCAACCGCGCCCTGGACCTGCAGATGCGCACCGGTGGTCGCAACAGCTGCCGCGGCTCGCTCAGCTTCACCACCTGGCAGGAGTACCTGCAGAGCAACTGCGTGTGGATCACTCCGTGGGTGGAACTGGGCAGTTCCGCCGAGGTCGCCGGCTATCGCCGGTTCCTCACCAACTATGCCGCCGAGCAGCAGCATGCCGGCCGCTTCAACTGGGCGCCGAACGTGCGCTTGCGAGACGTGATGCAGTGGATGGACCACGAACAGGTGGTGCCGCCGGAGAGTCGCATTTCGCTGGCGGTGGCGCTGGGCTTTTTCGTGATCTGCCTGGTCAACACCATCGGCCTGTTGCTGGCGAAATTCATGCGGCGCGCCGGCGAGATCGGCGTGCGCCGCGCCTTGGGGGCGACGCGCGGCGAGATCTATGCGCAATACCTGATCGAGGCCGGCACGGTGGGCCTGGCCGGTGGCCTGGTGGGTCTGCTGCTCACCGCGGTGGGCGTCGGGGGCGTGGGCGTGTTGTTCCGGCCGGAGATCGCGAAGCTGGCCCGGCTCGATCCGTCGCTGGTGGCGCTCACGTTTGCCGTCGCCGTCGTGGCAACCGTGATGGCCGCGTTCTACCCGGCGTGGCGCGCGGCGCACGTGCAGCCGGCCTGGCAACTGAAATCGAGCTGAGGACAAAGCCATGGATATCCAGATCAGGCCCATCCTCATCGCGCTGCGCCGGCACAAGGCAGGTACCTTGCTGATCGCGCTGCAGATCGCGCTGACGCTCGCCATCGTGTGCAACGCGTTTTTCATCATCCACCAGCGACTGGCCAATTTGTCCCAGGCCAGCGGCGTGGACGAGGCGGACGTGTTCGTCATCGCCAACTATTGGGCCGACGTGAACCGCTCGACAGAGCAGATCGATGCGCAGGTGCGCGCCGATCTGATCGCGCTGCGGCAATTGCCCAGCGTGCTCGATACCACGCCTGCCAGCGGTTATCCGCTGCGGGGCGGTGGCTGGGACAATTTCATCACCATGACGCCCGACCAGGTCAAGCCGACCACGGATGCGGCGGTATACAGCGGCGACGAGCATTTCATCGACACGCTGGGCCTGAATCTCGTTGCGGGGCGTAACTTCCGCCCCGACGAGATATTGGCGATGGGCACGCAGCAGGCGATCACCCCGTCGACTGCGATCGTGAGCAAGGCGCTGGCCGAGCGGTTGTTCCCCGATGGCCATGCGCTGGGCAAGAGCTTCTATGCGATGGGCACCACGCCCAGCACCATCATCGGCATCGTCGACCCGCTGCATCGGCAGGGCGTGGATTCGTGGAGCAACAGTTACGCCGGGCAGGCGCTGATCTGGCCGCTGCGGGCGGATGACTCGAAGGGCATCTATTACATCGTGCGTGCCAGACCCGGGCAGCTTGCTGCCGCGATGCGCGAGGCACCCAAGGCGCTGTTCGCACAAAGCCGCATGCGCATCATCGATCCGAAGGACGGCATCCAGAGTTACGCCGAGATCCGCCACCGCGTCTACAACAGCGACCGTGGCATGGTCATCCTGATGGGCGTGATCAGCGTGGTGCTGCTGGCGATCACCGCCGCCGGCATCGTCGGCCTGACCAGTTTCTGGGTGGGGCAGCGGCGCAAGCAGATTGGCGTGCGCCGGGCGCTCGGTGCCCGTCAGCGCGACATCCTGAGCTACTTCCTTACCGAAAACCTGCTGATCACCGGCGGCGGCGTGCTGCTGGGGCTGCTGCTGGCCTTCGGCATGAACCTCTGGCTGATGCTGCGCTTCGCCTCGCAACCGATGCCGATGGCCTACCTGATTGTCGGCGTGCTGCTGCTGTTGGTACTGGGGCAGGGGGCCGTGCTTGCCCCCGCGCTGAAGGCTTCGCGCGTGCCGCCGGTTGAGGCGACGCGTTCGGTGTGAGTCTGGCGGCGGCAACGCCTGGGCGATTTCTCAAGGGGCAATGGGATGTTGGTCTACTACCTCGATCTGGCCATACGCAGTCTCCGGCGCAACCGGGTGCTCACCGCGCTGATGGTGCTGGCGCTGGCGCTTGGCATCGGTGCGTCGATCACCACGCTCACCGTGCTGCGGCTGCTCTCGGGCGACCCGCTGCCGCAGAAGAGCGCGCGCTTGTTCTATCCGCAGCTCGATCCCAGCCCGAAGAACAGCGCGGTCGACTCGAGCGGCCGGCTGCCGAGGACGATGACCTACGTCGATGCGATGAACCTGCTGCACGCCCACCGGGCAACGCGACAGGCGGTGATGGCGCTGACCCAGGCCAAGATCATGCCGCCGCAGGCCCATGCGCATCCGTTCTTCAGCGATGGCGTGATGACCACCGCCGACTTCTTCACGATGTTCGATGCCGGATTCCAGTACGGCAGCGGCTGGAGCACCGCGGACGACGAGGGTGGCTCGCAGGTGGTGGTGATCGCCAGCTTCCTCAACGACAAGCTGTTCGACGGCGCCGACAGCGTGGGGCGGATGGTGCGCCTGAACGACCACGACTTCCGGGTGGTCGGCGTGCTCAAGCCGTGGGCGCCGCAGCCTCGCTTCTACACGCTGGGACTGGGTGGCGACCACTACGGCGACGGCGACGCGGTATTCCTGCCGCTCAAAGCTGCGCGTGCACTGAAGATGGGGCCGCAGGACACCGAGTGCTATCAGGCCGTCGACGATTTCACCCATCTGGAAACGGCCCCTTGCGAATGGCTCGGCCTGTGGGTGGAACTGGGCGACCCCTCCGCCGTGGCTGGCTACCGCCGCTTCCTCGATGGCTATGTGAAGGAGCAGGTCGCTCTCGGCCGCTTCCAGCGCACCGAAACCTCCCTGCTCGACCTGATGGGCTGGTTGCGCGACCAGCACGTGGTGCCGGACGACGTGCGCCTGCAGGTCTATCTCGCCTTCGGCTTCCTGCTGATCTGCGTGGTGAACACCGTCGGCCTGCTGCTGGCCAAGTGCCTGCGGCGGTCCCAGGAAATCGGCGTGCGGCGCGCGCTCGGCGCCACGCGGCGCGAGATCTTCGTGCAGTTCATGGTGGAGGCCTCCATCGTCGGTCTGGCCGGGGGCGCGCTGGGCCTGGCGTTTGCGGAGCTGGGCCTGTTCGGCATCCGCCACCAGCCGGCGCAGTACGCGCACCTGGCACACCTGGACCCGGCGATGTTCGCATTCACGTTCGTGGTGGCACTGGTGGCCAGCCTGATCGCCGGCCTGCTGCCGGCCTGGCGCGCCTGCCTGCTGGCGCCCGCTCCCCAGCTCAAGGCGATGTGAGGCCGACCATGGACATCCGACCGATTCTCGCCAGCCTCCGCCGGCATCGCATCCCGGCCATGCTGATTGTGCTGGAGATCGCGCTGGCCTGCGCGGTGCTGTGCAATGCCGTGTTCATGATCAGTCAGCGTGTGGCCTCGATCCACCTGCCCAACGCCATCGACGAGGCCGGCATCGCTGAGGTCACGCTCAACGGCACCGACCCCGAGCTCGCCGGCAGCGACATCCCGCGCAATCTGGCGGCCCTGCGCGGCCTCCCGGGCGTGCAGGCCGCCGCCGTGGTGAGCACCCTGCCGCTGAGCCAGAACAACTGGGGCTGGGGTTTCAGCACCAAGCCCGAGGATGCGCTGACCAACCGAGACAGCCGCAACGTGTCGATGTACTTCCTCGGCAGCGGTGGCGATGCGGCGCTCGGCCTGCAGCTGCGGGGAGGGCGATTCTTCAACGACGGCGACTATGCCGACAGCCACTTCGACAAGTCGCCGCTGCCGGAAACCCACGTGGTGCTGGTGACCCGCAGCCTGGCGGAGAAGATGTGGCCGGGCCAGCCGGCGGTGGGCAAGACGATGTATTCCATGCCGCACTACTACACGGTGGTCGGCGTGGTGGCGGACGTGCTGCGGCCGTACATCGGCGACGTGAACTCCCCGGCCAACTACGACGCGGCGTTCTTCCCGATGAGTGCGGCCGGCTCCAAGGGCGCACTGTCCCACTACGTGGTGCGCGGTGCGCCGCGCGACCGCGACCGGCTGGTGCGCGAAGCCGAGCAGAAGCTCGCCGACCTCAATCCCGGCGGCGTGGCCCATGGCCGCAGCTATGCGGAAATACGCCGCGGCTACTTCGCCGACATGAGCTCGATGGCCTGGATGCTGGTGCTGGTGTGCGTGGTGATGCTGGCGGTCACCGCGTTCGGCATCGTCGGCCTGACCAGCTTCTGGGTGAACCAGCGACGCCGGCAGATCGGCATCCGGCGGGCCGTCGGTGCCAGCCGCGCCCACATCCTGCAGTACTTCCAGACCGAGAACTTCCTGCTCAGCACCGGCGGCGTGGCACTGGGCATGGCGCTCGCCTTCGGCATCAACGTGTACCTGATGCACCGCTACGAGATGGCCCGCATGCCCTGGTTCTACCTGCCCGCCGGCGCCATCGCGCTGTGGCTGATCGGTCAGGCCTCGGTGCTCGGCCCGGCGCTGCGCGCCGCCGCGGTGCCGCCGGTGGTGGCGACGAGGTCGGCATGACAGTCCCGATGACGAGCCTGTCTGTAGGAGCCCGCTTGCGGGCGATGCCCTTGCTCTGGTTTCGCATCGAAGCCAAGAGCATCGCCCGCAAGCGGGCTCCTACGGGAAATTCGACGATGAGCGCGGAGTAACCCCATGTTCCAGTACTACCTCGACCTGGCATGGCGCAGCCTCAAGCGCAACAAGGCGCTCACCGCACTGATGGTGCTGGCGATCGCGCTGGGGATCGGCGCAAGCATCACTACGCTGACCGTGCTGCATGTGCTGTCCGGCGATCCGTTGCCGGGGCGCAGCGGGGAGATCTACTACCCGCAGATCGATCCGCAGGACCTGCGCGGGATGTCGCCGAGCAAGGAGCCGCCGTCGCAGTTGACCCTGATCGACGGCATGAACCTGCTGCGGGCCGCGCGCGCCGATCGCCAGGCCCTGATGAAGGGCGGCGAGGTACCGATCCAGCCGGAGCAGTCGGCGCTGGACCCTTTCTACGTGGACGCGCGCTACACCACGGCGGACTTCTTCGCGATGTTCGGCACGCCGTTCCGCTTCGGGCATGCCTGGAGCGCGGCGGACGACGAGGCCAAGGCGCGCCAGGTGGTGATCAGTCGCGATCTCGACGAGAAGCTGTTCGGCGGGGCCAACAGCGTGGGGCGAACCCTGCGCATTTCCGGCACCGCGTTCCAGATTGTCGGCGTGCTCGATCACTGGCAGCCCAATCCGCACTTCTACGATCTCAATACGGGCTCCTATGCTGCCGGCGAGCAGGTGTTCCTGCCGCTGCAGACGATGATCGACCTGCACCTGAGCCGCGACGGCTCGAACGACTGCTGGGGCAATGGCGGCGGTGGCACCGATACGCTGCTGCCGGCGGACACCTGTGTCTGGTTGCAGTTCTGGGTGCAGCTCGATTCGCCTGCGAAGGTCGAGGCGTACCGCCAGTTCCTCGTCCACTACTCGCAGGAGCAGAAGGCGCTGGGCCGCTTCCAGCGACCGCCGAACGTGCGCCTGCGCAGCCTGATGCAGTGGCTGGACTACAACGGCGTGGTGCCGGACGACGTGCGCCTGCAGACCTGGCTGGCGTTCGGCTTCCTCGCGGTGTGCCTGGTCAACACGGTGGGCCTGATGCTCGCCAAGTTCATGCGCCGGGCCGGCGAACTGGGGGTGCGTCGGGCGCTCGGTGCCTCGCGCCGCTCGCTGCTCGCGCAGCTGCTGGTGGAAGCCGGCGTGGTCGGACTGGTCGGCGGCGTCGGAGGCGCGGTGCTGGCCCTCGGCGGTCTTTGGCTGGTGCGCCAACGATCCTCGGACTACGCGTCGCTGGCGCACCTGGACCCCAGCATGCTGCTCACGACGTTCGTGCTGGCCCTGGGCGCCACGCTGCTGGCCGGCCTGTTGCCGGCCTGGCGTGCCTGCCAGGTCGCACCCGCCCTCCAGCTGAAGAGCCACTGAGGCGACCATGGACATTCTTCCGATTCTCTCCACGCTGCGGCGCCACAAGCTCACGGCCGGCCTGCTGGTCATGCAGATCGCGCTGACCTGCGCGATCGTCTGCAACGCGGTATTCCTGATCGGCCAGCGGCTGCAGCGCATGGACATGCCCAGCGGCGTCGCGGAGCACGAGCTGCTGCAGATCCAGGTGGCCGACGTGGTCAAGTCCGGCAACCCCTATGCGCGCGTGCAGGAGGATCTGGCGCTGCTGCGCCAGGTGCCGGGCGTGCAGTCGGTGGCGTTCTCCAACCAGGTGCCGTTCGGTGGGTCGTCCTCCAATGGCAACGTGCTGCTCGACCCGAACCAGCCCCAGCGCACGCTCAACGCGACCACCTATTTCGGCCAGAACCTGGTGCCGACGATGGGCGTGCAACTGGTCGCCGGGCGCGACCTGCAGGACGACGATTTCGTCGACGTGGACACCGCGCTGAAAGGGCTGAAGACCGGCGACACCAAGAGCCTGCCGCATGTCACGCTGATCACCCGCGGCCTGGCCGAACGCCTCTGGCCCGGACAGAACCCGCTCGGTCGCCTGATCTACCTGACGCCGACGGTGGGGTTGCGGGTGGTCGGTGTCATGGCCAGCCTGGTGCGTCCCAATGCCTACGATGCGGACACGGCGCAGTACACCATGGTGATCCCGTTGCGCATGGGAGCGGACCGGGGCATGAGCTACGTGATCCGCACCCGGCCGCAGGATCGGTCCGGTGTGCTGGCGGCGGCGCTGGCCGCCCTGAGGAAGGCCGACCCCCAGCGCATCGTCACGACCCAGCGCAGCTTCGACGAGGTGCGTCGTCACTTCTTCCGCGACGATCGAGCCATGGCAGGCATCCTGGTCGGGGTGATCGCGGCGCTGCTGGTGGTGACCGCCCTGGGCATCGTCGGGCTGGCCAGCTTCTGGGTGGCACAGCGTCGACGCACGATCGGCGTGCGTCGTGCGCTGGGGGCGACCCGCAGCGATGTGCTGCACTACTTCCAGACCGAGAACTTCCTGCTCGCCACTATCGGCATCGGCCTCGGCATGGTGCTGGCCTACGGCATCAACCTGTTCCTGATGCAGCACTACGAGCTGCCGCGCCTGCCCGCGATCTACTTCCCGGTCGGTGCGGTCGCGCTGTGGCTGATCGGCCAGGTCGCCGTGCTCGGCCCGGCACTGCGCGCCGCGGCGGTGCCGCCGGTGGTGGCCACGAGAGCAGGGTGAGGCGGCTCATGACGATGCGGAAGTTCGGCGGATGCGTGGGACGGGGGAGTCCGTGATGATCGGCTACTACCTCGATCTCGCCATGCGCAGCCTGAAGCGCAACAAGGTGCTCACCGCCCTGATGGTGTTGGCCATCGCGGTGGGTATCGGTACCAGCATGACCACGTTGACGGTCATGCACGTGCTGTCCGGCGACCCGATCCCGCAGAAGAGCGCGAACCTGTTCCGCGTGGGCCTGAACGTGTTTCCGGACGACAATTTCAGGCCCGGCGAGGAAGTGCCGGACAACCTGAGTCGTCGGGATGCCGAGGCGCTGCTGCGCGATGCCCGTGCCGACCGCCAGGCGATGATGTCGGCCGGCACCATGGTGGTGACGCCGGCGCAGGGCGATCCGTTGAGCCTGGAGGCGCGCTACACCACGGCGGACTTCTTCACGATGTTCGCCGTGCCGTTCCGTTTCGGTCGCGCCTGGGACCGCGGCGACGACGGCAGTCACGCCCGGGTGGCGGTGATCTCGGCTGCGTTGAACGATCAGCTGTTCGGCGGTCGCGACAGCACCGGCTCGACGCTGCAGGTGGGAAGCCAGTCGCTGCGGATCGTCGGCGTGCTCGGCGACTGGAGCATGAATCCCCGCTTCTACGATCTCAGCAACGGCCGCTTCGGCGACGGCGAGCAGGTATTCGTCCCGCTCGCCACGGCGCTGGATCTGCACCTGGCGACCAGCGGCACGATGAACTGCTGGGGCAACAACTCCGACGAGCACGCCGCGGATGCGCCCTGTCTGTGGTTGCAGTACTGGGCCGAGCTCGACGCACCGTCGACACGGGCGGCCTACCGGCAATACCTGCACAACTACATGGCCCGGCAGCGACAGGCCGGGCGCTTCACCCATCCCGGGGAAGTCCGTCTGCTGGATGTGATGCAGTGGCTGGACGCCAAGGGCGTGGTGCCCTCCGACGTGCGGTTGCAGGTGTGGCTGGCACTCGGCTTCCTCGGCATCTGCCTGCTCAACACCGTGGGTCTTTTGCTGGCCAAGTTCCTGCGTCGCAGCGGCGAGATCAGCGTGCGACGTGCCCTGGGCGCGTCGCGTCGCGCGATCTTCATGCAGTGCCTGGTCGAGGCCGGGGTGGTCGGTTTGGCCGGCGGCGTCTGCGGACTGGCGCTGGCCGGCCTGGGCTTGGTGCTGGTGCGCCACCAGCCGACCGACTACGCCGGCCTGGTCCACATGGACCCGAGCATGCTGCTGGCAACCTTCGTGCTGGCCCTGCTGAGCAGCCTGCTGGCCGGACTCCTGCCCGCCTGGAGGGCGATGCACGTCGCCCCGGCCGTGGCTCTGAAGTCGAACTAGGACACCCACGATGCATCTACGCCACATTCTTCACGCCCTGGGACGCCATCGGATCGCGGTGGGGCTGCTGGTGCTGGAGATCGCCTTCTCCTGTGCGGTGGTGTGCAACGCGCTGTTCCTCATCGGTACCCGGCTGGAGCGGATGCAGCGGCCCACCGGGGTCGACGAGATGCACGTGGTCGAGGTGGGCGTGCGCAGCGTCACGCCGGGCACGCCGGAGGCGACGATGGCACAGACCCGCACCGACCTGGCACGCCTGCGCGCACTGCCCGGCGTGAGTGACGCGGTGGTCGCCAGCTCGACCCTGTTCGGCGATTCGGTGAGCTTCAGCGGCGTGAGTCTGAGCGACGATGCGAAGGCGCCGAGCCTGGCGGTGGCGCAGTATTTCGGCGGCGCCCAGCTGGCTCGCACCCTGGGCCTGAAGCTGGCGAGCGGACGCTGGTTCAACCCCGACGAGTTCGTCAGCTATGACGCGCTGCAGGGTGGTGCCTCCGGGGTACCGGTCATCATCAGTCGCGCGCTCGCCCAACATCTCTTCCCCGGCCAGGATGCCGCTGGCCGGACCATCTATGCTTTCGGAGCCAATCGCGTGGTGGGGGTGGTGGACCGCCTGGTGCAGCCCAGGGACTACGGCGCGGCCGGCGGCTACGACTACGCGATGATGTTCCCGGTCGATCTGCCGTATTCGCGCGGCACCTACCTCATGCGGGTCGATGATCCGGCCCGGCGGCAGGCCGTGATCGGGCAGGCATTACAGGCACTGAAAGCCGATGGCCCGCTGCGGCTGATCTCGCCCCGGTACGCCACCACCCTGGAGGCGGCGCGCGCAAAGTACTACCGCAACGACCGCGCCATGGCCTGGCTGCTGGTGGGCGTGAGCCTGTTGCTGCTGCTGGTCACCGCGCTGGGCATCGTGGGGCTGAGCAGCTTCTGGGTAGGTCAGCGGCGCCGGCAGATCGGCATCCGCCGCGCCATCGGCGCCTCGCGCCGCGATATCCGGACCTATTTCCAGGCCGAGAACTTCCTGATCGCCACTGGCGGCATCGTGCTCGGCATGGCGCTCGCCTACGGCATCAACCTGGTGCTGATGCGGCATTACGAGCTCGGCCACCTGCCCGGCTACTACCTGCCGATCGGGTCGGTGGTGCTTTGGGTGCTGGGGCAGCTGGCGGTGCTGGGCCCGGCACTGCGCGCCGCAGCCGTGCCACCGGTGGTGGCGACGCGGGCGGCATGAGGCTGACGAGGAGCTAAGGACATGTTCACCTACTACTTCGACCTGGCCCTGCGCAGCCTCAAGCGCAACAAGGTACTCACCGCTCTGATGGTGCTGGCGATCGCCGTCGGCATCGGCGCCAGCATGACCACGCTGACGGTGATGCATGTGCTGTCAGGCGATCCGCTGCCGGGGACAAGCTCGCGCATTTTCTACGCGCAGGTAGATAACGATCCGATGCCCGGCGACAGGCATGTCGAGCCGCCAGACATGATGGACTACCAGTCGGCGATGGACCTGTGGAACGCGAAACGTGCCGACCGCCAGGCATTGGTCGTGAACCCATTCCCGGAGAAGGTCAGTGCGCCGGATGTGAGTCGGCCACCGCTGATGGTCCAGATGCTTTCCACCACGTCGGACTTCTTCCCGATGTTTGGCGTGCCGCTCGAATATGGCAGCGGGTGGACCCCCGACGACGACCGCAAGCGCGCGCGGGTGGTCGTGATCTCCTCGGACCTCAACGACAAGCTGTTCGATGGCGGGAACAGCGTGGGACGGACCTTGGTCCTGAACAAACATGCCGTGCGCATTGTCGGCGTGCTCAAACCGTGGCGCCCATCGCCGCCGTTCTACGACGTACGCGGTGGGCGCTATGCAAACGGTGATACAGCCAGTTTCTACGGCAAGCCGGAAGGCCTTTTCCTGCCGATTTCCGCGAGCCTTGAAATGAACGATGGCGACTTTCAGCAGTTCAACTGCTGGTCGATGCCACCGAAGCCGGGACACCTGGTGAATGCACCCTGCAACTGGATGGGGTTGTGGGTGCAGTTGGATAGCCCGGCAAAGGTCGCGGCATACCGCGGGTTTCTTGCGCATTACGCAAGGGAGCAGAAGGGACTGGGCCGCATCCAGTTCACGGAGACTCGCCTGCGCGACCTGATGCAATGGCTTGCGTTCAACCGGGTGGTGCCACGCGACGTCAAATTGAAGATGTGGCTGGCTTTCGCGTTCCTCGCCATCTGCCTGTTCAACACCGTGGGCTTGTTGCTGGCGAAGTTCCTGCGTCGCGGAGGAGAAATCGGTGTTCGCCGGGCGCTCGGGGCCAGTCGTCGGGCGGTGTTCGCGCAATGCCTTACCGAGGCAGGGCTGATCGGTTTCATAGGTGGCTTCTTCGGGTGGCTGTTGGCGTTGCTCGGGCTGTGGCTGGTGCGTCACCAGCAGGCGCCCTATTCCGACCTCGTGCACCTGGATCTGTCGATGTTCGCTGTCACCTTCGTGCTGGCGATCGCGGTGAGCCTGCTGGCGGGCGCCATGCCTGCATTGCGTGCCAGCCAGATTTCGCCGGCCCTGCAGCTGAAGACGCTATGAGGCTCCCCGTCATGCAAATTCGCCCGATCCTGTCTGCGCTGAAGAAGCACAGAGTAGCCACGGTCCTGATCGTGATGGAGATCGCGCTGGCCTGTGCCGTGCTGTGCAACGCCTGCTTCATGATCGCCGACCGCCTGTCCGCCATGCAGATCAAAAGCGGCGTCGACGAAGCGTCGCTCGGCTTTATCGCGTTGCAGGGCTACGACCCCAAAAATTCAAACGATCTCGATGCGCGCGTGATTGCGGGACTGGGCGCGATTTCGGGCGTCGAGTCGGTACACGTGATCAACTCGGTGCCGTTCGGCATGCAGGCTGCCAATGTCGGCATCACGCTCGACCAGGCCGGCAAGGAATTTCGTGGCGTCCCCGAAATCTACCTCGGCAGCCCGGGCACGCCGCAGGCGCTTGGACTGCAACTCGTGGCTGGGCACATGCCGGCCAACGAGGATTATCAGCCGGTACAGGGGTATTTTCCGCCGAGTTCGAACGTGCTCATCACTCGGACGCTGGCCAAGCACCTGTGGCCGGGAGAGAGCCCCCTCGGCAAGGAGTTTTGGAGCGACAAGTACCAATTCCGCGTGATCGGCGTGGTCGCACATCTCTCGGTCCAGCAATACGACGAAGAGGGTGAGCGCGGTGCGCAATGGACGGTATTCGTACCCGCGCTGCCGGGGCCGAACTTTTCCGGCACCTACCTCATCCGTGCCAAGCCGGAAGATCTGGACCGCGTAATGGTCGAAGCGAAAGCCGCAATCGCCACGATCGCGCCAGACGCGGTACTGGACCGGGAGGACAGTACGACGGTGCCAGTCCTTCGGACCCGTTTCTTCGCGGCTGACAGTGCCATGGCAGGCATGCTGGTGGGGGTGATCGCGGCGCTGCTGGGCGTCACGGCGCTGGGTATCGTCGGGCTGGCGAGCTTCTGGGTTGCGCAGCGCCGCAGGCAGATCGGCATTCGGCGCGCGATCGGCGCCACGCGCGGCGACATTCTGCGCTACTTCCAGACCGAGAACTTCCTGATCGTCAGCTTCGGCATCGCGCTTGGCATGCTGCTGGCCTACGTGATCAACGCGGTGCTGATGAAGTTCTACGAGCTGCCGCACCTGCCGTTGTACTACCTGCCGTTCGGTGCGCTGGCGCTGTGGGGGCTCGGCCAGCTCGCCGTGCTCGGTCCGGCCCTGCGGGCATCGCATGTCCCACCGGTGGTCGCGACACGAAGTGTCTAGGCGATGGGGGCGCCGCTCCCCCGGTCTCGAGAAAAGGAGTTTCCGGATGCTTGCCTACTACCTGGACCTGGCTTTGCGCAGCTTGCGCCGCAGCCCCGTGCTGACCGGCCTGATGGTGTTGGCGATCGGCCTGGGCATCGGCGCCAGCATGACCATGATCACAGTGCTGCACGTGATGACCGACGACCCGCTGCCAGGGCGCAGTGCGCGGCTTTACACCCCGCATCTGGACCCCTTGCCGCTGGACTACAAACGGCACGAAGGCAGCCCCGACCCGGCCGACGACATGACCTGGCCCGATGCGATGGCGTTGCTCAAGGCCCATCGCGCCGTGCGACAGGCGGCGATGTCGGGCGGCTCGCTGCTGCTGCGCCCTGCGCGGGCGGATCTGCATCCGCTCTATGTGAGCGGTCGTTATGCCACGGCGGAGTTCTTCCCGATGTTCGGCGTGCCATTCGAGCGTGGCGGCGGCTGGAGCGCAGCGGACGACGCGACCGGTTCGTCGGTGGTGGTGCTGGCCGACGCGCTGGCACGCAAGTTGTTCGGCACGAGCGATGCGGTGGGGCAGACGGTGCGCCTGGGCGAACATGATTTCCGGGTGATCGGCGTGACCGCGGACTGGGCGCCCAAGCCGCTTTTCTACGCCGACCAGACCGGCAACCAATACAGCGATGCCGATCTGTTCTTCCTGCCGCTCTCGGTGGCGATGGGGCAGAAGTTTCCGGTCAGCGGCAACCAGTCCGCCTGGGGCAAGGGCGAATCGCCGTCGCTGACCAGCGCGAACATGAGCTGGCTGCAGTTCTGGGTACAGCTGGACACACCGGCACAGGTGGCGGCCTACCGGCAATACCTGGTCGACTACTCGGCGCAGCAGAAGGCGCTGGGCCGCTTCCAGCGTCCGCCGACGAACGCGAAGCTCTACGGCCTGATGGGCTGGCTGGCGCACGAAAACCTGGTGCCCGGGGATGTGGACCTGCAGCTGTGGCTGGCGCTGGGCTTCCTGTTCGTGTGCATGCTCAACATCGTGGCGTTGCTGCTGGCGAAGTTCCTGCGCCGCAGTGGCGAGATCAGCGTGCGCCGCGCGCTGGGGGCGCGGCGACGCGACATCTTCGTGCAGTTCGGCATCGAGTCGGCGCTGATCGGCGTGGCCGGTGGCGTACTGGGCCTGGGTATCGCGCAACTCGGACTGTGGAGCATCCGCCAGCGTCCGGACGACTACGCCAGGCTGGCGCAGATGGACCTGTCGATGCTGCTGGGAACCGTGGTACTCGCGGTGCTCGCCAGCATGCTGGCCGGCCTGCTTCCGGCGTGGCGGGCCTGTCGCGTGCAGCCCGCGCTGCAACTCAAGGGAGGGTGATCCATGCAGATCCGGCCGATCCTTTCCACCCTGCGCCACCACAAGCTCACCGCCCTCATGCTGACCCTGCAGGTGGCCTTCACCTGCGCCATCGTCTGCAACGTGGTGTTCATGGTGGCCCAGCGCGTGCAGCGCATCAGTGTGCCCACCGGCATTGCCGAAGACGAGGTGTCGGCGATCCACAGCACGGGGATAGAAAAAGGCGAAAACGCACAGGCGCGGCAAACCGCCGACCTGGCAGCCTTGCGCGCGGTTCCCGGGGTGCGTTTCGCCGCGGCGGTCAGCTATTCGCTGCCACTGGACCGGAGCGAGTCGTCCAGTGGCATCTGCCCCAGCAAGCAGGCGCTGGATCGGGCGATGCAGCTCAATACGATCGAAGGCAGCGGATGCATGGAGCCTGCCGGATACGACGGCACACCGGGTCTGCTTGCCACCCTGGGCCTGCATCTCGTCGCGGGACGCGATTTTCTGCCGGACGACTACGTGGACAAGGGCAAGCCGGCGGTGGCGATCGTCACACGCGCGCTGGCGCAGAAGATGTATCCGGGGCAGCCCGCGTTGGGGCAGAGCATGTACGACGGCGACCACTTCATCCGCATCGTCGGGATCGTGGACACCCTGCTGCGGCCGGCACCGCGCAAGCCGGGGCTCGACGGCGACAGCATCATCTGGCCGCAGCGCCCCGAGGGTCCTGGCGTGCTCTACGTGCTGCGCAGCGCGCCACGGGATCGCCAGCGGGTGCTGGGGGCTGCCGAGGCCGCGCTGCTCAAGGCCAACCCCGATCGCATCATCAATCCCGGGCAGATGCAGACCTACACCGAGATCCGCCGCGCCTACTTCCAGCGGGACACCACCATGATCGGCCTGCTCGTCGCATCGGCACTGGGCCTGCTGTTCGTCACCGCGCTCGGCATTGCGGGGCTGGCGAACTTCTGGGTGCAGCAGCGCCGGCGAAGCATCGGCATCCGCCGGGCGATCGGTGCCACGCGCAGCGACATCCTGCGCTATTTCCAGGCCGAGAACTTCCTGATCGTCAGTGCCGGCGTGCTGCTGGGCACGCTGCTGGCCGTGGCGCTCAACCTGCTGCTGATGAGCCACTACGAGCTGCCGCGTCTGCCACTGTGGTACCTGCCGGTCGGTGCGCTGGCGCTGTGGGTGCTGGGCCAGCTCTCGGTGCTGGCCCCGGCGCTGCGCGCCGCGGCCGTGCCGCCGGTGGTGGCGACGCGCAGCGTGTGAGGTGGGATCGTTGCAAGGAAGTCCCGAGGAGCTTGGAGTGAAACAGGTCATCAGGATGACGGCGTGCCTTGCCGCACTCGTGTGCAGCGGTTGCGTGATGCATCTGGACCAGCCGACCGAGATCGCGGCGGGGCATCTGCCGCGCCCGGTCTACTCGGTCGATGGCGGCGTGCATCTGGCGGCCCGGGCGGAGGCGGGCAAGATCCGCAGCGTCGACGGCGGCGTCACCCTGGGCGAGGGGGCCACCGCGAAGACCATCGACACCGTCGACGGTCCGGTCGTGCTGGAGCGTGGTGCGACCTGCCGGCACGATCTGTCCGCGGTGGACGGCCGGGTCTCGCTGGCCCCGGGAGTCCATGTCGGCGGAGACGTGCAGACCCTGGTCGCCGGCCTCGATGCCCGCGACGCCGAGATCGCCGGCGCGATCCGCACGGTGTCGGGAGAGATCCTGCTGCATGGCACCACCCATGTCGGCAAGGGGATCTACCTGGACAAGCCGCGCCCTTCCACCGATGCGCAGGACGAGGTGTGGAAGCGACTGCCGCGAGTGGTGATCGGTCCGGGCGTGGTGGTGGACGGCCCGATCGTGGCCGCTCGCGGCGGCACGCTCTGGGTCAGCCGGCGGGCACGCATCGGTGCCGTCGAGGGTATCCGGGCGCAATGGTTCGACGGAGCGAGCCCGCCGGACCTTCCCGGCATGAAATGACCCGCCGGAAGTTGGGCGGTGGTCGCGCGGTGATCTGTGGGGTGTGAGTAACGGCCCATCCCCGACCGCCCGGGTTCGGGCAGAATCGGGATTCTTTCCAGGGAGATGTCGATGATGAAGCTGTTGCCGTTGGTGGTGGCCGTGGGCCTGGTGGTGGGGGGCGGCATGGCGCCGCAAGAAGTCAGGGCGGCATCCGCCCCGGCGACCGATGTGGCCGCTCGCGTGGCCGCGCAGAACAAGCTGCTCGACGAGCAGTGGCAGCACACGCTGGAGAATGCGCCTGAGTACGCGACCATCCTCGGCGACCTGCGCTACAACGACCGGCTCAGCGACCTCTCGCTCGCCCATGCGCAGGAAGAGTACCGCTGGACCGGCGATTTCCTGCGCCGCTTCCAGGCGATCGACACCCACGGCTTCAGTGAGAACGACAAGCTCAACCACGAGCTGATGGTGCGTCAGCTCAAGGATGCGATGCGCGCGCACGAGCTGAAGCTGGACGAGATGCCGCTGGACCAGATGAACGGCATCCACCTGCAGCTGGCCGGCTTCATCAGCTCGATCCCGTTCGACAACACCAAGGAATACGAGGATTACCTGGCGCGCCTGAAAGCCGTGCCGAGGGCGTTCGACCAGGTCACCGGGCTGGCGCGGCAGGGCCTGCGCGACCGCATGATGCCGCCGAAATACCTGCTGGAGGCGGTGGTCAAGCAGATCGATGCGATCGGCAAGCCGGCCGGCATGGACAGCGTGTTCGCCGAGCCGCTGAAGCATTTCCCGGCCTCGGTGCCGGCCGCCGACCAGGCGCGGCTGAAGCAGGCGATCCTGGCGGCGATCGACCAGGACGTGCGGCCGGCCTACGCGAAGCTGGGTGCGTTCGTGGCGAAGGACTACGCCCCGCACGGCCGCCTGCAGCCGGGTGTGTGGGACCTGCCCAACGGCGATGCGATCTACCGCTTCGACGTGCAGCAGATGACCACCACCGACCAGACGCCCGAGCAGATCCACGAGCTTGGACTGAAGGAGGTCGCGCGGATCGAGGGCGAGATGACGAAGATCGCCCACGCCCAGGGCTACAAGGATCTGGCCGCTTTCCGCGCCGCCCTGAAAACCAACCCGAAGGTGCACGCCACCTCGCGCGAGGACATCCTGAACCGCTACCGCGGCTACCTGGCGCAGATGCAGCCGGAACTGCCCAAGCTGTTCGGCCTGCTGCCCAAGACCAAGGTGGTGGTGGTGCCGGTGGAACCGTTCCGCGAGAAGGAAGCCGCAGCGGCCGAGTATCACCAGGGCACGCCGGACGGCTCGCGGCCGGGACAGATCTTCGTCAATACCGGCGACTTCGCGCACCGCAGCGTGCTGACCATCGAGTCGACTGCCTACCACGAGGGCATCCCGGGCCATCACATGCAGATCTCGATCGCGCAGACCCTGCCCAAGCTGCCGCCGTTCCGGCAGCAGGGCGGCTACACCGCGTACGTCGAGGGCTGGGCGCTGTATGCCGAACAGCTGGGCAAGGACATCGGCTTCTACAAGGACCCGCTGTCCGACTACGGCCGCCTGTCCGACGAGCTGCTGCGCGCCGACCGGCTGGTGCTGGACACCGGCGTGCACTACAAGCACTGGACGCGGCAGCAGATGGTGGACTTCTTCCACGCCCATTCCAGCGAGGACGAGCCAGACGTGCAGGCCGAGACCGACCGCTACATCACCTGGCCGGGACAGGCGCTGGCGTACAAGATGGGCGAGCTGAAGATCCTCGAGCTGCGTGCCCGGGCGAAGCGCGAGCTGGGCAAGCGCTTCGACATCCGCGCCTTCCACGACGAGATCCTCGATGGTGGCGCGCTGCCGCTGGACGTGCTGGAGCAGCGCGTGGACGGATGGATCGCGGCGCAGAAGGCAAAGGCGTGAGGCTTCCGGCTCCCGCTTTCCCTCCCGGCACTACCGGTGGAGAAAGCGCCGGGGCCGATGCTTCGGCCTGGATCCGGTCGGGGGTGGCATTGACGCCCCCCGGCCATGCAACCTTTTCGCATGGAGCGGCATCCATGCCCGCATGTGTAGACGAAAGATGCGCACCGTACTGATCATCGACGACAACCCGTCCGTGGGCGAGGCGCTCTCGCTGGCGCTTTCGCTGCACGAGATCCGCCCGCTGGTGGCGCTCACCCCGGAAGAGGGCCTGGCTATGCTGGCCCGCGAGAACGTGGGCGTGGTGATCCAGGACATGAACTTCACCGCGGACACTACCTCGGGCGAGGAGGGCGTGGCGCTGTTCCGGGCGATCCGCGAGCAGCATCCGGACCTGCCGGTGATCCTGCTCACCGCGTGGACGCACCTGGAGACCGCGGTGGAACTGGTCAAGGCCGGTGCCGCCGACTACCTCGCCAAGCCCTGGGACGACGCCAAGCTGCTGGCCACGGTGGAGAACCTGCTGGAACTGTCCGAATCCACCCGGGAGGTGGCGCGCTCGCGCAACGAGCGCCGCCGCCGCCGCGAGAACCTGCGCAGCCGCTACGAGCTGGATGGCCTGGTGTTCGCCTCCGAGGCGATGGCGCAGACGCTGGAGCTGGCGTGCCAGGTGGCGCGCTCGGAGGTGCCGGTGCTGATCACCGGGCCGAACGGCGCGGGCAAGGAGCGCATCGCCGCGATCATCCACGCCAACTCGGCGGTGAAGCGCGGGCCGTTCATCGCGGTGAACTGCGGCGCATTGCCGGGCGAGCTGATCGAGGCCGAGCTGTTCGGCGCCGAGGCCGGCGCTTACACCGGCGCGAACAAGGCGCGCGAGGGCCGCTTCGAGCTCGCCGACGGCGGCACGCTGTTCCTGGACGAGATCGGCAACCTGCCGCTGCCGGGCCAGATGAAGCTGCTGCGCGTGCTGGAGACCGGCCAGTTCGAGCGGCTCGGCTCCGGCCGCACGCGCCATGCCAAGGTGCGCGTGCTCAGCGCCACCAATGCCGACCTGAAGGCGATGATCAAGGCCGGTACGTTCCGCGAGGACCTTTACTACCGGCTCAACGTGATCGACGTGAACCTGCCGCCGCTGTCCGATCGCATCGACGACATCCTGCCGTTGGCCGAGCACTTCCTCGACGGCCGCGCCGAACTGGGCGATGCCGCGCGCGAGGCGCTGCTTGGCTATCCCTGGCCGGGCAACGTGCGCGAGCTGAAAAATGCGATCGAGCGTGCGGCACTGCTCTCGGGCGGTCGTCCGATCACGCCGGAGCTGCTCAATCTTCCGGCGGTGGCGGCCAGCCCTTCGCGCAACCTGGACGAGCCCAGCCGCGAATCGGTGGAGGCGGCACTGGCAAGGGCCGATGGCGTGGTCAGCCGGGCGGCGCAATCGCTGGGCCTGTCGCGCCAGGCGCTGTATCGCCGCATCGAGCGTTACGGGCTGGCCGTCAGCGGTTGATGCCGTGTCCACAGGTCGGCTGGCAGTGGCCTCCGGCCGCGCGGATGGCGTAAAAGGGGCATTCATGCCGACAAGGAGAGATGCCATGACTCTGCGACTGCTGTTCGCCGGCGCCCTGCTGGCCGCGGGCGCCATCCACGCGCAGACCACCCCCACAGCCGCCAGCGACCACTGGAGCCAGCCGGCGCCGGCGTCGACGGTGAAGTACGAGGACGCCAATCCACTGAAGCCGGCGTCGGATTCGGGAAATCATTTCAAGTTCAAGGAGCGGCGCGGCGCCACGCCGATGCGCAACGATGCGATGGAGGCCGCGGGCAAGGCGCCGGTGATGGGCGGCAACCAGCTCGGGCGCGATGGCCGTCCCACCGTGAACTGCGCCGCCACGCCGATGGATCCTGCATGTCGTTGACCCGCACCGGCCAGCGCGCCGCATGATCCGCCGTCTGCGTTCGCTCGAGGGGCGGCTGAGCCTGCTGCTGATGCTGGCCGGCCTGGCTGGCGTGCTGGTGTACGTCGGTATCACCGACTGGCCGCTGCCGCAGTTGCTTGCCCTGCTGCACACGGATGCGAAGGGTGTGGCACCCGGCCCGGTACATCTTGGCTTCGGGGCGGGTCTCGCGGTCAGCCTGGCCGTGCTGGTGCCACTGGCGCTGTGGATGGCCAGCCTGGCGATGTCGCCGGTCAGTCGCCTGCTGCGTGCGCTGGAAGGCTCGGTAGCGAGCTACCGCGATGGCGACTTCAGCATCTCGCTCGCAGTGAACCGCCGTGACGAGCTGGGCGAACTGATTGCCATGCACAACGCGCTTGGGCAGACCCTGCGCGATCAGCGCCAGCACCTGGTGCAGCGCGAGCTGCTGCTCGACACGGTGGTGCAGAACACGCCGGTGGCGCTGGTACTGACCGATGCCGGCGGGCGCGTCGCTTACGCCAACATCGCCGCGCGGCACCTGTTCAACGACGGCCGCAGCCTGCATGGGCTGGTCTTCGCTGACGTCACCGCCGACGCACCGAAGGCGATGCGCGAGGCGGTGGAGCGGGGCGAGGACGCGCTGCTGACGGTGGAGATGGACAACAGCGAGGAGACCTTCCACATCTCCCAGCGTGCTTTTCGCCTGCAGGGGCGGCCGCACCGCCTGCTGCTGTTCCGCCGCATGACGCGCGAACTTTCGCGGCAGGAGGTGGCGAGCTGGAAACGGGTGATCCGGGTGATCAGCCACGAGCTCAACAACTCGCTGGCGCCGATCTCCTCGCTGGCGCATTCCGGTGCCGAACTGGCGCGTCGCGGCGAGGTGGAGCGGTTGCCCGGCGTGTTCGCCACCATCGGCGAGCGCGCGCGGCACCTGCACGGTTTCATTGCCGGCTACGCCAGCTTCGCCAAGCTGCCGGCGCCACGCAAGGCAGAGGTGCCCTGGGGGCCGTTCCTCGAGGGACTGGCGCTGCATTGCCGGTTCCGCCTGCTGGGTGGAGCGCCTGCGCAGCCGGGCTGGTTCGATGCCGCCCAGGTCGAGCAGGTGCTGATCAACCTGATTAAGAACGCCCACGAGGCCGGGGGCCCCGACGACGAGGTCACCCTCGCCCTGCAGGTGCTGGGGCACGATCTGCGCATCGAAGTGGCCGACCGCGGTCCGGGCATGAGCGAGACCGTGCTTGCGCAGGCATTGCTGCCGTTCTACTCGACCAAGCGCTCGGGCACCGGCCTGGGGTTGGCGCTGGCCCGCGAGATCGCCGAGGCCCACGGCGGGCGCATTGCGCTGGCCAACCGCGAGGGCGGCGGGCTGCAGGTGAGCCTGCTGCTGCCGCTGGCCGCCACGCGGGAGGTTTGACCGCCGCGCCGCTCGCCTATACTCCGGACTTCACCGGAGGAAGGGGGTTGTGATGGGACAGATACTCGCGCTGGTCGTCGTCATCGTGGTGGTCATCGTGATCACCAAGCTCGTGCGCATCGTGCCGCAGGGCTTCGAATGGACGGTCGAGACCTTCGGCAAATACACCCGGACGCTGTCGCCCGGCCTGCACCTGCTGGTGCCGGTCTACCAGTCGGTCGGCCGCAAGATCAACATGATGGAGCAGGTGCTGGACGTGCCCAGCCAGGATGTCATCACCA
The DNA here is from genome assembly GCF_001641285.1 of Dyella thiooxydans. Classification (NCBI taxonomy): domain Bacteria; kingdom Pseudomonadati; phylum Pseudomonadota; class Gammaproteobacteria; order Lysobacterales; family Rhodanobacteraceae; genus Dyella; species Dyella thiooxydans. Next base: position 4,091,732 of record NZ_CP014841.1, read on the forward strand.
AGGACAATGCGGTGGTACGCGTCGACGGCGTGGTGTTCTACCAGGTGCTCGACGCGGCCAAGGCCGCCTATGAGGTGTCCAACCTGGAGCAGGCCTCGCTGGCGCTGGTGATGACCAACATCCGCACCGTGCTCGGCTCGATGGACCTGGACGAATCGTTGAGCAAGCGCGACGAGATCAATGCGCGCCTGCTCAGCGTGGTCGACGAGGCCACCCACCCGTGGGGCGTGAAGGTCAACCGCATCGAGATCAAGGACATCGCGCCGCCGCGCGACCTGGTCGACTCGATGGCCCGGCAGATGAAGGCCGAGCGCGAGAAGCGCGCCAACATCCTGGAGGCTGAGGGCTTCAAGCAGGCGGCGATCCTCAAGGCCGACGGCGAAAAGCAGAGCGCGATCCTGGCCGCCGAAGGCAAGCGGGAGGCGGCGTTCCGCGAGGCCGAGGCGCGCGAGCGGCTGGCCGCGGCGGAAGCCAAGGCGACCACCCTGGTCTCCGACGCGATCGCCGGCGGCAACGTCAACGCGTTGAACTACTTCGTCGCCAACAAGTACGTCGAGGCGCTGAAGGAAATGGCCAACTCACCCAACCAGAAGATGCTGCTGCTGCCGATGGAGGCCACCGGCATCCTCGGTTCGCTGGCCGGCATCGCCGAGCTGGCCAAGGAGTCGCTGGGCCAGCAGCAGACCAAGTCCTCCATTCCGCCGCCGCGCTGAGTCGGCCTGGAGAGCGACCATGTGGAATCTATCCGCGCATTACCTCTGGTGGATCCTGGCCCTGCTGCTGATCGGCGGCGAAGTGCTGATCCCCGGCTATTTCCTGCTGTGGATCGGCATCGCGGCCGCGGCGATGGGCGTACTGCTGTGGCTGGTGCCGGGCATGGGCCTGCTGCTGCAGGCGGTGCTGTTCGCGGTGCTGGCGCTGGCCGCCTGCGTGTTCTACGCCCGCAAGCTGCGTCCGCGCATCGAGCGCAGCGCGCCGGGCAGCGAGCGCCTCAACCGCCGTGCCGAACAGATGATCGGCCAGCGCTACGTGCTCAGCGAGGCTATCGTCAACGGCCGCGGCAAGGCGCGCGTGGGTGACGGCCAGTGGCTGGTGGCCGGCCCGGAGTTGCCGGTCGGTGCCACGGTGGAGGTGGTGGCCGTGGACGGCACCACCCTGCAGGTGCGTTCCGCGGCATGAGCGGGTGGAGTCCGGCCAGGACCGGAGCGCGCGCGGCATGAGCGCCGTCGTCCCCGTCGCTGCATCGGCCGATTTCTCCACGGCTGCGCTGAACACGCGGATCAGCTTCCTGGTGGAGCTGGCGCGCCGCCTGCACCAGTACGGCACCACCGCGCCCCGGCTGGAGATGGCGATCGCCCGCTCGGCGCAGCAGATGGGACTGGCCGCCGACGTCTGGTCCAGTCCCACCGCGATCATCATTTCGTTCTCCGACCTGGCCCAGGGCGACGAGGGGCTGGCGCAGGTCACCCAGGTGATGCGGCTGCCGCCGGGCGACGTGAACCTGGCGCGGTTGTGCGAGGCGGACGAAATCGCCGACCGCGTGATGTCCGGGGAGATCGAGCTGCGCGAGGGCTTCCGCCTGCTGCGGCTGCTCGGCCTGCCTGATACACGGCGGGCGCAGGCCGGCGTGGTGGCCAGCTACGGGCTGTCCGCCGCCTGCGTGGTGGGCCTGCTGCTGCACAGCTCGTGGGCGGACCTGCTGGCCTCGGGGCTGATCGGGCTGGTGATCGGCGCGATCACCATCCTCGCTGCCAGCCGGCCGCGGCTGGCGGCGGCCAGCGATGCGATCTGCGCGCTGGTGGCGACCACCATCGCGATCCTGGTCAGTGCCTACGTGGTGCCGCTGGCGGTGAAGTCGGTAGTGCTGGCGGGGCTGATCGTGCTGGTGCCGGGCATGTCGCTGACCACCGCCGTGCGCGAGATCTCCAGCCAGCACCTGGTGTCGGGGGTGGCGCGCATGGGTGGGGCGATCTCCACGTTGCTCAAGCTCACCTTCGGCACCGTGGCGGCGACCCAGCTGTGCGGGGCGTTGGGCATCGATCCGGGGACCTATGCATTGCCGCCACTTCCGGGCTGGGTCGATTATCCGTCGCTGCTGCTGGGCGCATTCGGCTTCGCGATCCTGTTTCGCGCCGCGCGCCGCGACTGGCCAGTGGTGATCGGTGCGGTGCTGGTGGGTTATCTGGCCACGCGCTGGGGAGGATTGATTTCCGGCTCCATTCCGGGGGCGCCGTTCGGCGTATTCCTGGGCGGGTTCCTGCTGGGTTCGATCGCCAATCTCTACGCCCGCTGGATGCATCGCCCCGGTGCGGTGATCCGCGAGCCCGGGATTATCCTGCTGGTGCCCGGAAGCGTGGGATTCCGCAGCGTGTCCTATCTGTTCGAGCGGGATACCGTGCTGGGACTGGATACCGGCGTACTACTGCTGACCCTGCTCGTTTCACTGGTGGCGGGGCTGCTTTTCGGCGATCTGCTGGTATCGTCGCGGCGTTCGCTCTAGCGCCTGTCTCCCGCGAAAAACAAAACGCCGGCGCGAAGGCCGGCGTTCCGCGGTTTCAATGGACCGTGCGGCGATCAGATCGCCAGATCCTTTTCCTTCTTGCCGGCCTTCAGCGCGTCGTTGAACCAGCGCGGGCGCTTGCCACGGCCGGACCAGGTCTGCTCGGGATTGGCAGGATTGCGGTACTTCGGGGCCACCGTGGTCTTGGCGCGACGCACCTTGCCGCCACGGGCGGAACCGAAGATGTCGTCGAAGGTGTAACCCTCGGCCTTGATCAGCGCGTGGACCTTCTCGCGCAGCTTGCCGACCTTTTCCTTGCGCAGTTCTTCCTGGCGGGTCTGCGCTTTGGCGATCAGGTCGTTGAGCTGGTTGTGGTTGAGATTCTTGATATCGACGGCCATGGACAACTCCGCGTTGGAATATTCAATTGACTGGTTTTGGTATCGCCATTAAGGCGATTGCGCCATCCTGATGCGGCACGCATTCTCCCGTAATAGATGGCGATTTGCAAAATATTCGTGCCGGCGTGATGGAATCGTCTTTACGGATGTTACCTGCCGCGTTTGCCAATAAAGCCGATGCGGCCGGATTATCCGGGTGCTGGTGACGGTGTGCGTGGGGATTATCAGGCGGCATCCGGCACGCAATAAAAAAGCCGCCCGAAGGCGGCTTTTCATTTGCAGTGTGCTGGCAATCAGCCAAATAGCCGAAGCAGTTCGTCCACCGTGACCTGGCGGCTCTCGGCCGCGTCGCGCGCGCGGTATTCCAGCGTGCCGGCGGCCACCCCGCGTTCGCTCACCACCACGCGGTGCGGAATGCCGATCAGCTCCATGTCCGCGAACATCGCGCCCGGGCGCAGGCCGCGATCGTCCAGCACCACCTCGATACCGCGGGCGGCCAGCTCCGAATAGAGCGATTCGGCGGCCGCGGTGACCTCGGCCTGGCCCTTGGGATTGATCATGCACACCGCCACGCGCCAGGGCGCCATCGGCTCCGGCCAGAGGATGCCGGCGTCGTCGTGGCGCTGTTCGATCGCGGCGGCCACGATGCGGCTCACGCCGATGCCGTAGCAGCCCATCAGCATCACCTGTGCCTTGCCCTGGTCGTCGAGCACGGTGGCGTCCATCGCCTCGGCGTATTTGGAGCCGAGCTGGAACACGTGGCCAACCTCGATGCCGCGGGCGATCCGCAGCGTGCCCAGGCCATCCGGCGAGGGGTCGCCGGCGACCACCTGGCGGATGTCCTCCACCCGGGTGATGCGTGCGTCGCGCTCCCAGTTGGCACCGGTGTAGTGGGTGTCGTCGGTATTGCCGCCGCAGACGAAGTCGGCCAGCACGGCCGCGCTGCGATCGACGATCAACGGGATCGACTCCGGCAGGCCGACCGGGCCGATCGAGCCGGGCTTCGCGCCGATGGCGGCCACGATCTCCTCCTCGGACGCCATCACGATGTCGTCCGTCAGCTCGGGCAGCTTGTTGGCCTTCACCTCGTTGAACGCGTGGTCGCCGCGCAGGCACAGCGCGACCAGACCCTCGCGGCCCTTGACGATCAGCGTCTTCACGCACTGCGTCGCCGGCACCCTCAGGAAGGCGGAGACCTCGTCGATGGTTTTCTGCTTCGGCGTGTCGACGCGGGACAGGGCAGCGGACGGTGCCGGGCGCGCGATGGCGGGCGACAGCGCCTCGGCCTTCTCCACGTTGGCGGCATAGTCCGAGCCGTCGGAGAAGGCGATCACGTCCTCGCCGGAGTCGGCGATTACCTGGAACTCGTGGCTGGCGTTGCCGCCGATCGCGCCGGTGTCCGCCTGCACGGCGCGGAACTTCAGGCCAAGCCGGGTGAAGATGCGCCCATAGGCGTCGTACATTGCCTGGTAGGTCTGTGCCAGCGACTCCTGGCCGAGGTGGAAGGAGTAGGCGTCCTTCATCAGGAACTCGCGCGCGCGCATCACGCCGAAGCGGGGGCGGATCTCGTCGCGGAACTTGGTCTGGATCTGGTAGAAGTTGACCGGAAGCTGCTTGTAGCTCTTCAGTTCCTGGCGTGCGAAGTCGGTGATCACTTCCTCGGCGGTGGGCGCATAGCAGAAATCCTGCGCCTTGCGGTCGGCGATCTTCAGCAGTTGTCCGCCGAACTTCTCCCAGCGGCCGGTTTCCTCCCACAGCTCTCTCGGTTGCACCGTGGGCATCAGCATCTCGATTGCGCCGGCGCGGTCCATTTCCTCGCGCACGACCGCCTCGACCTTGCGCAGTACGCGCAGGCCGAGCGGGGTCCAGGTATAGAGGCCGGCCGCCAGCTTGCGGATCATGCCGGCGCGCAGCATCAGCTTGTGGCTGACCAGCTCGGCTTCGGCGGGGACTTCCTTGACGGTGGCCAGGTGGAATTGGCTGAGGCGCATGCGGGCGATCCGGCGTTCGGGGTAAAGGCGCCGATTATGCCAGCCGGAGGACCATCAGGGCTGTTCCCCCACCGGGGACTATTGCTGCTCGAGGCAATACTGCGAGTACTGCGCCTGGGCCGAGTCGGTCTGCGCCTTGCGCTGGTCGGCGTCGAGCAGCACCTGCTTTCCATTCTGCTGCATGACGACGGGGCCGTTGCCATGCAGGGCGGCGAGGTTGGTTTTCAGCGACGCGCAGAGCTTGGCCCGGTTGGCAGGCGTGTCCTGCATGGGCAGGTTCGAGGAAACGGCCTCCGGCCCCGTGTCGGCCGGCTGGCTACCGGTCGGCGCGGCCGCGGGCCTGGCCAGGGGTTCGGCATCGCCGGTCAGGGTGATGCGCTTGTATTTCGTCCCCGGAGGAGGGGCGGACTCGGTGTAATGCACCACGCCATGAGTATCGACCCATTTGTAAGCCTGGGCCGATACGCTGCAACTGGCGGCCAGCAGCAGGACGAACAGGGGGCGACGGAACATGGTGCTCTCCAGGGGCGCGGGTTCAGGCGCCTTTCGTATCACCGGCGCGGGCCGGACTCAAGCGCCGGTGTTCTACAATGCGCGCCAGCTTCCACTGGATCGGTCGATGAACCCCGACACGCCCGTACGACGGCCGCGCCACCGCGGCATCTACCTGCTGCCGAACCTGTTCACCACCGCGGCCATGTTCTCGGGGTTTTACGCCATCGTGGCGAGCATTGGGGGCCGTTACACCGAGGCGGCGATCGCGGTGTTCGTGGCCGCGCTGCTGGACGGCCTGGATGGCCGCGTGGCGCGCATGACCCACACGCAGAGCGAGTTCGGCGTGCAGTACGACTCGCTGTCCGACCTGGTCAGCTTCGGCCTGGCGCCGGCGCTGGTGATGTACACCTGGTCGCTGTCGGCCCTGCGCGAGTACGGGCCGATGTGGGGCAAGGTGGGCTGGGCAGCGGCGTTCATCTACGCCGCCTGCGGCGCGTTGCGGCTGGCCCGCTTCAACACCCAGGTGGCGGTGGTCGACAAGCGCTATTTTCAGGGTCTGGCCAGCCCGTCGGCTGCGGCCGTCTGCATGTCGTTCGTCTGGACCATGGAGAAGACCGGCATCGCCGGCAGCACCCTGTGCTTCGTCACGCCGGTACTGGCGATGGTGACCGGCCTGCTGATGGTCAGCCGATTCCGTTATTTCAGCTTCAAGTCGTTGCCGTGGACCGCCGGCGAGGGCGTGTCGTTCGTCTGGATGGTCGTGGCCGTGCTGGTACTGGTGCTGCTGGCGATCGATCCGCCGCGGCTGTTGCTGGCGGTGTTCTCCGCCTACCTGCTGTCCGGTCCGGTGCTGACCCTGTGGGGGCGTGCCACCCATCGCCGCGTCCGGCGGGGCACCTGAGGAGGCTGCCGATGCTCGATGCGCGCCGCCAGCAGGTCCTGCAGGCCATGGGCATCACGCCGTGGGTGCGTCGGGTGCGCGAGTCGGGCGCCCCGGCCGAGGAGCCGATGCTGGATGCGCCGGCGGTCGAACCACCGGTGGCGCGCTGCATCGTGGTGCTGCCGGCGCAGCTGCCGCCGCGGACCATGGACGTGCTGGGGCGGGCGCTGCAGGCGGCGGGCGCCGGGATCGCCCGGGCCGGGCGGGTGCTGGTGGCCGATGGCCAACCGCAGGGGCCCGTGCCGCATGCGCCGGCTTATCTCGTGTTCGGGCAGGCCCAGGCGCATGCGCTGGGGCGCGAGCTGCCGGCGGCGGTGATGAGCCAGGCACACATCGCCCTGGTCGATGCTCCGGAGGCGCTGTTCGCCGGTGCGCAGGGCAAGCGGCGGTTGTGGGCGGCGCTCAGACAGTTGCGTCGCGCACTGGCGGTGGCCGGAGCGGGCTAGCGTGGCCGTGGTGAGCCCGCCGGCGAGCGAGATCCGCGCCCTGCAGCCGCAGGATCTCGATGCCGTGGCCGCGCTGGAAGCGGAGTCCTACGAATTCCCCTGGAGCCGCGGCATCTTCTCCGACTGCCTGCGCGCGGGTCATCCGTGCTGGGTGCTGTGGGTTGAAGGGCAGATCGCCGGCTACGGCATCCTGTCGATCGCTGCCGGCGAGGCGCACGTGCTGAATCTTTGCATCGGCCGCCAGTGGCAGGGGCGCGGCCTGGGTCGGCGCCTGCTGATGCGTCTGCTCGACGTGATCCGCTGGAGCCGCGCCGAGCGCGTGTTCCTGGAAGTGCGTCCGTCCAATCCGGTGGCGCAGAGCCTGTACCGTTCGGTGGGGTTCACCGAGATCGGTCGGCGTCCCCGTTATTACCCGGCGCGCGAAGGCCGCGAGGACGCCATCGTGATGGAGCTGGTGCTCGGTCTCGACCACACGGGTTGAGTCGCCTCGTGCCCGCGGCCCATCTCGATCATTTCTCCGGATGTTGAAGAGGTATTGCATGACCGCTGGCGGGACCTATTCGACCAACTGGTTCGAGCACAACGTACCCCACTGGGAGCGCTGGCTCGCTTCATTGCGCGGTCGGTCCGGGCTGCGGGCCCTGGAGATCGGCAGCTTCGAGGGGCGTTCGACGGTCTGGCTGTGCGAGAACGTGCTGACCGCCGCCGACGCGACGATCGATTGCGTCGACCTGTTCCAGCACGACCCGGTCTACGGCGACTACCACGCACGGTTCCGGCAGAACACGGCGCGCTGGCGCGAACGTATCCGCGAGCTTCCCGGACGAAGCTACGAGGCGCTCAAGCGGCTCGACGGCCCGTACGACCTCGTCTACGTGGACGGCTGGCACTCGGCGTTCGGTGCCCTGGCCGACGGCGTGATGGCCTGGCCGATGCTTCGCGTCGGCGGCGTGATGATCTTCGACGACTACCTGTGGGTGCCGCCCAAGCTGGGCGCACCACCGCGGCCGGCATGGTGGCGGCGCAAGTGGGAAAAACTGCATGGGCGCGACTGGCGCAAATTTTCCCTGATGCGCCAGATCGAGACGGTGCGCCTGGATACGCCGAAGCTGGGCGTCGATGGCCTGCTCGCCACCCTGGAGGGGCACTACGAGTTGTTGGGCATCTCCAACCAGCTGGCGCTGCGCAAGACCCGGGGCTTCGACGCCGGCCAGGTTGGCCACGACACCTGACGTTCGGCCTCCGCGGCATCGAGCGGGCCAGGCGGCGCCATCCGTGCCCGGCCGCCGCTGCCCGTTGCGGGCGGCGCCCGCGATCGATCAGCCGAGCTTGGCCGCCTGCTCGCGCAGCGCAGCCAGCGTGGTGTTCCAGTCGACGATGCGCTGGCGCTCCTGCGCCACCACCTCGGCCGGCGCATTGGCGACGAAGTTGGCGTTGCCGAGCTTGCCCTCGCACTTCTTGATCTCGCCCTCGATGCGGCCGATCTCCTTGGCCAGGCGCACCTTCTCGGCGGTGAGGTCGATCAGGCCGGCCAGCGGGATCAGCACGCGCAGGCTGCCGACCACCGCGGCCGCAGCAGCCGGCTCGTCGGCACCGGCCTCGATCCACTGCGGTGGCTCGACGCGGGCGAGGAAGGCGATCTGCGTGGCGAACTTGGCTGCGCGGGCGCGATCGGAGGCGTCGCCGTCGGCGAGCAGCAGCGGGATCGTCTTGCCCGGCGCGATGTTCATCTCCGCGCGGATCCTGCGCACGCCGGAGAGCACCGCCTTGAACCACTCGATCTCCGCCGTGGCGGCCTCGTCGGCGGCGATGGCGTCGGCCTGCGGCCAGGGGCGCAGGATCAGCTCGGCCTCGGTCAGCCCCAGCTTCGGACCCACCGATTGCCAGATTTCTTCCGTGATGAACGGGATGATCGGGTGCAGCGCGCGCAGCACGGTCTCCAGTACCACCAGCAGGGTGTGGCGGGTGGAGGCGGCCGCGGTGGCGTCGTCGCCGTTGAGCGCCGGCTTGGACAGCTCCAGGAACCAGTCGCAGTACTCGTTCCAGACGAACTCGTACAGCGCCTGCGCGAGCAGGTCGAAGCGGTAGCTGGTGAAGTGCTGCTCGACCTCGCCCAGGGTCTGCTTCAGGCGGGTCAGGATCCAGCGCTCGGCCTCGGTGGCCGGGCCGCCGGTCGGGGCCTCGATGCGCCCCTCGGGGAGGTTCATCAGCACGAAGCGGGCGGCGTTCCACAGCTTGTTGCAGAACGCCTTGTAGCCCTCGGCGCGCTTGATGTCGAAGTTGATCGTGCGGCTGTAGCTGGCCAGCGCGGCGAAGGTGAAGCGCAGCGCGTCGGTACCGATCGCGGTGATGCCGTCGGGGTAGTCGCGGCGCACGCGCTTCTCGACCTTCTCGCGTTCCTGCGGTAGCAGCAGGCTCTTGGTCGACTTGGCCACCAGCGGGTCCAGTGCGATGCCGTCGATCAGGTCCAGCGGGTCCAGCGTGTTGCCCTTGGACTTGGACATCTTCTGGCCTTCGGCATCGCGCACGATGGCGTTGATGTACACCTCGCGGAACGGCACGCGGCCGGTGAAATACTTGGTCGCCATCACCATGCGGGCGACCCAGAAGAAGATGATGTCGAAGCCGGTGACCAGCACCGCGCTGGGCAGGAACTGCTGGTCCTGCGCCCAGTTCGCGACCACCTCGCCACGCTCGTTGGTGACCGGGCCGTCCAGCGGCCAGCCCAGGGTGGAGAACGGCCACAGCGCCGAGCTGAACCAGGTGTCGAGCACGTCCTCGTCGCGGCGCAGCGCGCCGACCGGCGCGGTGGCGGCGTGTGCGACCGCGTCGGCCTCGTCCTCGCCGACGAAGATGTTGCCGGCCTCGTCGTACCACGCCGGGATCTGGTGGCCCCACCAGAGCTGTCGGCTGACGCACCAGTCCTGGATGTTCTCCAGCCACTGCGTGTAGGTGGTGCTCCAGTTCTCCGGCACGAACTTGATGTCGCCGCCGCGCACCGCTTCGAGCGCCGGCTCGGTGATCGCCTTGCGCCCACCCGGGCGGCCGTCGGGCAGGGTGTCGCGGGTGAGGTCGAGGAACCACTGGTCGGTGAGCATCGGCTCGATCACCACGCCCGAGCGCTGGCTCACCGGCACCTTCAGCTTGTGCGGCTTGGTCTCGACCAGCAGGCCTTGTGCTTCCAGATCGGCCAGCACCGCCCTGCGGGCATCAAACCGGTCCAGACCCTGGTACTTCGCCGGGATTCCGATGTCTGTCGCGGTATCGAAATAGTTCGAGCGGGCTCGCTTCGCTCCGACTTTCGAGCTCCGCGCAGCCCAGTCGCTGTCACTGATGACCTTCCCATCCAGCGTGAAGATGTTGAACTGGGGCAGTGACTTTCGTTGCCCCATCGCGTAGTCGTTGAAATCGTGCGCGGGGGTGATCTTCACGCAGCCGGTGCCGAACTCGCGGTCGACGTAGTCGTCGGCGATCACCGGGATCTGCCGGCCGGTCAGCGGCAAGGTGAGGCTCTTGCCGACCAGGTGGGCATAGCGCTCGTCCTCCGGATGCACCGCCACGGCGACGTCGCCGAGCATGGTTTCCGGACGGGTGGTGGCGACCACCAGGCTCTCGTCGCTGCCGGTGACCGGATAGCGGATCGACCACAGGTGGCCGTCGCGCTCGACGTTGTCCACCTCCAGGTCGGACACCGCAGTGCCCAGCGCCGGGTCCCAGTTGACCAGGCGGTTGCCGCGGTAGATCAGGCCGGCGCGGTACCAGTCGACGAACACCTTGCGCACGGCGGCCGACAGGCCCTCGTCCATGGTGAAGCGCTCGCGCGACCAGTCGGCGGCCACGCCCAGGCGGCGCATCTGGCGGGTGATGGTGGAGCCGGACTCCTCCTTCCACTCCCACACGCGCTCGACGAAGGCCTCGCGGCCCAGGTCGTGGCGGCTCCTGCCCTCGGCGGCGAGCTGGTTCTCGACGATCTTCTGCGTGGCGATGCCGGCATGGTCGGTGCCGACCTGCCACAGCGTGTTCATGCCGCGCATGCGCTGGTAGCGCACCAGCATGTCCATCACCGTCTGCTGGAAGGCATGGCCCATGTGCAGGGTGCCGGTGACGTTCGGCGGCGGCAGCAGGATGCAGTACGGATCGCCCTGGCCGGACGGCTTGAACACGCCGCTGGCCTCCCAGCGGGCATACCAGGTGGACTCGATCTGGGCGGGTTCGAAGCTCTTTTCCATGGGGACTCGCTGGCGGCGCGCAGCGGATGCCGCGCGCAGGTTGGACGCAAAGGCGGCCATTGTACGGGCCCGACCCGGGGCTGCCAAAACGCGGCCGTCACGGTCGAAGCGTGCGCCGGATGCGCTTCCCGGGGTAGCGGGAGTGCCAGAATCGGGCCCGTGCGGACGGTCCGCCGGGAACAGGGTGTGGTTGTGAAGTCAGTGGAACAGGGGCGGCGCATGCCGCGGTCGCGGGTCTGGCAGGTGGTGTTGCTGGGGGTGCTGTTGGCTCTGCCCGTGCTGCGGGCACGGGCCGTCGTGCCGGCCATGCCCGGCTGGCAGGCGGTGTTCAGCGACGACTTCAACGGCGCGGCCGGGCAGCGGCCCGATCCGGCGCGCTGGAAGTTCGACCTCGGCCACAACTACCCGGGCGGTCCGGCGCACTGGGGCACCCACGAGGTGCAGCGCTACACCGACGACCCGGCCAACGTCAGCCTGGACGGTCGCGGTCATCTGCGGATCACCCCGCTGCGCGGGCCCGATGGCGAGTGGACCTCGGCGCGTATCGAGACCTGGCGCGACGATTTCCGCCCGCCGGAGGGCGGCGTGCTGCGCATGGAGGCCCGCCTGCGCATGCCGCAGGTCAGCGGCGAGGCGGCGCTGGGCTACTGGCCGGCCTTCTGGGCACTGGGCGAAAGCTTCCGCCGTCTCGGCATCTGGCCGCAGTCCGGCGAGTTCGACATCATGGAGAACGTCAACGGGCTGAACCTGGTGTGGGGCACCCTGCACTGCGGGGTGATTCCGGATGGCCCCTGTGACGAGCCCAACGGCATCGGCCAGCACGCTGCCTGCGAGGGTCCCAGCTGCCAGGACGGCTTCCACACCTTCACCTTCGAATGGGACCGCAGCGTCGTGCCGGAGGCGCTGCGCTGGTACCTCGACGGCAAGTTGTACGGCGTGATCACCCGCGACCGGCTGCCGCCGGTCACCTGGCAGCAGATCACCGGCCAGCGCGGCTATTTCCTGCTGCTGGATGTGGCGATGGGCGGCGACTTCGCCTATGCCATCTCCGGTGGGCGCGACACCCCGACGTCGGCCACCGAGCCCGGCCACCCGATGGTGGTGGACTACGTGGCGGTGTGGACCCGCACCGGCTCGCCCTGAGCGTCCGCGGTGCCGGCAATCCGCTGCAGCAGCGGCGTGGCGTCCAGCAGCAGCACGGTGCCGTGCTCGGGCAGTTCGGCCACCTCGTGCAGGTCCCGTTGCAGCTCGGGATGCAGGTGGTGCGAGACCAGCGCCGGCACCCGCAGTTTTTCGGCGCGGTCGATGCCCAGGATGCTCTGCACCGAGTCGGCCACCAGGCCGTACTTCGCGCAGGCGTGGTCGACGATGAGGATCCTGCATGCCGCTGGATCGGCGGCGGCCTCCATGCCGTAGAGCGTGCGCAGGTCGATCACGGTGATCAGCTTCTGCCGCAGGTTCAGCACGCCGCGCACGAAAGCCGGTGCGCCGGGCGGACGCATCAGTGACGGGTCGTAGTCGATCACTTCGCACAACTGCTCGATGCGCAGGCCCATCAGGCGGTCGAGCCGGAAGGTCACCCAGGTCTCGCGCAGGCGCCGCTGGCCGGCCTGCGCCGCGGCTGCCTCGTCCGCAGCCACCAGGTAGAGATCGCGATGTCCGGTGGCCAGGTGGGCCAGGAACGGATCGGCATGCAGCGCCGGTGCGTCGACCAGGGCCAGGTCGTCCTGGTCGCTGTCCTGGCGGCTGATGCAGCCGGCAACCAGTCCGGTCTGCCCCTCGATCGGCGGCATCGGCAGCACCTGGGCATCGAGGTAGCCGACGATGCTGTCGACCTCGTCGACCCGCAGGCCGAGGTAGGACTCGTCCTGGCGCAGTACCAGCACCCGCCGCAGGTCCCCGCCATCGTCCGCGGCCGTCTCGGTTGCGTCACTGGCCAGACCGAGGAAGCGGGCGAAGTCGATCACCGGTACCGGGCGGCCACGCAGGTGTACGCGGCCCAGGCAACGATCGTCGGCGAGCACCGAGTGCTCCAGTGCGGGCAGCCGGATGATTTCGTGGATCGCCGCCATCGGCAGGGCCATGTGGCGGCCGCCGGCACGGAACGACACCGCCTGGCGCCGACGTCCCTGGGCCAGGCGACGCTGGCGCGCCTGCTCGGCCAGGTCCGGGTTCAGCACCTGCGGCAGGCCGGGGAGCCGGGTCAGTGCGTCGGCCGAGAGCACCTGCAGGATGCGCTCGCCCAGGTGGAACGCGCTTTCGATCAGGCCCAGCGACTCGCTGCCGTGCCGGAACGGCACCACCTGGCCGGCCGGCAGCCGCAGCATTTCGCCGGTGCGGTCGAACAGCACGCCCAGTCGCGCCTCGCCGCTGGCGACCACGGCGATGCGTGCGTCGCTGCGATCGGCCGCTTCGGCCAGCCCCATGAACCGGCCGAGGTCGGCCAGCGGGATCAGCATGCCGCGCAGGTTGAACAGGCCGAGCAGGTGCGGCGGTGCCAGTGGCACGCGGGTGATCGCGGCGGGAAAGGGCACGACTTCCTGCAGCGCGCCGATCGGCAGCGCCAGTTCGAATTCGCCCAGATGGAACGAGCCGAACAGCTGCATCGCGTCCTGCGGGGCGGGGGAGGGCGGAGCGGCCGGACTGTCCATGCGCGGGCTTCCTCAGTCGATGCGTTCGAAGGTACGCACCGAGTACTGCCGGGTGCGGCAGTCGATGCTCAGTTGGCGGCCGTGGGTGCCGCCGGTGTCGGTGTGCACGACGCGGATGCCGGCCCGGGCCAGCAGGCGTTGCGCCATCTGCGTGTTCTGCTCGCCGATCAGGCCGTAAGGCGCCGGCCGGTCGTGCCTGACCATGCAGGCGCCGCCGGCGACGACGGCCTCGAGCTGGCCGTAGTCGGCCGGTTCGGCGCCGATCAGGCGCAACAGGGCGGGCAGTGTGTCGGTGACGTACTTGGCCGAGGGCTGCCCCTGGCCGCTGGGCGGTTCGGGCAGCAGGCAGTGCGCCAGCGCGCAGCGCTCGCGCTGGTGCCAGAGCAGGCCGATGCCGACGCAGGAGCCCAGCGTGGTGCGCAGGATCTCGTGGCCGTGGCCGGCGCGCATCTCGCACATCTTCACGTGGACGTCGCAGCCGTTCACACCGGCGGACGATCGTTGCGGTAGATCAGCGGCTGCTGGTAGGCGAAGCCGGTGCGCAGGCGGTTGAGCGATTCGGACTCGCCCACCAGCAGCACGGCCCGGGGCGACATCGACTGGCGCACGTTCTCCAGTACCGTCTCCTGGCCGGACTCGTCGAAGTAGATCAACACATTGCGCAACAGCACCAGGTCGAAGCGGGTGGGCTCCTCCAGTCGCTGGTACAGGTTGTGCGTGCGGAAATTCACCGCCGCGCGGAGCATGGGCGAGGCGGTGTAGACCTCGTCGACGCCGAGGAAATACTTCTCCAGCATCGCCGGGCGCACCTTGCGCAGGCCGTCGATGTTGCGGCCCAGATAGTGGCCCGCGCGCCCGGTTTCCAGCACGCCGGCAGCGATGTCGGTGCCCAGGATGCGGTAGCGGAAGTCCGGATGCTTCTCGCGGAACTCCTCGCACAGCATCGCCAGCGAGTAGGCCTCCTCGCCGGTGGAGGCGGCCGCCGACCAGATCTGCAGCGCATCGCCCGGATGGGCGGCGTGCCAGGCCGGCAGGAAGCCGTGCCACAGGTAGTCCCAGATCCGTGGCGTGCGGAAGAACGAGGTCTCGTTGGTGGTGACCAGGTCGATGAACCGGCCGACCTCGTCGTTGGAGCTGTCCAGCACGGCGAGGTAATCGCCGTAGTTCGACAGCGACAGCGCCTGCAGGCGCCGGCGCAGGCGGCCCTGCAGCAGGGTCCACTTGCGCTCGGCCATGGCAATGCCGGTGTGCCGGCGCACCCGGGCGAACAATGCCGCCTGGATGGCCGGATCGACGGTGACCTCGGTCTCGAGCATCATCGGTTCGCTCCGTTACACCGCGAAATGGTTGACGGTGGTGTTGAGTCCACTCGCTTCCTGCATCAGCTCGCCGCAGGCGCGGGCGATGTTGTCGCAGGTGGCGGCGGTCTTTTCGGTCTCTTCGGCGATGTGCTGCACGGCATTGGCCACTTCACGGGCGGCCACGGCCTGCTCCTCGGCGCCGCAGGAGATCTCCGACATGGCCTGGGTGGTGCGGGCCACGCCGAACACGATCTTGTCGAAGGCCTCCGCCGCTTCCCTGGAGATTTCGCTGCCCTGGGCGACGCGTCGGGTCGACTCGGTGATCAGCTTGGAGATCTCCTTGGCGGCCTGCGAGGAACGTTCGGCCAGCTTGCGCACCTCGTCGGCGACCACCGAGAAACCCAGCCCGTGCTCGCCGGCGCGGGCGGCTTCGATCGCCGCGTTGAAGGCCAGCAGGTTGGTCTGGCTGGCGATCTCGCCGATCACCTTGATGATCTCGCCGATGTCCTCGGACGACTTGTTGATCAGTCCCATCGCCTCGATCGACTTGTCGATCGCCTTGGCGCCGCGCTCGGCTTCGAGCTGGGTGTCCTTGGCCAGCAGGTCGGCGTTGCGGGCATTGCCGGCAATCGAGTTGATCGACGCGGTGAGCTCCTCGATGGTGGCGTTCATCTCCTCCACCGTGGCGCCCAGCAACTGCGCGCCGCTGGCCATGGAATTGGACTCCCCGGCGATCTCGGTCGAGGCCTGCGAGAAATGGCTGGCGCCGCCGATCACCTGGGCGATCACGTGGCGCAGGTCGCCCATCATCTGGCGGATGCCCGCGGCGAGCTGATCGATCGGCTCGTCGCCCTCGAGGGTGATCTCGCCGGTGAGGTCGCCCGCGGCCGCCTTGCGGACGGTGTCGAGCAACAGGTCGACCTTGCGCTGGTCCTCGGCGGCACGGCGCTTGACCGATTCCTCCAGTTCCACCTGGGCGGTGATGTCGGTGGCGAACTTGACCACCTTCTGCAGGCGGCCGGCCGAGTCGTACACCGGGTTGTAGCTGGCCTGCAGCCAGATCGGGCGACCGCCCTTGCCGACGCGGTGATACCGCCCCGAGTCGAACTCGCCGCTGCGCAGCTTTTCCCAGAAGGCGGTGTATTCGGGACTGGCCGCATGCGCCTCGTCGCAGAACATGCGGTGGTGCTTGCCGGCGATCTCCTCCAGCGTGTAGCCCACGGTGGCGAGGAAGTTGGCGTTGGCGACCAGTACGTGGCCGGAAGGATCGAACTCGATCACTGCCTGCGACTTGTCCAGCGCCGCCATCTTGCCCTGCACCTCGGCGGCCTGGTTGCGCGATGCGGTAATGTCGGTGGCGAACTTGATCACCTTGAACGGCTTGCCGTGGCTGTCCAGCACCGGGTTGTAGGAGGCATTGATCCACACCTCGCGGCCGTCCGCGGCGATACGCTTGTATTCGCCCTTGTCGAATTTGCCGCTGGCCAGCCGTTCCCAGAATTTCCGGTATTCGGCACTGGCGGCGTGGTCCGGATCGCAGAACATGCGGTGATGCTTGCCCTGCACGTCGCCCAGCGTGTACCCCATCAGCGCGAGGAAGTTGTCGTTCGCATCGAGAATCTTGCCCTTGAGGTCGAACTCGATCACGGCCTGCACGCGGTTCAGCGCGTCGCTGAGTGCACGCATTTCCTGCAGTTCCAACTGCGGTTCGGGTAGTTCCTTGCCCATGGTGTTTTCCTCTCGCTTCGGGTCGGTACACCTGAAGGGAAACGGGCTGGATGCCGGCGACGGCCAGTGGCGGTGTGCCCGGGGCGGCGCACGGGGTCACACCGGCCGGTCGCTGATGCAGTCGGTCCTTCACGGTTGAACGTCGCAGGAGGCGAGCGGGAGCCCTGTCGCGCCCGCCCGTCCTTCTGACGAGGGGTTATCGACGTGAGCGGCGCCGGACTTGAGGTGGTCCGGAGTGCTGGGTCAGCGGCATTTTGTGACGCAGATCACTTTGTGCGCAGGGCGCGACCGTAGGCATGCACTTCGTCGACCAGCGCGGCGACGTGGTCCGGATCGACCTCCGGCGTGATGCCGTGGCCGAGGTTGAACACGTGGCCCGGGTGGTTGCCGTAGCTGTCCAGCACGGCGCGCGCCTCGCGGCGGATCACGTCCGGCCCGGCGCGCAGGATCGCCGGATCCAGGTTGCCCTGGAGTGCGACCCGGCCGGCCACCGCGCGGCGGGCATCGGCGAGGTCGATGGTCCAGTCCACGCCGAGCGCGGCGCAGCCGGTGTCGGCCATCGTCGCCAGGTGCTGCCCGGCACCCTTGGAGAACAGGATCGTGGGCAGCTCGCGGGCCACCGGGTCGGCCTGCAGCAGGTCGATCACCTGCGCCATGTAGCGCAGTGAGAACTCGCGGAACGGGGCCGGGCCGAGCAGGCCGCCCCAGGTGTCGAACACCATCAGCGCCTGCGCGCCGGCATGTGCCTGGGCGATCAGGTAGGCCGCCACGGCGCGCGCCAGCGTGTCGAGCAGGCGATGGGCGACGGCCGGCTCGTTCCAGCACATCGCCTTGAGCGTGGCGAAGTCGCGCGAGCCGTGGCCTTCGACCATGTAGCAGGCCAGCGTCCACGGGCTGCCGGAAAAACCGATCAGCGGCACGCGGCCGTCCAGCTCCTTGCGGATCAGGCGCACCGCATCCATCACGTAGCGCAGCTCGCCGTCCATGTCGGGCACGGCCAGCTTGTCGATCGCGGCGGCGTCGCGCACCGGGTGGGCGAACTGCGGGCCCTCGCCGGCGGCGAAGGACAGGCCAAGGCCCATCGCATCGGGAATGGTCAGGATGTCGGAGAACAGGATCGCCGCGTCCAGCTCGAACCGCGCCAGCGGCTGCAGCGTGACCTCGCAGGCGAACTCCGGGTGCTGTGCCAGCCCCATGAAACTGCCGGCGCGGGCGCGGGTGGCGCGGTATTCCGGCAGGTAGCGGCCGGCCTGGCGCATCACCCAGATCGGCGTGGTGTCGGTGGGCTCGCGCCGCAGCGCACGCAGGAAGCGGTCGTTCTTCAGGGGAGTGGTCATGACGGTCACCGGCCGTAGGGGCCGTCGAGGCCCTGGCTGAACATCACGCGGTAGCCGCGCTTGAGTTGTGCATCGCGGGCCTTCTCGAACGCGGCGATCGCCGCCTCGCGTTCGAGGAACTGCTCGCGCTTGAGCGTGGCCTTGCCACCCTGCGTGCCGGTCTCGCGGTACAGCGTCCAGCCGCCGAGCAGATCCTGCTCGAGCACGATCTGGACGTAGCGCGGCGCTTCGGCCGCGGCAGGCGGAGTTTGCAGATAGAGGCGCATGGCGTAGGAGGATGGAAGTGGCAGCGAAGGGCCGCAAACCCCTCATTCTAGGGGGCGTGGGCGTCGGTAGCGAGCTTGGGTCACACGCCCGGGGGCGGCACGCGGCGGTGGCGGGTCAGCCGCTCGACCAGCAGCGGCAGCAGCGAGATCAGCGCGATGCCGCCGAGCGGCAGCAGCACGTTGCGGTGGAGCAGCATGCCCAGGCCGATGTGATCGGCCTGGCTGAGCGCGTCGCCGAGGCCCGCGCCGACCAGGGTCTCGAACACCAGCGTGATCGTGCCACCCAGCCAGGTTGCGCCGAGGAACAGCCAGAGCCGGCAGCGCAGCCAGGCCAGGCACACTGTCACCGCACCGAACGGCAGCACCGGGACGAAGCGCAGGAACAGCGTGTAGCTCACCGGGTGGTGGGCGAAGCCGTGGCGCAGGCGCTCGACCAGCGCCGGCGGGTGCTTGCGACCGGCGCCGAAGGCGTAGCGGCTGGCGAGGAACAGGATCAGCGAACCCAGGGTGAGTGCGATCGAGGAGTAGATCGTGCCCTCCACCACACCGAAGGCGAAGCCGCCGGCGAGGATGATCACGATGGTGCCGGGGATGCCGGTCGCCATGCCCAGAGTGAGCAGGCCGATGTAGCTGAGCCTCGCCAGCCATGGGTTCGCCGCGATCTCCTCGCGCATCCTGGCCTGGTGGGCGACCAGGTATTCCGGGCTGAGTTGCGACAACGCACCGGACGCATAGAGCACCACGCCGGCCATGACCAGCAGGAACAGCGGCAGCGCGGCGCGCAGCCGGCTCAATAGTTCGGCCCGGTGGCGCCGTAGGCGGCCAGGACCGCCCGGGCTTCGTGGCGCAGGATGTCGCGGCGCACGGCAATGCCGCGGCGGGCCAGTTCGCCGGTCCAGTCGGCTGGCAGCGGGCCTTCGTCGAACTCGGTGAGCTCCTCCACGTCCTCGGCGCGGGCGCCGATCAGCAGTTCGTCGATGCCCGCCCATACGGTGGCGCCGTAGCACTGGCAGCACGGTTGCGCGCTGGTGGCCAGCACGTAGCGCTCGCCGTCCTCGTTGATGCGGAAGCGCTGCAGCCGTTGCTGGGCGGCCATGTAGGCCATCATTTCGGCGTGTGCCACCGAGCAGCTCTGCGGAATCACGCGATTGACCCCGGCCGCGATCAGCCGCCCTTCGTCGTCGAACACCGCGGCACCGAACGGACCGCCCCCGCCCAGCGCCACGTTCTGGCGAGCCAGCTCGATCGCCAGGCCCACGCGCTCCTCGTCGGTGACGTACAGGCGCGATGCGTCGGCGACGTCGGCGATCCACGGCGGCAGGGTCAGGTGGATCTGCTGCGGAAGCAAGCCCATCGTGCTCAGCCCTTAGCCGCCCAGGTGTCGCGCAGGGTCACCACGCGGTTGAACACCGGGTGGTGCTCGCGGTGGTCGAGGCGGTCGGCGACGAAGTAGCCCAGGCGCTCGAACTGGAAGTGCTGCTCCGGCTCGGCCAGCGCGGCGGCTCGTTCCACCCAGCCGGTGATGACGCGCTTGGCCTCCGGGTTGATGTGCTCGATCCAGCTCTTGCCGTCGCTCTCGTCGTCCGGCGCTGGCACGCTGAACAGGCGGTCGTACAGGCGCACCTCGGCCGCCACGCCGTGCACGGCGCTGACCCAGTGAATGGTGCCCTTCACCTTGCGGTCGGCGCCCGGCAGGCCGTGGCGGGACTCGGGATCGAGCGTGCAGTGCACTTCGATCACCTGGCCGTCGGCGTCCTTGACGACCTCCTCGCACTTCACGATGCCGACGCCGCGCAGGCGCACTTCACCCTCGGGCTTGAGCCGGTGGAAGCCCTTCGGCGGCACCTCGGCGAAGTCGTCACGCTCGATCCACACCTCGCGCGAAAACGGCACGGTGCGGCTGCCGAAGCTCTCGTCCTTCGGGTGGTTGGGGAAGGTGAGGACTTCCTCGTGGCCTTCCGGCAGGTTGGTGATCACCAGCTTCAGCGGATCGAGCACGGCCATCCGGCGCGGCGCGGCGGCGTCCAGGTCCTCGCGCACGCAGCCTTCGAACACGGCGTAGTCGATCACGCTGTTCTGCTTGGACACGCCCAGCCGCTCGATCAGCAGGCGGATGCTGGCCGCGGTGAAGCCGCGCCGGCGCAGGCCGCGCAGGGTGTTCATGCGCGGGTCGTCCCAGCTGTCGACGTGGCCTTCGTTCACCAGCTGCGCGAGCTTGCGCTTGGAGGTGATCGAGTAGCTGAGGTTGAGGCGCGAGAATTCGATCTGGCGCGGCTTGCTGGGTTTGGTCTCCAGCCCGGCGTCGACCAGTGGCTGCCACAGCTCGGGGTGGTTGGGCAGGTCGACGTGGTCGACGAACCAGTCGTACAGCGGACGGTGGTCCTCGAACTCCAGCGTGCACAGCGAGTGGGTGATCGACTCCAGCGCGTCGGACAGGCAGTGCGCATAGTCATACATCGGGTAGATCGGCCAGGCGTCGCCGGTGTTCTGGTGGGTGACCTTGCGCACGCGGTAGATCGCCGGATCGCGCAGGTTGATGTTGCCGGCGGCCATGTCGATCTTCGCGCGCAGCGTCTTGCTGCCGTCTTCGAATTCGCCCGCGCGCATGCGGCGGAACAGGTCCAGGTTCTCTTCCACGCTGCGGTCGCGGTAGGGCGAGTTGCGGCCCGGCTCGGTCAGCGTGCCGCGGTAGGCGCGCACCTCGTCGGCGTTGAGGTCGTCCACATACGCTTTGCCGTCCTCGATCAGCTTGATCGCGGCGCGGTAGAACACCTCGAAGTAGTCCGAGGCGTGGCGCAGCTCGTGCCAGGCGTAGCCGAGCCAGCGCACGTCCTCCTTGATGCCCTCGACGAACTCGGGGTCTTCCTTGCCCGGGTTGGTGTCGTCCAGGCGCAGGTTGCACCAGCCGCCGGCGAACTCCCGGGCGATGCCGAAGTTCAGGCAGATCGCCTTGGCGTGACCGATGTGCAGGTAGCCGTTCGGCTCGGGCGGGAAGCGCGTGCGGGTGCTGGCGTGCTTGCCGCTGGCCAGGTCGTCGCGAATGATCTGGCGGATGAAATCGCGCGGGGCATCGGCGGCGGGACTGGACGGAGCGCTGGGGGTTTCGTTGGACATCGGGCGGATGGCTCGCGGCACGTGACGGGGAAAATCCTTGCAGTTTACCCCGTAGCCGCCGCCCGACCACCCCGTGCGGCGGCCTGCCCGCGCGCGTCGCTGCGCTTGCCGGGCCGGGGGTTCCGCACTAGCGTGCAGGTCATGCACACCGCCTACCGCGCCGAAACGCTGATCGATGCCCACCTGGTGAAGGACGCGCTGGAGCGCGCCGGCATCCCTGCTTTCATCGCCGGCGAATACCTCACCGGCGGTGTGGGCCAGTTGCCGGCCATCGACTACGTGGCAGTGATGGTGCCCGAGTCGGCCCGCGACGAGGCGGCACCGGTGGTGGCCGAGGTCGAGCGGGCGCTGGCCGTGTCGCGGGTCGAGGCGGCCTCGTGGGAGAACGGCCCGGACCTGGACGGCCCGCTGCCTGCCTGAGTCTCGCGATGCGTACCACCGCTCCAGTCGCGCCGGCACGTCCGGCGGATCATCCGCTGCTGCATCGCGGCGACGTCCTTGCCATTGCGCTGGGCGCCGCGCTGCTGTCGTGCACCAGCATCTTCGTGGTGCTGGCGCAGGTGGCGCCGGGCGTGTCGGCGTTCTATCGCGTGCTGTTCGGCGGTACCGCACTGTTCGGCTGGGTGGTGCTGCATGGCCGCTGGCAGCCGATCCGTGGCCGCGACGCGGCACTGGCGCTGCTGCCAGCGATCGGCCTGGCGGCGGACCTGATCCTGTGGCACCGCTCGATCCTGTGGGTCGGGCCGGGCGTGGCGACCCTGCTCACCAACTTCCAGGTGTTCCTACTCGCCGTGGTCGGCGTGCTGGCCTATCGCGAGCGACTGGCACCGGCGTTCTGGCCGGGCATGGCGCTGGCACTGGCCGGGTTGTGGCTGCTGGTGGGCGCGCACTGGTCGCTGTTCGATGCGCAGCATCGCCTCGGCGTGTGGCTGGGTCTGGCCAGCTGCCTGGCCTACACCGTCTACCTGCTCAGCTTCCGTCGCGCGCTGGCCGGGCGCACGGCGCTGCCGCCGGCGCAGTTCCTCGGCCTGATGAGCCTGCTGTGCGCCGGCGTGCTGGCCCTGTGGTGCGTCGCTGACGGCGAATCGCTGGCGCTGACCACCGTGCGCGGCTGGCTGTCGCTGCTGGCACTCGGCCTGCTGCTGTTGCTGCAGCCGGCGCTGGCCTTCGTGGTGGACGTGCTGCTGTTCGGTCGTCCGACCAGCACGATGGACTGGTGCGGACTGTTGCTGGCGCTGGCCGGTATCCTGCTGGGCGCATTGCGCCGCCGCCGGCCGCTGCCGCCCCCTGTTTCCGGATGACCCCGATGACCGATTTCGCTTCCCTGGTTCATGCCGTACCGGACTTTCCCAAACCTGGCATCGTATTCCGCGACATCACGCCCTTGCTCGCCAATGCCGGTGCATTCGCCCGCTGCATCGATGCGCTGGCCGAGCCGTGGCTGGGGCAGGGCGTGCAGGCGGTGTGCGGGATCGAGTCGCGCGGTTTCATCTTCGGCGCGGCGCTGGCGCAGAAGCTCAAGGCCGGCTTCGTGCCGCTGCGCAAGCCGGGCAAGCTGCCGCCGCCGGTCACCGGCGTGGACTACGAGCTGGAATACGGCCACGACCGGCTGGAGGCACGCAGCGGCGCACTGCGTCCGGGCGAGCGCACGCTGATCGTCGACGACGTGCTCGCCACCGGCGGCACGCTGGCCGCGGCGCGGGCGCTGGTGGTCGAGCTGGGCGCCGAGTTGGTCGGTGCCGCGGTGGTGATCGAGCTGGACGCGCTGGACGGGCGCGCACGCTGGGATCGCGTGACGCCGCTGCACAGCCTTTTGCATTACTGATCGCCACCGCCGAGGTGAAGGGCCATTCACCCTGCTGAACTCCTGGCTCCGCTGCATGGAGGGTCTTCGCCGCCTGTTGACGCGGCGGACACCGCGGGGCTCCGACGCTCACCAGCGACCGTGGCGCCGTCGCCACGCACCGGGAGAACCCACCATGCTCGTCACCATTCTCGTCGTGCTGCTTGTGCTGGCCCTGATCGGTGGCCTGCCGACCTGGGGATATTCGCGCAGTTGGGGCTACGGTCCCTCGGGCGTGCTCGGGGTGATTCTGGCCATCCTGCTGGTGCTGTGGTTGCTTGGCCGGATCTGAGCACGCGACCTCAGCGATCGATCACCAGCGACTCGACGTACACCAGTTCGCAGGCGCCGTTGCCGGTGTCGTCACGGGTGAGCGAAGTGTGCCACTGCCAACCGTCGGGTCGTCGCGCGTCGACGAGGAAGCCCTCGATGTGCACCACCTCGCCGGCGCGCACCCGCGAAAGCATGCCGCGTACGCCGGCATCGGCCGGGATGATGTGCATGTTGGCGCTGGAGCGCTCGATCTCGCGCCGCGGGATCGGGAAGTCGTCCACATGCCAGTAGTAGAACCGGCTGCCCTGGGTGATGCGGATGCGCTCGAGCACGGCGCTGTCGGACATGCGGCCCCAGCCCAGTGCAAGGTCGGTCGGGGCCAGCGAGGCGCCCTCGTCGAAGCGGTAGTCCTCGCGCGAGAGCACGCGTGCGGTGAGCTCGAAGTGCGCGCGCGTGGTGAGCGTGAGATCGTCGCGGGTCAGTTGGGCCGGTGTATCCAGGTCGACCTGTTCGGGCGGATCGGGCGCGAGCACGCCGGGGTCGTCGTGCACCGGACGGTCGTGCCGCCACCAGTGCATGCCACCCCACACGACGAGCAGGGTGGCGAAGGCGAGCCCGAGCTGCCGTCCGTTCATCGCGCGCCCAATGTCGGGTGTCGCCTGTTCATGCCGCGGAGCGTGGTGCCGGCGCTCTCGTCGTCGCGATGGCGGACGGCGTCACGGCCGTGCGCGTATCGAGCAGATCCGCCGGCAACCGCTTGAACACCTCGGCCAGGCGGGTAAGGAAGCCATCCATCGCCGAACTCTTGCGCCACACCATGGCGAGGCGGCGGCTGGGCGGCGGCGCCTTGAACTCGATCAGCCGCAGGTTTCCCGACTGGGCCACCGGCGGTTTCACTGCGAGCACCGGCAGCAGGGTGATGCCGACTTCGGCCGAGACCATCTGGCGCAGCGTTTCCAGGCTGGTGGCGCGGAAGCCGTTGCGCTCGCCGGCGCCGGCCAGGTGGCAGACCTCCAGCGCCTGGTCGCGCAGGCAGTGGCCATCTTCCAGCAGCAGCAGGCTCTCATTGGACAGGTCGGCCAGCTTGAGCTGTCCCTGCCGGCGTGCCAGCGCGTGCGACTGCGGTACCGCCAGCACGAACGGCTCCTCGAACAGGAACTCGACATGCAGGCTGTCCTCGTGCAGCGGCAGGGCGAGGATGCCGACGTCGAGCTTGCCTTCGCGCAGCAAGCGCAGGATCACTTCGGTCTTCTCCTCTACCAGCAGCAGCTCGAGCTTGGGAAAGGCTTCGCGCACCATCGGTACCGCATGGGGCAGCAGGTAGGGGCCAAGGGTGGGGAAGATGCCCAGCCGCACCGTGCCGGACTCGGGATCGCGGGTGCGTCGGGCGACCGCGCGGATCTGATCGACTTCGTTGAGCACTTCACGGGCGCGGGTGGCGATTTCGCTGCCGACCTCGGTCAGCAGCACTTTGCGGGGCGTGCGCTCGACCAGCGACACGCCGAGTTCGTCCTCCAGCTTCCGGATCTGGGTGGACAGCGTGGGCTGGCTGACGAAACACGCCTCCGCGGCGCGACCGAAGTGGCGATGCTCGGCCAGCGCCACGAGGTATTGCAGGTCGCGCAGGTTCATGACCCATCTCCTGTTGAATAGCTTCAGACTATGACATTGATGGTAACAATCAATTTGTTCGATGCAATGGGGCGGCGTATCTTGCGCTTCGTGGCCCCGCGGCGGACCTCCCCCGGTCCGTCTTCCCCCGCAAACCGCGCGGTCATGCGAGCACCCCCACAGCGCCGGTTCCCCCCCCTCCCGACCGGCGCCACGGTCGCTCACCGCCGGTGACCGGGTCCCGTTCCCGCTCACCGGCATTTTTTTGCGTCGTGCCGGTGCGGGGGTGCCTTCTGGCACTGTGTCATAGGTCATGGGCTGCCTAGCGTTCGGGGTTCACTTGCCACCGGACACGCCCCATGCGCCTCCTCCGCCCGCTCCTGTTCACCGCCCTCGCCGCCAGTTGCAGCGCCGCGTTCGCTGCCGGCGGCGACGCCGTGCCGCATGGCCTGCTGCCCACCTGGGCGGTGCCGCAGTCGTACCAGCTCGCCTTCAAGGTCGATCCGCACCAGAAGGACTTCTCCGGCCACACCGTGATCAAGGTCAAGCTGACCCAGGCCTCCGACCACGTCTGGCTGCACGGCGCCGACCTCACCGTGTCGAAGGTCCGCCTGACCGACGCCGCCGGCAAGACCACGATGGCGAAGTACGTGGCGGCCGCGCCGCACGAGGGTGTGGCCCGCGTCGACTTCGGCCACACGTTGAAGCCGCAGGAGATCACCCTCGCGTTCGACTACACCGCGCCGCTGAACCTGCAGCTGCAGGGCCTGTACAAGGTCAGCCACGAGGGCCAGCCGTACGCGATGACCCAGATGGAACCGATCAGCGCGCGCTACGCCTTCCCCGGCTTCGACCAGCCCGACTACAAGACCCCGTTCGACCTCACCCTGACCATTCCCGACAGCGAGAAGGCGGTGGCCAACACCGGCGAGGTGAGCGAGAAGCCGGCGGGCAAGGGCTGGAAGATGATCACCTTCGCCAAGACCCGGCCGCTGCCGACCTACCTGGTCGCGTTCGGCGTCGGTCCGTGGGACATCGTGGCCGGCCCGGACATCTCCCACGACGCGTACCGCAGCGAGCCGTTGAAGCTGCGCGGCGTGGCCGCCAAGGGCGAGGGCCACCGCATGCAGCACGTGCTCAGCGAGACGCCGAGCATCATCCACACGCTGGAGAACTACTACGGCTTCGGCTACCCGTTCGGCAAGCTCGACCTGCTCGCCGCGCCGGACTTCGCCGCCGGTGCGATGGAGAACCCGGGCCTGGTCACCTTCCGCGACTGGCTGCTGCTGCTCGATCCGGATTCGCCGGCGCAGTACGTGCGCGGCTCGTTCAACGTCACCGCGCACGAGCTGGCCCACCAGTGGACCGGCGACACCGTCACCACCAAATGGTGGAACGACATCTGGCTCAACGAGGCCTTCGCCACCTGGATGCAGCAGAAGGTCACCATGGCCGTGCATCCGGAATACCGCGCCGATCTGGACCGCATCCGCGGCGCGCAGGGCGCGATGAACAATGACAGCCTGGTCAGCGCGCGCAAGATCCGCCAGCCGATTACCGGCAACGGCGACATCATGACTGCGTTCGACGGCATCACCTACCAGAAGGGTGCGGCGGTGCTCGGCATGTTCGAGCACTACGTGACGCCGGCCGTGTTCCAGAAGGGCATGCGCGCGTACATCCAGGACCACAAGTTCGGCAACGCCACCGCCGATGACCTGGTCGACTCGATCGCCCGCGCCGCCGACAAGGGCGAGGCGTTCAAGGACGCGTTCAAGAGCTTCCTCAACCAGTCCGGTGTGCCGTACGTGCAGACCAAGCTGGAGCAGAAGGACGGCCAGACCATCCTGCTCCTGAGCCAGAGCCGCTACCTGCCAGTCGGTTCCACCGGCGACAGCCACCGCGTGTGGGGCGTGCCGGTGTGCGTGCGCTACGGAGTCCCCGGCGGCAGCAAGGTGAGCTGCGAGATGCTGGACAAGGCCGAGGGTTCGATGGTGCTGGCCGGTGCCAGCACGCCGACCTGGGTGATGCCCAATGCCGACGCGCAGGGCTACTACCGCTTCGGCATGACCAAGGCGGGCCTCGCCGCGCTGGGCAAGCAGATCGGTTCGCTGGCCGACACCGAGCAGCTGGCCTACGCCGACGCGGTGGGCGCCAGCTTCCGCCACGGCGACATCGACGCGGCCGATGCGCTGGCGGCGCTCAAGCCGCTGGCCGCCTCGAAGACCGACGAGGTGGCCACCGCGCCGCTGAACACCTTCGGCTGGATCTGGCGCCACCTCGCCGACACCGACGCCCAGCGCACGAAGCTCGCCGCCTGGGCGAAGGACGCCTACCTGCCGCGGCTCGAGGCGCTGGGTTACCAGCGCAAGCCGGGCGAGGCCGACGGCGATTCGCTGATGCGCAGCACCCTGGCCGACTTCCTCGGCATGGACGTGAAGCTGCCCGCGGTGCGCGCCGAACTGCTCAAGCAGGGGGACGCGGTGATGAAGCGCAAGCCGGACGGCAGCCTCGACTACGCCGCCGCCGATCCGGACCTGCTCGGCGTGGCGCTGGGCGTGGCCGCGCAGGAGCACGGCAAGCCGGTGGTCGACGCGCTGATCGACACCCTGCCGAAGACCAGCGATCCGGCCACCCGCAACGCGATCCTCGCCGGCCTGGCCAGCGTGGAGGATCCGGCCCTGGTCGAGCAGATCCGCGACTTCGCGCTGAGCAAAGCGGTGAAAGTCGGCGAGATGGCGGCGTTGCTGCGCGGCGGCCGCGACACCGCGGCCGGGCGCGACGCGATGTGGCAGTGGTCGACCGCGCACTACGACCAGATCCTCGCCCGCACCGGCAGCTTTGCCGGCGGCCGCCTGCCCAGCCTGATGGGTGGCAATGGCTGCTCGCAGGCCGAGGCCGACCGCCTGCAGGCGTTCTTCAAGGACCGGTTGGACCAGGCGCCGGGAGCGGCCCGCGGCCTGGCACAGACCTCGGAATCCACGTTGCTGTGCGCTGCGTTGAAGAAGAAGCAGGACGCCTCGGCGATCATGCGCTGATCGGTACACCCCTCGCAGGGCAGACCGGAACGCCGGGCGGGCAACCGTCCGGCGTTTTCCTTTTCAGCGCACTGTGGCGCAGGCGTTCATCGCCGTGGTGGCGGCCGGTTCGGCCCGGCTGCGGATGAAGCCAGCCACGTCCTCCAGCACCGGCGCCTTGCCGCGCAGCGGTCGCGACATCGCGAACAGGATCGCGAAGTGGCCGATGTCCGGGTACAGCCTCAGCTCCGCCGTCTCGCCGGCGCGGGCCATCGCCGCCCCCAGCGAGCGCGCGTTGCGCGGCTGCACGATGCGGTCGGAGGTTCCCTGCAGCAGGAGCATTGGCGGCTCGTCGCCGTCGACGAAGTGCACCGGCTGCGAGCTGAGTTGCGCCGCATGGGTGGTACCGAACATGTCGATGAAATCCGGGTCGGTCAGCGGCAGGAAGTCGTAGGGGCCGGCCAGGCCGATGAAGCCCCGCAACTGCGCCGGCTGCATGCCGACCGCGCGCAGCCAGCGGTCGTCGGTGGACAGCAGGGCGCCGATGTGTGCGCCGGCCGAGTGGCCCATCACGAACAGCGCTGCCGGATCGCCGCCGTAGCCGGCCGCGTGCGCCTGCGCCCAGGCCGTGGCGTGCGCCGCGTCCTGCATGAACCCGGCCAGCCGCACCCGCGGCCACAGCCGGTAGTCCGGAATCACCACCACCAGGCCGCGCCGGGCCAGCGCCTCGCCGACCCATCGGTACCACTGGCGCTTGCCGGATTTCCAGCTGCCGCCGTGGAAGAACACCACCACCGGGGCACCGTGGGCGTCGGCCGGGCGGTACACGTCCAGCGCGAGCCGGTGGCGTGCGTCGTAGACGATGTCTCGTGTGGCGACCACGCCGTTGCTCCGCGCGGTGGCATTGAGCCCGGCGAACAGCGTGGCCTGGCAGCCGGCCAGCAGGCCGGTCGCCATCATCGCGAGCAGGGTGCGGCCGGCCGGACGTGCCGCTGCGCGGAGCGGCCTGGCGGTGGCGCGGAAAGAAGCGGGGGAACGTGGCATCGGCCATCCTGTCGGGACGAATCAACCCCGGGTGCGGTACGCGTGCGTTTCACCGGAGAGCTGATGTCCTGTACGAGGCAGCGGTCGTCCGGGATGCAGGGGCGGGCGACCGCGGGTCGGCGCCTATACACTGCCTGCGCCCACGAACCGGGAAGGGGAACATCATGGACCGTCGTTCACGCGTGGCCGGCCTGCTGCTCGGCCTGCTGCTGGTCGCGCTGCCGCTGTGCGCGCAGGACATCCCGCCGGTGCTGCGGGACTGGCAGGGCTGGGTGTTGCACGGCGTGCAGCAGCAGACCTGCCCGCTGTTCAACAGCCCCGCTGCCGGACAGGGAGCCCGGCAATGCGTATGGTCCGGCGAACTGACCCTGACGGCCGATACCCGCGGCGCGCACTTCGTCCTGCCGGTGCAGCTCGATGCGCCCGCCTGGGTCGCCCTGCCGGGCAGCGCGGCGGCCTGGCCGCAAGAGGTGAAGGTCGACGGCCAGGAGCAACCGGTGCTCGCGCATGGCGGTACGCCGGCGGTCTGGCTGGCCGCGGGGACGCACCGCATCGAGGGTGACCTGGCGTGGACCTCGCGGCCAGCGTCGCTGGAGGTTCCCGCCTCGGTCGCCCTGCTGTCGCTGACCGTCGACGGCAAGCCGGTCAGCCGGATCGAGCGTCACGGCAATCGCCTGACCCTGGGCGAGGCCACGGCCAGCGCGCGCGCCGCCGATGCGCTGTCGATCCGCGTCTACCGCCATCTGCAGGATGGACATCCGGCGATGCTGGAAACCCTGTTGCAGCTCAACGTGGCCGGCTCGCCGCGCGAACAGCTGCTTGGCCCCGCCTTGCCGGACGGCTTCGTCGCCACGGCGCTGGCCGGCGAGCTGCCGGCGCGGCTGGAGGCGGACGGGCGCCTGCGCGTGCAGCTGCGCCCGGGCGAGTGGACGCTGGCCCTGCGGGCGCGCGACACCGCGCCGCTGCAGGCCGTCCACTGGACCCCGCCCGGCGCGCCCTGGCCGGCGCAGGAGACCTGGAGCTACGACGACGCGCCCAGCCTGCGCAGCACCCGGGTGCAGGGTCTGGCAGTGGACGCCGGCCGCGCCGGGGTGCCGGACGACTGGTCCGAGCTGCCGGCCTTCCAGGTCGATGCGGGCCATGGCTTAACGGTGACCGAGAGTACCCGCGGTGACGCGAACGGTCGCGGCGACCAGCTGCGCCTGCGACGCACGCTGTGGCTGGACTTCGACGGCGGTGGCCTGTCCGTGCTCGATCGCCTGGTCGGCACCCTGCGCCATCCCGGACGACTCGACGTCGCGGCGCCCTGGCAACTGCTGCAGGCCAGCCAGGACGGCGAGCCGCTGCTGGTGACCACCGGTGCGCACGGCATGCGCGGGGTCGAGCTGCGCGAGCGCCGGGCCGATATCGAAGCCGGCCTGCGCCTGCCGTCGCACGCCGGCAGCCTGCCGGTGAACGGCTGGCAGGTGCCGCTGGATGCGATCGACGCGACGTTGCAGTTGCCGGCGGGCTACCGCCTGCTCGGCGCGCCCGGGGCGGATCGCTCACCGGATTCCTGGATCGCCCAGTGGAGCCTGCTCGACCTGTTCGTGGTCGCGCTGATCGCGCTGCTGGCGGGTCGCGCGCTGGGCTGGCCGTGGGCGGCGGTGGCCGCCGTGTTCCTGGTGCTGACCCAGCAGGAGAGTGGCGTGCCGCGCTGGACCCTGGCGGTCGCGCTGGCGCTTGCCCTGCTGCTGCGCGCACTGCCGGAAGGGCGGTTGCGGCTGGTGGTGCGGGCCGGTGCGCTGGCAGCCTTCGTGCTGGCGTTGCTGTGGACCCTCCCGTTCGCTGCCACGCAGCTGCAGTACGCGCTGCACCCTCAACTGGAGCGGAGTTCCCGCGTCGCCGTGGATTTCGCGCCCGAGACGGCCGGGCTGGCGGCGACGGTGGAGAAGAAAATGCAGGCGCCGATGCTCGAGGCCGCCGATGAGCAGCAGCAACGCGCGCTGCCGGCCCCCCCGCCCCCGCCGCCGCCACGCGAACCTGCGGCCCCGCCGGCGTTGGCGCTCAGCGCCGTCACGGGCAGCGGTTCGTCCATCGTCCCGCCGCTCGACGCCGCCAACCAGCAGCTGGACAGCCGCAGCGTGGTGCAGGCCGGCGACGGCACGCCGGCCTGGCGGATGGGCAACGCCTACCGGCTGGGCTGGTCCGGTCCGGTGACCGTGGGGCAGACCGCGCGCCTGCTGATCGCGCCGTCCTGGCTGGTGCGGCTGCTGCGCGTGCTGATGGTGGGCCTGCTGGCCGTGCTGCTGTCGCGGCTGGTGCCGCTGCTGGTGGTGCCCATGCGCGCGCACTGGAAGGAGTGGGTCCGCGGCGCGGCCGGCACGGCGCTGCTGCTGCTGGCGGTGCTGCCGCCGGCCGCGCACGCCCAGGCGGCGTCCTCAGCGCTGCCGGACCGACAGCTGCTGGAGCAGCTGCGCCAGCGGCTCACCGAGGCGCCGCGCTGCGCACCCTCGTGCATGGCCGTGGCCGGTGCCCAGGTGCAGGCCCAGGGCGACTCCCTGCTGGTGGTGCTGCAGGCCGATGCCGGTGCGGTCGGCGGCATCGCGCTGCCGCGTACCGACGCGGCCGGCAGCCTATTGGACGTGTCGGTGGACGGCCATCCGGCGACGCTGGTGCAGCAGGGCGACGCGGTAGTTGCGCGGATCGACCGCGGCGTGCACCGGATCGCCCTGCGCTACCGACTGGACGGGCTGGATACTGGCTCGGTGTTCTTCCCGCTCCGTCCGGGGCGCGTGGTGTTCGCCGGCCAGGGCTGGACCGCCAGCGGCCTCGACGGCGACCGCCTGCTCGGCGACAGCCTCGGCCTCAGCCGGGTTCGTGCCGCCTCCGACGGCAGCGTGCAGACCGTGGCCCAGCGCTTCCCGCCGTACGTGACGGTGACCCGGCAGCTGGTGTTCGGCATCGACTGGACGGTGCAGACCACGGTCGAGCGCGTCGCGCCGGAATCGGGTGGCTTCAGCGTCGACATCCCGCTGCTCCCTGGCGAACACCCGCTGGGCGAGAACCTGCCGATCCACGACGGCAAGCTGCAGGTGAGCTTCACCGCCGACGCGCCGCGGGTGACCTGGCGCAGCCGGCTCGATCATGCCGACACGCTGACCCTCACCGCGCCGCCGCTGGCCGACCGCGCCGAGACCTGGCAGATAGACAGCGCGCCGATGTGGCACGTCGCGGCAAAGGGCGTGCCGACCAGCGCCAGCGACTCTGGCCTGAGCTTCGACCCGCTGCCGGGCGAGCAGCTGACCCTGGCCTTGTCCGAGCCGGACGCGGTCGCCGGCGACAGCCTGGCCTTCGACCAGGCGCGGGCAGCGCTGCAGGTGGGCGAGCGCTCCAGCGAGCTGAACCTGCAGCTGACCGCGCGCAGCACGCGCGGCGGCGAACATGCCATCACCCTGCCGACCGGCGCAGAGCTGCTGCAGTCCAGTCGCGACGGCCAGGCGCTGGACCTGGCGATCCGCGACGGCAAGCTGAGCCTGCCGCTGCTGCCCGGTAGCCACACCTACGCGCTGCAGCTGCGCATCCCCGTCGGGGTCGGTTTCCGCACGCTGATGAGTCGCGTCGACCTGCGCGCGCCAGTGGCCAACCTGTCGCTGGAGCTGGCTCCGCCGCAGGACCGCTGGGTGCTGTGGACCTGGGGGCCTCAGGACGGACCGGCGGTGCTGTACTGGTCGCAGCTGGCCGTGCTGCTGCTGGCCGCCTGGTTGCTGGCGCGGTTCGCGCCGACACCGCTGCGCTTCCACCAGTGGCTGCTGCTGGGGCTGGGTTTCTCGGCGTTCGCCTGGGGCGCCTACGCGCTGGTGGTGGCCTGGCTGATCGCGCTGGGGCTACGGGCGCGTGGCGTGCGCCTGGGCAACACCGCCTTCAACCTCGTGCAGATCGGCCTGGCGGCGCTCACCGCGGTCGCGTTGCTTGCGCTGGTCGGCGCGGTGCCGAACGGCCTGCTCGGCCTGCCCGACATGCACGTGGCCGGCAACGGTTCGCGCGCGTTCGACCTGCGCTGGTTCGCCGATCGCAGCGCCGGGCAGTTGCCCGGCGCGGGCGTCGCCAGCGTGCCGCTGTGGGTCTACAAGCTGGCGATGCTGGCCTGGGCGCTGTGGTTGGCCAACGCGCTGATCGGCTGGCTGCGCTGGGCATTCGCGGCATGGAGCGAGGGCGGCTACTGGCGCGCCCGCGAGCGCCGGGCCAGCCCGCCGGACCTGCCGCCGGCCACGGGAGATCAAGCGACACATGACTGAAATCCGCCATGCCCTGGGCGATGCCGCGCGTCGTCTCGGCGATCGCGTCGATGCCGAGGTGCTGTTGCAGCACGTGCTGCGACGTCCGCCGAGCTGGCTGATCGCACATGCCGACGACGTGCTGTCGCTGGGCGACGAGCAGGCGTTCGTCGAACTCGTGCGCCGGCGCCTCGCCGGCGAGCCGGTGGCCTATATCACCGGCCGGCGCGGATTCTGGTCGCTGGAGCTGGAGGTCACTCCGGCCACGCTGATCCCTCGGCCGGAGACCGAACTGCTGGTCGAGCTGGCGCTGGCGCGACTGCCGGATGATCGTGCCGCCGGCGTTGCCGACCTCGGCACCGGCAGCGGTGCGATCGCCCTGGCGATCGGCACGGAGCGGCCGCATGCGCGCGTCCTCGCGGTGGATGCGAGCGCGGCCGCACTCGAGGTGGCCCAGCGCAACGCGCGAAGGCTGTGCATCCCCAACGTTCGCTTCGTCGAGGGCGACTGGCTGGCACCGCTGGCCGGGCTGCGTTTCGACCTGGTCGTGTCCAACCCGCCGTACATCGAGGCGGATGATCCGCATCTGTCCCGGGGCGACCTGCGCTTCGAGCCGGCCAGCGCACTGGCCTCGGGTACCGACGGCCTGGACGACATCCGGCGCATCGTGGCCGACGCCCGCGACGTGCTGGAACCCGGCGGCTGGCTGTTGTTCGAGCACGGCTGGAACCAGGGCGAAGACTGTCGCGCACTGCTGCAGGCGGCCGGCTATCGCGAGGTGTTCACCGCGCAGGATCTGGAGCAGCGCGACCGCGTCAGCGGTGGGCGGCGCTGAGTCGCGTGCCCGTGCTCAGCCGGCGCTGGCGCTGGTGGCTACCAGATTTGGAAAGCGCGCGCGGATGGCGTTGCGGATCGAGGGCAGATCCAGCCCGGCCATGCTGAGCACTTCCTCGCGGCTGCCGTGCTCGAGGTACACGTCGGGCAGGCCCAGGTGGAGGATCGGCAGGGTGATGCCGTGTGCGGCCAGGCACTCGGCGACCGCCGAGCCGGCACCGCCGGCGACGGCGTTGTCCTCCAGCGTGACGAAGGCGTCGTGGGTCTTCGCCAGTTCCACCAGCATGGCCTCGTCAAGCGGTTTGACGAAGCGCATGTTGATTAGGGTGGCGTCCAGTTCGGCAGCGACCACGGCGGCCGGCGCCAGCATCGCGCCGAACGAGAGCAGCGCCAGTCCGCGGCCGCGGCGGCGCAGCTCGGCCTTGCCGATCGGCAGCGTGTCCAGCTCCGGCCGCAGTGCGGCGCCGGGGCCGGTGCCGCGCGGATAGCGCACCGCGGCCGGGCCTTCGTAGGCGAAGCCGGTGGAGAGCATCGTGCGGCACTCGTTCTCGTCGGCCGGGGCCATGATCACCATGTTCGGCAGGCAGCGAAGGAACGACAGGTCGAAGCTGCCCGCGTGGGTGGCGCCATCCGGCCCGACCACGCCGGCGCGGTCGATCGCGAAGGTGACATCGAGATTCT
This sequence comes from Dyella thiooxydans, assembly GCF_001641285.1. NCBI lineage: Bacteria > Pseudomonadati > Pseudomonadota > Gammaproteobacteria > Lysobacterales > Rhodanobacteraceae > Dyella > Dyella thiooxydans. The sequence continues at coordinate 4,126,690 of NZ_CP014841.1, forward strand.
GCAGCGCCACGTCGTGGATCGCCTGGTCGTAGGCGCGCTGCAGGAAGGTGGAGTAGATCGCCACCACCGGCTTGGCGCCCTCGCAGGCCATGCCGGCGGCGAGCGTCACCGCGTGCTGCTCGGCGATCGCCACGTCGAAGTAGCGCTCCGGGTATTCCTTCGAGAACCGCACCAGGCCCGAGCCTTCGCGCATCGCCGGGGTGATGCCCATCAGCCGTTCGTCGGCCGCCGCCTGGTCGCACAGCCAGTCGCTGAACACGTCGGTGTAGGTGGGCTTGGCCGGGGCGGACTTCTTCGCCAGGCCGGCCTGCGGATCGAACGGGCCGACCGCGTGGTATTCGATCTGCGCCTGTTCGGCCGGGGCGTAGCCCTTGCCCTTGGTGGTGATCACGTGCAGCAGCTGCGGGCCGGGCAGGTCCTTTACCGTGCGCAGCGCGTGCAGCAGCGCAGGCAGGTCGTGGCCGTCGATCGGGCCGGTGTAGTGGAAGCCCAGCTCCTCGAACAGCGTGGAGGGCACGAACATGCCCTTGGCGTGTTCTTCCCAGCGCTTGAAGAAGCGGCCCATCAGCGACTGCTTGGGAATCGCCCGCTTGGCCCGCTCGCGCCACGCGTTGAGCGTGTGGCTGGCCATGGCGCGCGCCATCATCTTGGTCAGCGCACCGACGTTCTCGCTGATCGACATGCCGTTGTCGTTGAACACCACCAGCATGTTCGGCTCGACGTCGCCGCCGTGGTTGAGCGCCTCGAAGGCCATGCCGGCGGTCATCGCGCCGTCGCCGATCACCGCCACGAACTTGCGGTCGTCGCCGCGCCGCTGCGCGGCGATCGCCATGCCGAGCGCGGCCGAGATCGAGGTGGACGAGTGGCCGACGCCAAAGGTGTCGTATTCGCTCTCCTCGCGACGCGGGAACGGCGCCAGGCCGTCCTTCTTCTTGATCGTGGTGATGCGGTCGCGGCGGCCGGTGAGGATCTTGTGCGGGTAGCACTGGTGGCCGACGTCCCAGACCAGCCGGTCGCGCGGCGTGTCGAACACGTGGTGCAGGGCCACGGTCAGCTCGACCACGCCCAGGCCCGCGCCGAAGTGGCCGCCGGAGCTGGCCACGGCTTCGATCAGGTACTGGCGCAGCTCGTCGGCGACGGCCGGCAGCTCCTCCTCGGGAACGCGGCGCAGGTCGACGGGCGTGGCGATGGGCGCCAGGTGGGGATAGCGGGACAGGTCGATCATCCGCATATTGTTGGCCTGCCGGGGAGGCGGGGCAAGGGCGGAGGGCGGGCCGTGTCGGGCGCCTTCACATTCACCGGCCCGTCCACGACCACCCGGCATGCTGTGCAGCTGCCGACACCCAAGCCCCTGCAGGAGCCCGTACATGGCCGATTCCAAGCTGTTCCGCCGGTTCGCCGCGGCCACCTCGCGGGCCGCCGGCAAGCCTGCCGCCTTCATCACGGCCACGCTGATCATCGTGGTCTGGGCCCTCACCGGGCCGCTGTTCGGCTTCGGCGACACCTGGCAACTGGTGATCAACACCGGCACCACGATCATCACCTTCCTGATGGTGTTCCTGATCCAGAACACCCAGAACCGGGACTCGGCGGCGCTGCAGATCAAGCTGGACGAGCTGATCCGCTCCAGTCGGGCGCACAACGCCCTGCTGGCGCTGGAGGAGCTGGACGATGCGACACTCGACCGCATCCGCCGTCACTACAGCCGGCTGGCCGAACGCGACCGCAGCGAGCTGGGCAACGTGGAGGAGGCCCTCGGCGACGAGGACGACGAGATCTGACCGGGACCCGCAGGATCAGGCGTGCGCGGCCCGGCGGTCGCGCGGCAGGTGGTTGACCAGGAATTCCATCTGGTCGGCCAGGATGTTGCGGTTGGACAGGATCAGGTGCTCCACCCAGCTCGGCCGGTAGGGCACCGCCAGCAGCGGCATGTGCGCCTGCTGCGGCGTGCGGTTGGCCTTGCGCAGGTTGCAGGCCAGGCAGGCGCTGACCACGTTTTCCCACTCGTCGCGCCCGCCCTTGGAGACCGGCTGCACGTGGTCGCGGGTCAGCTCGCCGCGGCTGTAGTGGTTGCCGCAATACAGGCAGAGGTGGCGGTCGCGGGCGAACAGCGCCGTGTTGGTGAGCGCCGGGGCCGGATCGATGGCGTGGTCGCGGCAGTGTCCGGTGCTGGCGATGATCGGGTGCAGGTCCAGCGTGCTCTGCGTGCCCAGTGCGCGGTTGATGCCGCCGTGGACGGTCAGGCAGGGTTCGCCGAGGGTCCACGCCACGGCCTCGCGGACGTAGAGGCAAGCCGCATCCTGCCAGCTGATCCAGTCGAGGATCCGGCCGGAGGCGTCCAGCGACAGTACCCGGGTCGAATGCAGATCGGCCCGAAGCGGCACTTCCATCAGCATGCAGTCCTTCCTTCGATCAGGGGAAAACGCGCAGCGATGCAACCGTGTACTCCCGCCGAGCATAGCCCATCTTTGTTGCCGTTCGCATGCAAATCCTTGATGCGGCAGGGACAAGGGGGTGCCGCCCGGGCGTTCGCGGGCGGCCGTGGGCGCTGTTATAGTGGCTGTTCGTCTTGAGACCCGGGCCGGGTTTGGGAGGGGGGGCCGACGGTGGCAACCCCGGCGCGGCTGGGCAGAGGTAAACAACGTGGCAGAAGTCTTTTTCTACGAGCGCCCCGTGCCGCTCAACCGCACCGCCCACAAGGACCTGCGCCTGAAGGGCGTGCCGAGCCTGAAGTTCGCGGCCAACGTGCATTCGGTGCCGCTGACCGGCGTCGAGTTTCCCGCCGCAGCCCGCGACATGCCGATCCTGTTCGCCGGCACCGACGTCAAGGAAGCCGGTCCGATGGCCCTGCTTGGCCTGCGCCAGAACGAGAACCTGTTCGTCGACGCGAACGGCCAGTGGATCCCGGGCGCCTACGTGCCGGCCTTCATCCGCCGCTATCCGTTCATCCTGGCGGAGAAGCCGAAAGACCAGGAAGGCGACGATTTCACCGTGTTCCTGGACGAGGCCTATGAAGGCTTCAGCAGTGAAGAGGGCGAGCGCCTGTTCAAGGAAGACGGCACCGATGCGGAGATGCTGACCAACGCCGTGAACTTCCTCGGCGAGTTCCAGCAGCATGTCGCCCGCACGCACTGGTTCATGGACCAGCTGCGCAAGCACGACCTGCTCGAGCCGCGCAACATCCGGCTGGAGAAGGACGGCAAGACGATCAACCTCAATGGCCTGTTCGTGGTCAACGAGGAAAAGCTGCGCCAGCTCGACGAGAAGACCGCGCACGAGTTCCTGAAGGACGGCACGCTGGGCTGGATCTACGCCCACCTGTTGTCGCTGGCCAACATCGATCGCGTGTCGGCCCGCCTGAACGACCGTGAACAGACCGAGGCGCCGACCGGCAGCACTGCAGTCAACTGATCGTCACGGTGATCGACCCGGACCCGCGGCTGCCCGGCAGCCGCGGGTTTTTTTTTGCTCAGCCCACCGGCTTGGCCATGCGCAGCAGGTCGGTGCCATAGCCGGCCGCCTCGTACAACGCGCGTGCCCCGTCGTTGCCGGGGAATACGGCCAGTGTGACCAGCGCGCAGCGGTGCTCGCGTGCCCACTCCTCGGCATGCTGCAGCAGGGCGCGTCCGATCCCCTGGCGCTCGTGGCCCGGCGCCACCGCCACGTCGGAGATGTGGCAGTTGGTGCGGCCGGTGAAGAAGTCCTGGGTCTTCTGCAGGTGCAGGAAGCCGACCCGCTCGCCGTCGGCATCCTCGGCCACGAACAGGAAGCTGTTCGGCGGCTGGTCGTCCAGGTGATGTGCGATGTCGCGGCGGATGCCTTCGATGCATTCGTGCCGCCGCCGCCAGGCCGGCAGGTCGAACTGGACGAAGCGCGGGACCAGGCCGAGGATGAAGTCGTCGTCGTCCTCGGCCAGGCGGATCAGGAGGGAGGGCTCGTTCATGCGTTCGGGTCGCAGCCGGATGTACTTCTGGTTCTACACCGACGCGCGGGTGCGACGGAAGCCCTGGCTGCGGTCCGTGGCTAGAGGCGGAGCTGCACGCCGGCCGACCACAGCCGTCCCGGTTCGATCTGCAGCCCGTTGACGTGCTCGTGCACCGGCACCTGCATGAACACGAAGGCGTCCACGCGACGGCCCAGCTTCACGCCCAGCCCGGGACTGAGATAGGCCAGTGTGGCGCCGCTGTTGGCGCGGTCGGCGAAGGCGCCGCTCTCGCGCTGTTCGCCGTGCAGGTTGAGCTGTACCTGCGGCACGAACATGCCGGCGTCGAGATAGCGCAGACCAAGGTTCACGTTGAGCGAGTTGCCCGGGCGGAAGCCGTCGCGGGCGTTCATCGCCACCTCGCCCATGGCCTGGCCGAAATAGCCGACCGAGTCGCTGAGGTAGCCGAACTTGTAGACGCCGAACAGTGCGTCGGTGGTGCCGGTGCCGCGCTGCAGGCCGCGATCCAGCAGCTCGCCGGCGGCGCTGCCGGCGTCGAAGGTCTGCTTGAACGTGCCGGTGGCCAGCTTCACGCCGAACTGCACGCCCAGGCCCGCATCCGGGCTGAAGCCCTGGTAGCGGGCGACCACGCGGATGTCGCCGATGCCCTGTCCCCTGGAAGACGACAACGTGGTTTCGCCTTCCGGCCAGGTCTCGTGGTACCGGCTGAACCAGGGCAGCTGCACCGACAGGCCCCAGGCCCGGTTGAAGCTGTAGTCCAGGCCGAGCAGGGTATTGCGGTTGATGGTCTTGCGCTGCAGCTCGTCCTCGCTGGGCAGGGGGATGCTGCCGAAGGCGACACGGTCGGAGCCGGACACCAGCCGGGATTGGTTGAAATAGTCCTGACGCAGGCTCAGGTGCAGCCCGCGCGAGGTGGCATAGCCCTGGCTGGCCCAGTCGGAGTTGAGCGAGCAGCCGCAGGTGGAACAGGCGGCGGCAACGCCGGGCAGCGTGGCAAGCGCGGCCGCGGCGAGGGAAGCGAGGGGGCGTGACAGGCGACTCATGGCGGTTTCCTTGGAATGCGGGGCCAAGGTACGCCTTGCGGCGTACCCGTGGGTCTGATCTGGGTCAGAGGTGGATGGCGAGCTTCATCCAGGCGGTGCGCCCGGGCTCGTTCACGCGGACGGTGCTGACGTAGCCGACCAGTCCGGTCGGGGCGGCGTTGAGGTGCTCGGCGTAGGTCCTGTCCAGCAGGTTGTCGATGCCGGCGCTCAGCGTCAGATGCCGGCCGAGACGGTAGCTGCCGTTGAGCGAGAGCACGCCGAAGCCGCCGCTGGTCCCCAGGTCCTGGCCGACGATGTTGCCTTCGCCGACCGCCACCCGACGCTGGGCGGCGGCGACGCGCCAGAGTGCGCCCACCGACCATGCATCGCGTGCATAGGTGAGCCCGAAGCGGGCTTCCAGCGGCGGCATCTGCGGCAGCGGGCGATGCTCGGTGCGGTTCTGGCCCCAGGCAGTGCTGAGCGAGGCATCGCCGCTCCAGTGCGGATCGAATGCATAACTCACGCCGGCTTCGCCGCCGGCAATGCGCGCCTGCACGTTGCTGGCCGTCCCCGTGCCCATGGCGCTGGCCGGGTAACGCATCAGGATGAAGTCCTGCACCATGCCGGCGTAGCCGGAGACCCAGGCCTTCATGCGGGCGTCGTGGTACTGCAGGCCGATGTCCAGCTGGGCAGTGCGTTCCGGTTGCAGGTTGCGGAAGCTGGTGACGGAGGTGTCCACGTGCCCGCCGAACAGCTCCCAGTAGTCGGGGAAACGCTCGACATGGCCGATGCCGGCGTAGAACGTGGCCGGCGCGGAGGCGAGGTCCCTTTCGTAGCGCACGAAACCCGAGGGCAGTGTGTCGGAGCGGCTCGCCGTGACCTTGGTCGTGCTGCTGCCCATGCCACCACTCATACCGCCGCCCATGCCGCTGGTGCCGGCGGAAGGCAGGGTGAGCTGGTAGCCGCGGGCCTGTGCGCGGTCCAGCCGGATGCCGCTGATCACGCGCTGGCGGGGCGCAAGGGTCCAGCGCAGCTCGCCGAACGCGCCGACGTCGCTCATGCGGGCGTCGCGCAGGCGCGGCAGCAGACCGTAGTAGATCATGCTGTCCGGCGGGCCGCCGTTGCGCAAGGTGTGTGCGTTGGTCGAGCCGTCCATGCCGGCGACCAGCTCCAGCACCTCGTCCCAGCGCCAGGTGCCGGCGATGCGCCCGCCGCGGGTGCGCCGGGCCACGTTGGAGGCCATCGCCATCGGCATCATGCTGGCCGGATCGGGCTGGCGCAGCGTGTAGTTGTCCATCACGTGGTCGGCGTAATGGGTGTACGCCTGCACTTCCAGCGTGTCCCAATGATGCGTGAGGTGCTGCTGCACGAGCGTCAGGCCGGCGCTTTCGCGCAGGAACTGCGAGCCATCCATGCCGCTGAAGGCATAGGCGGCCTGGCCGTTGCCCTTGCCGACGGCCAGTTCCAGCCGGGTGTCGTCACTGGGCGTCCAGCCCACGGTGGTGTCGACGTTCCAGCGGTCGTAGCGCGAGTGCACGCGGTGGCCGGCGCCGTCGGCGTAGTCCTGCGAATGGGTGTGGTTGGCGGCAACCCCCAGGTAGCCGGTCGGGGCGCCGGTGCGCAGGTCCAGGTTCTGGTCGTTGCGGCCCCAGGAGCCGCCGAGCACGCTGGCGTCGACGCGGTAACCCGGTTCGGCGTAGCGGCTGAAGTCGCGGTCGAAGCGCACCACGCCGGCCGAGTTGCCGGGCCCGTAGATCACCGTTTCCGGGCCCTTGATCACGGTGACGCGATCGTAGTTTTCCGGCGCGATGTAGGCGGTCGGCGGGTCCATGCGTGACGGGCAGCCGCCGGCGATCTGGCCGCCGTCCATCAGGATGCCCAGTCGCGAGCCGCTCATGCCGCGCAGCACCGGATCGCCGTTGCTGCCGCCTTTGCGGATCACCGAGAAGCCGGGAATGCTCCTGAGCAGGTCGGCGCCGTCGCTGGCCGGCACCGGCTGGCGCGGGGCCTTCGGGTCGGTCACGACGGTGAGCGGGCTATCCTGCATCGGTGCGGTGACCACGACCGGCGCCAGTTCGGTCGCCGGGTCCGCGTCGGTGGCGAGTGCGGGGCCGGCAAGCGCCAGCGCGATGGCGCCGACAAGGGCGCGCGGCAGGAAGTGGGCGTGCGCAGGCGCACGCCGATGAAGCGTCGGATGAGTCATGGAAATCCCTGGAGTCGGCAACGACGCGCGGCACGCAGGCCGCGCGCGATCACGGGGCGGATGCGCTGGCCAGTCGGCGGTCCGGAAGGGCCGGCGACGGGCGGTCAGCTATTCGCGTGGCGTGGGTTCAGGCGTGCGCGACGACAGGAGGACCGCGGGGTGCGGCCGCGAGCAGCACGATCGTGCTGCGTTCGGGCGGCCGGACGGCAGTGGGCGACGGACCGGCCAGCGCAAGCCCTGGAACCTGTACCGGCGATGCGTCGGGCAGCATCGAATGCCCGGCCATCATGCCGCAGTAGCCGCACTTCTCCAGCAGGTGGCCGGCCGGCGGCGTCTGCGTGCCGTCCGGGTGGTGCACGCCGCAGGCACCGATGCTGACCAGCGAATCCAGCGGGTTCGCCAGCGTCTGCGACACCACGGGCGCGACGATCGTCAGCCACAGGGCGACGATGGCGAGCCAGGCGACGAAGCCTCGTTGGCGGCGTGGAATGGGCACGGAAAGGCGGTCTCGCGATCTCGGCGACCCGGCATCTTGTCACGGTCGCCGGGGCGACCGTAAGCCACTGCGGCAGGGTGCCGCTGTCAGTGTGGGACGGCGGCCTGGGGCTTGGTGGCGTCGGCCAGCAGGCCGTTGATCTCGGCGAGGATCCCGTCGAGATCGCTCTCGTCGTAACCCACGTGCAGGTTGGCCAGCGTGCCGTCCGGATGGAAGATCGCCATCACCGGGATGCCGTCGTCGCTGCCGTAGGGGCGCCCGACCCTGCCGTCACCGTCGCGGCTCATCAGCAGGGTCGGCAGGATGCGATGCATGTTGCGCGACACCGCGGCGAACGTCCGCACACTCTCACGGTGATTCACCGCCACGATCTGCAGCGGCAGGTGCTTCTGGATCGCCACCTGCTGGATGTTGCCCAGGGTGGGCATCTCCTTCATGCAGTAGCCGCACCAGGTGGCCCAGAAGCTCACCACCACCTTGCCGCGCAGGGGCGAAAGCGTGAGATGGGTGCCGTCGCGAGTGATGCCCAGTGCGTCCGGTGGCGTGTCGCCGGGTTTCAGTGTCGCCCCGGCGAAGGTGGGGGTGCAGGCGAGCAGGCAGGCGAACAGCACGGCAATCCGACGCATGGATTTTCCCCGATGAAGGCCCGCGGCGTAGCAATCGCCTGGCCCTGCGACAGTGGCCGCGAGATCGGCTGTCGCGCAAAAAAAAGCGCCCGGCAGGGCCGGGCGCTTCGGAAGGGGCGTCGACGGCGTCAGGCGATCTGGGGCAGCGTCGCCACGCCGGCCTCGATGCCTGCCTGGTGCATCAGGCAACGCGGCAGGATGCGGGCGAAGTAGAACGCCGCGGTGTCGCGCTTGGCCTGCTTGAACGCTTCCGGCTGGCTGCTACGGTCCGCCGCGGCCACGCTCTTCGCCCACAGGTAGGCGAGGGTGATGTAGCCGGAGTAGTACAGGTAGTCGTTGGCGGCGGCGCCCAGCTCTTCCGGGTTGGCCTGGATGCGGCCGGCCAGCTTCATGGTCAGTTCGCCCCACTGCTTGGTGTAGACGGCGAGCGGACCGATCATCGCGCGCAGCGACTCGTCGGCGCTGTGCTGCTGGCAGAACGCGCTGATCTCCTCCAGGAAGTGCCGGAAGCCCGCACCCTGCAGCTGGAGGATCTTGCGGCCGAGCAGATCGGCCGCCTGGATGCCGGTGGTGCCCTCGTACAGCGTGGTGATGCGCGCATCGCGGGCAAACTGCTCCATGCCGTTCTCGCCGATGTAGCCGTGGCCGCCGTAGATCTGCAGCGCTTCCTTGGTGCACTCGATCGACAGCTCGGTGACCAGCGCCTTGGAGATCGGGATCAGGAACGCGACCAGCTCGCTCGCCTTCTGCCGCGTGGCTTCGTCCTTGGCACGCGCCTCGACGTCCACCTGCAGCGCGTTGTACAGCACCAGCAGGCGCGAGCCTTCGACGAAGGCGCGCTGGGTCAGCAGCATGCGGCGCACGTCCGGCTGCACCAGCAGGTTGTCGGCCGGCTTGTCGGGGAACTTCGCACCGGACAGCGCACGTGACTGCAGGCGCTCGCGGGCGTAGTTGAGACTGTTCTGCAGTGCGCGCTCCGACAGCGCCAGGCCCTGCACGCCGACCGACAGGCGGGCGGCATTCATCATGGTGAACATCGCCATCAGGCCCTTGTGCGGCTGGCCGATCAGGTAGCCCTCGGCCTCGTCGAAGTTCATCACGCAGGTGGCCGATCCCTTGATGCCCATCTTGTGCTCGATGGCGCCGGCGTAGGCGTTGTTGCGCTCGCCCAGCGAGCCGTCGGCATTCACCTTGAACTTCGGCACGATGAACATCGAGATGCCGCGGCTGCCGGCCGGGGCGTCGGGCAGGCGGGCCAGCACCAGGTGCACGATGTTCTCGGCCAGATCGTGCTCGCCGGCGCTGATGAAGATCTTGGTGCCGGTGATCCTGTAGGTGGTGGCGTCGTGCAGGCCCTTGCCGGCCGGCTCGGCGCGGGTCTTCAGCAGGCCGAGGTCGGAACCGGCCTGGGGTTCGGTCAGGCACATCGTGCCGGTCCAGTCGCCGGCGACGATGCGGCTCATGAACAGCTCGCGCTGCCACTCCTCGCCGTGCAGTTCCATCGCGTGGCAGGCGCCCTCGGACAGCAGCGGATAGAGGCTCCACGACAGGTTGCCGGACTGGAACAGCTCGGTGGTGGCGGTGCCGAGCACGGCCGGCAGCGCCTGGCCGCCGTAGGCCTCCGGCATGGTCAGGCCGGCCCAGCCGCCCTCGGCGAACGCCTTGAAGGCTTCCTTGAAACCCTTCGGCGTGGTGACCGTGTGGGTGTCCTTGTCGAAGTGGCAGCCTTCCTGGTCGCCCGGCCAGTTGGTCGGCGCGAGCACCTGCTCGGCGAGCTTGCCGGCCTCTTCCAGCACGGCGTCGAGCAGGTCGCGGGTGTGGCCGTCGCCACCTTCCAGCCCGGTCAGCACCGCTTCGGCGCCGAGGACGTCGAAGAGGGCGAAGCGCTGGTCGTCGAGGGGGGCCTTGTAAAGCGTCATGGCGATGTCCTTCGGTGGAATGGGTGGGATGTGAGGAGCGGATCAGCGGAAGGTGCCGGGTATCCCGGGCACGGGCGACAGCCAGTCGTTGCCGCTGAAGTCGAAATCGCGGGCCTGCTTTTCCTGCTCGGGCTTGGCTCGGGCGGTGCCGCTCACCCGGTAGGCGAGCGAACCGGCGCTGCCCTTGGCCGCGACGGCGGCCAGCGCGGCGGTCATCTGTGAGGTCGGCAGCACGTCAATGTCCACCACGTCGCCGGAGAGGGCAGGGATATCGCGCTTGAAGGTGCCGTGCAGGCGCACCGGCTCGAGCTGCGCCACCTGCAGCGTGCCCTCCAGCGAGGTGAAGTCCATCTCGCCGTAGCTGTTGTTCTGGATGCGCACGGTGAGGTGCCATCCGCCGCCGGGCTGAACCTGCAACTGCTGGATGCTGACCGCTGGCGGGAACACGCTCTTGCGCGGCGGCCCGCAGGCGACCAGGCCCAGGGCGAGCACGGCGGGGGCGATCCAGCGGGGCAGGCGCATCACGGCTTCTCCAAACGATCGTTTGAATCTCTGATTCTAACCACCTTTGCATGGCGGCCGAAACCGTCCACGCCGTCGCAGCCGAAAACCCGCTGCCGGCCAGCGACGCGCGCCGTCGCGGTTCCCACGTTCATGCCGAACGGGCATGATCGGGGTTTGCCTGTCACCGGAATGTCCGCATGCCCGCACGCTTCGTCGCCCGCCGTTCGCCGATCCACGGCAACGGTGTCTTCGCCACCGATGTGATCCGCAAGGGGGAGGAGATCGTCCAGTACAAGGGCACGCTGATGACCCACGCCGAGGCCGACGAGATGTACGGCGACGGCGGCGAGACCGGGCACACCTTCCTGTTCACCCTCAACGACGACTACATCATCGACGCCAACCGCAACGGCAACACGGCGCGCTGGATCAACCACAGCTGCGATCCGAACTGCCGCGCCGTGGTGGAGGAAAGCGCCAACGGCGACCTGCGCAAGGACAAGGTGATGATCGAGGCGATCCGCACGATCAGGCCCGGCGAGGAACTCACCTACAACTACGGCATCGTGCTGGAAGTGCCGCACACCGCGCGGCTGAAGAAGCTGTGGAAGTGCCTGTGCGGTTCGCCGAAGTGCACCGGCACGCTGCTGCAGCCCAAGCGCTGAGGGTCGCGGCCGGCTTTTGTCCCGCCGCGTCGACGTTCATGTAGGAGCCCACCCTGTGGGCGATCGATGCAGCGGCGTGGCGGGGCCGGATCGCGCACAGGGTGCGCTCCTACAGGGCCATGTTTCGCAGGAGCCCATCTTGTGGGCGATCGATGCAGCGGCGTGGCGAGGCCGGATCGCGCACAGGGTGCGCTCCTGCAGGGGCATGTTTCGTAGGAGCCCATCTTGTGGGCGATCGATGCAGCGTCGTGGCGAGGCCGGATCGCGCACAGGGTGCGCTCCTACAGGGGCATGTTTCGTAGGAGCCCACCCTGTGGGCGATCGATGCAGCGGCGTGGCGAGGCTGGCCGCCCACAGGGAGCAAGGGCGCGAAGATTCAGACCCGGAACCCCAGCGTCGCCTGCACCGCCATGCTCCAGCCGGCATAGAGCGCCTCCCGTCGCTCGCTCGGCATCGACGGTGCGAAGCGTCGTTGCACCGCCCATTGCCGTGCGATCTCCTCGCGGCTGGACCAGAAGCCGGTGGCCAGTCCGGCCAGGTAGGCAGCGCCCAGCGCGGTGGTTTCGGTGACCTCTGGCCGCAGTAGCGGCACGCCGAGGATGTCGGCCTGGAACTGGGCAAGGAAGTCGTTGGCGATGGCGCCGCCGTCGGCGCGCAACTCCCTCAGTGTGATGCCGGCATCGGCCTGCATTGCATCGAGCACGTCGCGGGTCTGGTAGGCCATCGACTCCAGCGCGGCGCGCACGAAGTGTTCCTTGCTGGTGCCACGCGACAGGCCGAACACCGCGCCGCGCACGTCGCTGCGCCAGTACGGTGCGCCGAGGCCGACGAAGGCCGGCACGAAGTACACGCCGTCGCTGTCGCCGGCGCGCTCGGCGTAGGCCTGCGAGTCGCTGGATTTGCCCAACATGCGCAGCCCGTCGCGCAGCCACTGCACCACCGACCCCGCGACGAAGATCGCGCCTTCCAGCGCGTATTCGACCCGGCCGTCGACGTCCCAGGCGATGGTGGTGAGCAGGCCGTGTTCCGAGGCCACGGCCCGTTCGCCGGTGTGCATCAGCATGAAGCAGCCGGTGCCGTAGGTGTTCTTGGCCATGCCTGGTTCGAAGCAGGCCTGGCCGAACAGCGCGGCCTGCTGGTCGCCGGCCACGCCGGCGATCGGCACCTCCCGTCCGAAGAACAGCTCCGGCGTGGTGTGTCCGTAGATTTCGCTGGACGAGCGCACCTCCGGCAGCATCGCGCGCGGCACGTCGAGCATCGCCAGCAGCTCGTCGTCCCACTGGCGTGCATGGATGTCGTACATCAGCGTGCGAGAGGCGTTGGTGGCATCGGTGACGTGCACCTTGCCGCCGGTGAGGTTCCAGATCAGCCAGCTGTCGATGGTGCCGAAGGCCAGCTCGCCGCGGCGGGCGCGTTCGCGCGCGCCGTCGACGTGGTCGAGGATCCACTTCACCTTGGTGCCGGAGAAATACGCGTCGATCAGCAGGCCGGTCTTCGCCTTCACCATTGGCTCGTGGCCAGCGGCCTTCAGCGCCTCGCAGATGGCGCGGGTCTGCCGTGACTGCCACACGATGGCGTTATGGATCGGCTGGCCGGTGACCCTGTCCCACACCACCGTGGTCTCGCGCTGGTTGGTGATGCCGATGCCGGCGATCGCCGAAGCGGGGACCTGCGTGTCGTTCATCACCTCGGTGATCGTGGTGAGCACGCTGGTCATGATCTCGCGCGGGTGGTGCTCGACCCAGCCCGGCTGGGGGAAGTGCTGGGGGAACTCGCGTTGCGCCACGCCGGCGATGCGGCCGGCGCGGTCGAACAGGATGGCGCGGGAACTGGTGGTGCCCTGGTCGATCGCCAGGATGTACTCGGCGCTCATGCGGCCTCGGCAATGGCGTGGATCGGATCGCAGAGTGTCGCCCAGTCGCGCGGCGGCGGCACGGCACGCCGCCGCATCGGGCGATCACGCCGGGGTAACGCGACGACGACGCCCCGGCGATGCGCGACCTGCGACATTCATCCTCCCCACTTGCCGAGGATCCCCGCCATGAGCCCCAACGATCTGCACGGCCGTCGCATCGCCGTCCTGGCGACCGACGGCTTCGAGCACAGCGAGCTGACCGAACCCAAGCGCCTGCTGGAGGCTGCCGGCGCGCGCGTGGACGTGGTCGCGCCGGACGGATCGAAGCAGATCCGCGGCTGGACGGGCGGCGACTGGGCCGGCTCGGTGAAGGTGGACATGCCGCTGGCCAAGGCGCACGTCGGGGATTTCGACGCGCTGGTGCTGCCCGGCGGAGTGATCAATCCGGACCAGTTGCGGCTGCGCGAGGAGGCGATCGCCTTCATCCGCGACTTCGGCGCCTCCGGCAAGCCGGTGGCCGCGATCTGCCACGGGCCGTGGACGCTGATTGACGCCGGCCTGGTGATGGGGCGCAAGGTCACCTCGTGGCCGTCGCTGCGCAACGACCTGGAGAATGCCGGCGCGCAATGGCGGGACAAGGCGGTGGTGGCCGACGGCACGCTGATCACCAGCCGCAAGCCGGACGACATCCCGGCCTTCACCGAGGCACTGATCGAACGGCTGGCCGCCTGAGGCCGGCGCCCGGGCGGGCGCCGGCGGTCCCGGCTCAGTCCTCGTCCGGGTGCGGGCGCCAGGTTTCGCGCAGTTGCTTCTGCATCGCCGGCGGCGCCGGTTCGTAATGACTTAGCTCCATGCCGTAGCGGCCGCGCCCGGCGGTGACGGCGCGCAGTTCGGTGGCGTAGTCGGCCAGCTCGGCCAGCGGCGCCAGGGCGCGGATCAGCAGCTCGCCGCCGCGCTGCAGGTCGGTGCCGAGGATGCGCGCGCGCTTGCCGGCCAGGCCGCCGGTGATGTCGCCCACGTGCGCCTCGGGGATCGCCACCTCCAGCGACACGATCGGTTCCAGCACCACCGGCTGCGCCTTGCCCACCGCATCGAGGAAGGCCTTGCGTCCGGCGGTGATGAAGGCGACCTCCTTCGAGTCGACCGAGTGGTGCTTGCCGTCGAGCACGGTCACGCGCACGTCCTGCAGCGGGAAGCCGGCGATCGCGCCGTGGTCCATCGCCTGGCGCACGCCCTTCTCGATCGCCGGCAGGAACTGGCCGGGAATCGCGCCGCCTTTCACCGAATCGACGAAAGCAAAGCCGGCGCCGCGCTCCAGTGGCTCGACCCGCAGCAGCACTTCGCCGAACTGGCCGGCGCCACCGGTCTGCTTCTTGTGCCGGTGGTGGCCATCGGCGCTGGCGGTGATGGTTTCGCGATAGGCGATCCGCGGAGGGTGGGTGATCACCTCCACGCCATAGCGTTCGCGCATGCGCTCCAGCGCGATCGACAGGTGCAGCTCGGAGAGCCCGCGCAGTACGGTCTCGTTGAGTTCGCGCCGATGCTCCACGCGCAGGCAGGGATCCTCCTCGGCCAGTCGCCCCAGCGCCAGCGCCAGCTTCTGTTCCTGGCCCTTGTGCTTCGGCTCCAGCGCCAGTCCGGCCATCGGCTGCGGGTAGGCCATCGGCACCAGGTGGATGCGGTCCTCGTCGTGGGAGTCGTGCAGCACGGCGTCGAAGTGGATCTCCTCCACCTTGGCCACCGCCGCCATGTCGCCGGGGACGGCCTGGTCGATCTCGACGTGGCGGTTGCCCTCGATCCGCAGCAGGTGGGCGACGCGGAACGGCTTGCGGCCGTCGTCGACGAACAGCTGCGTGTCGCGGCGCACCGTGCCCTGCCACACGCGGAACACGCCGAGCTTGCCGACGAACGGGTCGTTGACGATCTTGAACACGTCGGCGATCACGTGCTGCGCCGGGTCGGCGGCGACCGGCACCGGCTTGTCCTGGGCATCGAGGAAGGGCGGCGGGTTGGCTTCGCCCGGATGCGGCAGCAGCCGCACGGCCAAGTCCAGGAATTCGCGCACGCCGGCGCCCGAGCGCGCGCTCATGAAACAGATCGGCACCAGGTGCCGTTCGCGCAGGCACTGCTCGAAGGCATCGTGCAGCTGCTGCGGCGTGATCGCGTCCTCGCCGGTGTCCAGGTAGGCGCCCATCACCGTCTCGTTGATCTCCACCACCTGGTCGATCAGCTGCTGGTGCGCCTCGGCCAGCGAGGAGAAGTCGGTGTCGCCCTCGCGCTGGAAGAACGCGTCGCGTACTTCGGTGCCGCCCGCGGCGGGCAGGTTCACCGGCAGGCACTCGCGGCCGAACGCCTCGCGCAGTTCCTCCACCAGCGCGGGCAGCGCGGCGGCGTCGCTGTCGATGCGGTTGATCACCAGCACGCAGGCCAGGCCGCGCTGGCGCGCGTGCTCGATCATGCGGCGCGCGCCGTGCTCGATGCCGTTGGCGGCGTTGACCACTACCGCGACCGTGTCCACCGCGGCCAGCGCGGCGAGGGCCGGGCCGCGGAAATCGGCGTAGCCGGGGGTGTCGATCAGCTGGATGCGGCAGTCGCCGTGCATCAGCGAAGCCAGGCAGGTGTCGATGGAGTGGCCGCGTGCCTTCTCCTGCACGTCGGTGTCGGAGAAAGTGTTGCCGCGCTCGATCGTGCCCTGGGCCTGGATCACGCCGGCGGCGTACAGCAGGGCTTCGAAGAGGCTGGTCTTGCCGCTGCCGGCGTGGCCGGCCAGGGCGATGTTGCGGATGTTTTCGGTAGGAACGAGGCGCGGCGCGTTCATGACGCTCTCCCGTGCCGTTCGATCACGGTTGGTCGGCGGCCGGTCCACCGCGCTGGACGCGGCGACCGGCGTGCTTGGCTGGCGGGAAGCTTGCTCCTCGATACGGACATGACAGGACCCTCCTGCGCGCGAACGCGGGTCCCGAGCCGGCGTCGACGGCGCCGCACGAGGCCGCATGGCGCGGCGAACGTTGACGGGCCGTCATGGTCGTCCGCGGCGCGCGTGCGTCCGGGCGGTCATGGCGGAGAGAAGCGGCGTAAGCCGCCCGGCGAGGGTTCTCCCATCGGGCGCCGCGGTCAAGGGGCCAGGGCGTCGCAGGGAACCCGGCGCGCTGCCCAGGGTCCGTAAGACCTCGCGGTTCGACCGGGGCGGAGTCCGATCCGCGCGTTGCCGGAAACCGCCTCATCGCCCCCGAGGTCGCCCATCGAACCCACGCCTTCGCCCGACCCGCACCGCTGGACGCCGCCGCCCGGGCTGGCTCCACTGGACGATGACACGCGTGCCCTGCTGCAGCGCCTGCGCCGTCGTCCCTGGCCGCGCGGGCGTCGTCGGCGGCTGTTCGCCTGGGTCGCGGTGGCCCTGCTGCACGGGTTCTTCGCGCTGGTGCTGTGGCAGGTCATGCAACCGCCGCCGGCGGCGCCGTTCGACGGCGGCGAGGTGGCTACGGATGCATCGGTGCTGCAGGTGCGGTTCATCCCCCGGGCGAGCCAGCCGGCCCCGCCCCCGCCCCTGGCCCTGCAGGCACCGCGGCGAGCACCGCCGGTGCACGAGGCACCCAGGCACGATGCCATGCAGGTGGAGCCGACCGCGGCCGCACCGGCACCGGCACCGGCACCGGCCACGAGCGTGGCGCCGCGCCTGCCCTCGTTGTTCGACCGCGACGGTGTGGCGCGCCTGCCCGCGGCTTCGGCCAGCGCGTCCGCATCCGTGCCGGAGTACATCCAGCGCAAGCCCACCGGCGATATGCAGGTGATGCAGCACACCTCGCCGGTGCCCTACCGTTCGACCCGCTTCGAGCAGTATTTCCCGCCGCCGGGCGAGAACGCCGCGCAGGCGGGGCTGCGCAAACTGGTCGGAGCACTGCAGGGCAAGGGGCCGAGCAGCAAGACGGTGAATCTCCCGCGCGGTGTGCACCTGAAGTGCAAGACCCTGCTGGGCGTTCCCACGCCGTTCTGCGGCCTGCCGCCGGCCCCGCCGCCGCCCAACGATGGCGATGAGCGCCTGAACATGCCGCCGCCACCGCTGGCGAAGGATCCGCATGCGCCGGCCCCGCCGTCGCTGGCCACCTGCATCGCGGCCTATCGTGCGCAGGGGCCGCTGCCCTACGGCTGCCCGGTCGACACGCCGGCACGTGCGGTGGACGAGGAGATGCGCGATTGTGTCGCGCGCTATCGCGCCGGCAAGCGGCTGCCGACCTGGTGCCCGACCGATACCGCGCAACGCGCCAAGGGCCCGCCGGGCAGGGGAGGCAGCGGCACGCCGCCCTGAGCGCGTCGCCCGTCGCCCGCTACACTTCCGGCATGCCGCCCCCGCCCCCGGATCGCGACGTCCCTCGCGCCATCGTCCTGTTGCAGTCGCCACGCGAAGCGGCCGAACAGGCGCGCGTGTATCGGCGGCGCACCCGGCAGAAACCGCGCGACCGCTGGCTGCGCATCGTTGCGCTGGTGGGCAGTCTGTGCGTGCACTTCGGCTTCCTGCTCGGCGTGATACTGGGGCCGGTCTACGTGCCCGACATACCCCCCGAGCAGCCCGGCGATGCGCTGCAGGTGCGGCTCATCGAGAAGAAGAAGGACGAGCCGCCGCCTCCGCCTCCGCCTCCGCCCCCGCTCGGCGCGCTGCCGAAGAAGGTCGGGCCGGTACACCGCGGCACCGCTAGTCGCGGCGCGGTGCGCGTCGCCCGTACCGCATCGCCCGCCTTGCCGGCGGTACCCGCACCGAGCCCGCTGCCCGTGCCGGCGATCGAACCGCCGGTGATCGACGCCGTGAAGCACACCGTGGTCCCCCGACCGGACAAGGCCGTCGCCGCCAAGGCGCCGCCGGTTACCGTGCCGAGGCCGGCGCCGACGCCGGACCTGCAGCCCGTGCCGCTGGTCGGTGAGCCGCCCACGGTCACCCTCGATTCGCCGCCGATGCCGAAGCCGGTGCCGCCGAAGTTCCAGCCCGAGCCGCCGCGCAAGCCGCAACTGGAGGGCAACCGGCCGATCCCGCCGCCCGCGTCCCTGGCGATGCCGGAGTTGCCACCGCAGTCGCCGCCGAAGCTGGCACCGCCCACCCTGGCGCTGGATACCCGCGTGCCGGTGAGCCCCGCGCCGGCCAGCCTCGTCGTCGCCCGCCCCGAGGTGACCGCCGCGCCGCCGGTCCCGGAACTGGCGCCGGTGCCGCTGCCGGCCCAGGCGGCACCGACGGTGAACCTCGCGCCGCAGTTGACTCCGCCGAGTCCGGTGGTGGCCGTGCAGCGTCCGTCGATCCAGGCCCCCGCGGTCGCCGTCGCCCCAGCCGAGGAGCCTGAGCTGGCCGCGGTGCCGGTGGCGCCGAGGGCGCCGACCCTGAGCGACCAGCCGACGCCACCGGCGTTCACCGCGCCGCAGGTGGCGCCGCCGGCGGCGAAAGTCGCGGTGACCGTGGCCCGGCCGGAGCTGTCGCCGGAGCCCGCCGAGGCGCCGCCGAAGCCCGCCAGCGTTCCTGCCGTACCGGCGGTGGCTGCGAAGGCGGCAGTTGCGAGCGCACCCGCCGCCGAGGCGTCGTCACCCGCCAGTGCTGCGCACGCGGGCCAGACCGACGTGAGTTCCTCCCCCGATGCCACGCCGCAGGGCAGCGATACCGCCACGCCCGGGGCGCCGCAGGGCGTGAAGCAGCCGTCGTCGCTGTTGATCGGCAAGGACGGCAGCATCGTGCTGCCGGCGCCCGGGCCAAGTGCAGGCAAGGCCCCCGGCGCGGTGGCGCAGGGCAGTTCGGCGCAGGGTGCCGACCACGGCATCGAGGGCAATCCGGCGCTGGGCCAGTACATCCAGCTGAAGCCGCATGGCGATACGCAGATCATGCGCCACCGCGCGCCCGACATCGGCTATCGGCCGACCCGCTTCGACCAGGACTGGGCGCCGGAAGGCGAGAGTTCGATCGACAGCGCGCTGCGCCACGCGGTGGAGAAGACCACGGTCAAGCACACCTTCCACCTGCCGCGCGGCGTGCGGATCCAGTGCGTGGCGATGCCCTTGCTGCCGGTGGCGCTGCTGGGTTGCCGCAACCCCGATCCGCCCGCGAAACCGCTGGAGCAGGCGATCTACAACCGGCTCAACCTGCCCGCCACGCCGCTGGCGCCACCCCCGCCTGCGCCTGCCACCGCGCCCGCGCCCGCGCCGGTGACGCCGATCCGGCTGGACAACACGGTGCAGTGCGCCAGCGCCCGGGTCGCCGGAGCGCCGCTGCCGCCGGGCTGCGAGGATCCACTGGCTTCACCCCGCACCGCGCCATTGCCCGCGCCTGCCAGTTCCTCCAACTGGGTGCCGGCCAGCGACCAGTTCCAGCCCGCGCACTGACGCGTCAGCGCGCGCTCAGTGCGAGCATGGCGCTCTCCAGCGCGAACACGTGGGTATCGTCGGCGCCGAGCGTGCGCAGCGACGCGGCCAGCCCGAGCAGGTAGTCGCGGTTGGGGCCACTGGGGCCTTTGGCGTTCGCGATCTGCCGGGCAATCACCGGCTCGGGTGCCGGCCCCAGCCATGCGCCATTGCCGGGCGGGGCGATGTAGCTAACCGCCCTGGCGCGGCTGCCGCCGTCCATTTCGAGCTCGACGGTCTCGCGCAGATAGCCGTTCTTTTCCCGCACGTCGAGGGCCGCAAGCGTGGCCGGGCGGATGCGGAAGGCCACGCCCAGGCAGCGCGCGCCGGCCTCGCGGACAAGTGTGACCACCCGGCCCGGCGCCTCGGGCGTGCCGCGGTGGTCGTGCGACCCCTGCCAGAAGCGGCGCGCCCAGCCATGCAGTGACGCCGGTCGTCGCTCCAGGCAGTCGAAGCCGGTCTTGTAGAGGATCGAGCCATAGCCGAACAGCCAGACGCTGTCGCGGTCGAGCAGGTCGGTCCGGTGTCGGTTGGCCAGGGTGGTGTCCAGCATGGGCGGCAGGGGCGGAGGATCAGTCGGCGGCGCGCGGGTGCATCGCCTCCACCAGCGCCAGCAGCTGGTCGCGAAGCTGATCCATGCGGGCCGGCGGCAACTCGACCTGGCAGCGCATGTACGAGGGCAGGCCGGCGGCCCGCTGTTTCAGCACGCGGCCGCGCGGCGACAGTGCGACGCGCACGCGGCGCTCGTCCTCGGGGTCGCGCCGGCGGGCAAGCAGGCCGTTCGCCTCCATCCGCTTGAGCAGCGGGGTGAGCGTGCCCGAATCCAGCAGCAGCGCCTCGCCGATCTCGCCGACGGTGCGCGTCCCGTGTTCCCACAGCACCAGCATCACCAGGTACTGCGGGTAGGTCAGTCCCAGTTCGTCGAGCATGGGGCGGGCCAGCCGGGTCATCTGGTTGCTGGCTGCGTAGAGCGCGAAGCACAGGTGCTGCTTGAGGCACAGCGGGGGCTGCGGATCAGGGGCGGGCAGGGCGGGGCGGCGTGGCATGGGCGGCAGGGTGGCCCAGACCGGCGACGCGGACAAGTCGTGACGACCGGTCCGCGCCATCGGCTTCATCACGCCAGCGCGGGATAGTCGGTATAGCCCTTGGCACCACCGCCATACAGCGTATTGCCGTCCAGCGGGTTCAGCGGCGCGTCTTCGCGCAGCCGGTGCGGCAGGTCCGGATTGGCGATGAAGGCGCGGCCGAACGCCACCAGGTCGGCCTTGCCGCTGGCCACCGCATCGATCGCCATGGCGCGGTCGTAGCCGTTGTTGACGATCCACGCGCCTTTGAACGGCCTGCGCATCGCGGCGTAGTCGAACGGCTGCGGCGCGCGGTTGCCGCCGGTTTCGCCCTCGATCACGTGGATGAAGGCCAGGTCCAGCGTGGCCAGCCGCTCCACCGCGCGGTTGAACAACGCCTGGGGGTCGCTGTCGGCGATGTCGCCGAACGGGGTCAGCGGCGACAGGCGCACGCCGGTGCGGCCGGCGCCGATCTCCTTCGCCACCGTCTCGCACACCTCGAACAGCAGGCGCGTGCGGTTCTCGATGCTGCCGCCGTAGGCGTCGGTGCGCCGGTTGGTCTTGTCGCGCAGGAACTGATCGATCAGGTAGCCGTTGGCGCCGTGCACCTCGACGCCGTCGAAGCCCGCCTCGATCGCGCGGCGCGCGGCCACGCGATAGCTGTCGATCAGCGCGGGGATCTCCGCCAGCTCCAGCGCGCGAGGTTCGGAGACGTCGCTGAAACCCTCGGCGGTGAACACCTTGGCGTCGGCGCGGATCGCCGACGGCGCCACCGGCGCCTGGCCGCCGGGCTGCAGCGAGGTGTGCGAGATGCGCCCCACGTGCCACAGCTGCAGCACGATGCGGCCGCCGGCCGCGTGCACCGCGTCGGTCACTTCCTTCCAGCTGGCCACCTGGGCGTCCGAATGGATGCCGGGGGTGGCGATGTAGCCTTGGCCCTCGGGCACCACCTGGGTGGCCTCGGCGATGATCAGG
This sequence comes from Dyella thiooxydans, assembly GCF_001641285.1. Lineage (NCBI taxonomy): Bacteria > Pseudomonadati > Pseudomonadota > Gammaproteobacteria > Lysobacterales > Rhodanobacteraceae > Dyella > Dyella thiooxydans. The sequence continues at coordinate 4,148,334 of NZ_CP014841.1, forward strand.
CCGGCGCTGGCGCGCTGGCTGTAGTAGGTGGCCTGCAGCGCGCCCACGGTGTTGCCCTCGCCCGCGCGGTTGCGGGTGAGCGGCGCCATCACGATGCGGTTGGGCAGCTTCAGGTCGCCGACGGTGATCGGCTGGAACAACACGGAAACGTCGGCCGGACGGTCGGTCATGGGGACTCCTCGGGATGGGGTGGAAAAGACGGGGCGCGAAGGCGCTGCATGGCAGGTGGGGAATGCCATTCGTATTTCAAGCAATTTGATTGTATGCAATACAAGTGTGGGCGGTGCGTGAGCGCGCTCAGCCGGCCAGCCGGGTGCGTCGCCACCACTGCGAGAAGCTGGCGCAGGTGGTCGCCACCGGCGCGAACAGGCGGGGCGCGGGGCGCCAGCGGATCGCCTCGGCGGCCGGGCCGAGCGCCTGGCGCAGGTGCGGATCGTCGACGGCATGCACGTCTCGCGCGCCAGCCAGCGCGGCGACCAGAGCCGGAGCGGGAGCCAGCCAGAGCAGCGACGCCAGCGCGCGCTGCCGTTCGGCGACGAACGACCAGCGTCGCGCCGACCACGGCCACCGCCGATGCCAGTCGGCGATCGCCACGGCCACGCGGAGGGTGTCCCCGGGCAGGTCCGCCGGTGCCGCGCCCAGCGACCAGGGATGCACCAGCCACACGTCGCGCCCGTGCACCGCGGCGGGATCCGGCGCGACGTAGCCGTGTGCGGCGGGCGGGCCGTCGAGAAGCGGTGGTTCGCGCTCGCCCCGCGCATCGCCGCGGGCCTCCGCGGCCACGGCTGCCGGGTCGCGGGCGATCCGGTCCAGCGCCTCGTAGCTGCAGTCGATGGCGGTGCCGGTGCTGTGCCAGTCGCGCGGGGCGTACTTCGCCACGTTGGCCGCGTTGAACAGGTACGGCTTGTGGCTGCCGGTGCCGGCCACCCACTGCCAGCTCAGGTGGTTGCTGGCCAGGTCGCCATCGAGCAGGTGCCCGTAGAGCCAGTCCGCGCCGGCGCGCCAGCGCACCTTGCGCAGGTGCACCACGTAGCTGGCCAGCCACATGCGGGCGTGGTTGTGCAGGTAGCCGGTGGCGTACAGCGCGGCCACCGCGCGGTCGATCGCCGGCACCCCGGTGTGGCCTTCGCGGATGTCCTGCGGCAGGGCGCTGGCATACGCGGCGTCGGGCAGCGGCCCGGGGTGCAGCGAAGCGAAGATCGCCTCGCCGCGTTGCTGCCACACGTGCTGGAAGTACTCGCGCCAGCCGAACTCGTAGACCAGCTTGTGCTGCGGATCCAGCCGATGGCGGTCGGCGATCCCGGCGTGGGCTTCCGGCAGCGTGAGCACGCCATGGGTGAGGTACGGCGACAGCCGCGTGACCGCGCCTTCCAGCGCGTTGCGGCTCCGTGCGTAGTCGGCCGGACGCACCGCGGCAAGGCGGGCGAGGGCGGCCTCGCGGGTGGGCGGGAAGTCGTCGGGAGTCATTCGAACAGGTCGGCCTGGGGCGACGGCACCGAGGTGCGGTGACGTCGGGTGGTGGGCGGCAGCCCGCTGCGGCGCGAGCCGTGGCGGGCCTGGATTGCATCGGCCTCGCGGCGTGCCAGCGGATCGCGTCGCGCCGCGTACAGCCGGTCGCGCGCGTGGGTCAGCGCGGCCTTTTCCTCGACCAGCGGGGCTGGATAGTCGCGGCCGATCACGCAACCGGCGGCGCGCTGCTGCGACGGCTCCATCCGCCACGGCTCGGCCAGCAGCGGCAGCGGCACGCGCGCCAGCTCCGGCACCCAGCGGCGGATGAAGCGGCCGTCCGGATCGTGGTCGCGCGCCTGCTTGGTCGGCGAGTACATGCGCAGCGTGTTGATGCCGGTGGTCCCGCTCTGCATCTGCATCTGGCTCCAGTGGATGCCGGCCTCGTAATCGAGGAACTGGCGCGCCAGGAACAGCCCCGGTTCGCGCCAGTGCAGCCACAGGTGGTAGGCGGCGAAACTCACCAGCATCGCCCGCATGCGGAAGTTGAGCCAGCCGGTGGCGCGCAGCGAGCGCATGCAGGCGTCGACCATCGGATAGCCGGTGGCGCCGGCGCACCACGCCTCGAAGCGCGCGCGGTCGAATTCGCCCTCGCGCAGGCCGTCGGTCGCCCGGGCCAGGTTGCGGAACTCCAGCGAGGGCTGGCTCTCCAGCTTCTGCACGAAGTGGCAGTGCCAGCGCAGCCGCCCGGCGAAACCGCGCAGGGCGCGGCGCACGCCGGTGTCTTCCCGGGTTGCGATGGCCGCCACGGTAGCCTGGTGCACCTGGCGCATCGACAGCATGCCGAAGGCGAGGTAGGGGCTGAGCCGGCTGCCGCCGCGCTCGGCGCGCAGGGGACTGGAGATCGACTTGAGGTAGTCGTGGCCGCGGTGGGCCAGGAAGCTCGCGAGCGTTGCTTCGGCCGTGGCCTCGCCGGCCATCTGCAGCTGCTTGCCGTGCGGTTCGAGGCCCAGCCGGGCGAGGTCGGGAAGATCCTGCGGCTCGAGACACGCTTCGCCGCGGAAGCCCGTGGGCGAGGGCACCTGCGGGGCGTCCATTCGTGCCTGCCAGCGCCGGGCCCAGCCATCGCGCGAGCGCAGGCCGCGCACCGCGCCGGTCTGGGGGAACTCCGTCCAAGCCACGCTATGGCGACGGCACCAGGCGGCCACGACCTGGTCGCGGCGGTAGCTCCAGCCGGAGCCGGTTTCCTCGTGGCTGAGCAGCTCGTCGAAGGGGAACCGCGCGCGCAGCCGCTCGAACACGCTGCACGCCTCGCCCACCTCGACCAGCAACGGCAGGCCGCGGGCGGCGAGCGCCCGTCGCAGTTGTGCCAGGCCCTCCAGTGCGAACGCGACGTGGGCGGACGAGCCCTCCGGGCTGGCCAGCCAGTCCGGCTCGATCAGGTAGATCGCCGCGGCCGCGTCGGCCTGTGCCGCCGTAGCCAGCGGGGCGTGGTCACGCAGGCGCAGGTCGCGCTTGAACCAGACAAGGGAGCGTTGAGACATGCACCCCGATACGCGCGTGACGCTCCTTCCGATGCCTGCGGCCGCCTGCGCTCAGAGCAGCCGCAGCAGCTCCTTCATCAGCGGCAGCCGGCGGACGCGTACCGCGGTGGCGCGGAAGACCGCGTTGGCGAGCGCTGGTGCGGCGGTCGGCATGGCCAGGAAACTGGCACCGGCGGGCGGTCGGTCATTGTCCGCGATCACCACGACTTCCACCGCATCCGGCAATTGCGCCATGCCGGCCAGGCCGTAGGCGCTCCAGTCCCGCTGCTGCACCTGGCCATCCCTGATGGTTATCGCCTGGTTCAGTGCCTGGCCGAATGCGTCCAGCGTGGCGCCGGCAAGCTGGCCTTCCAGCCCGGTGGGGTTGATCGCGCGACCGATGTCGGCCACGCAGACTGCGCGCTCGATGGTGAGCTGCTCGCCCTGCATCGAAGCTTCCACCGCGTGTGCGACATAGGCGCCGTCCATGTACCAGGCGGCAATGCCCAGGCCGTTGACGGTATGCAGCCAGGTCGCCCAGTCGATGCGTTCGGCGGCCAGTTTAAGCACGTTGGCCAGCCGGCCGGTGTCCAGCGCACCGCCGCCGGGCAGCGGCAGCTGGCGCGGCTCGCCGATCACCCGCAGGCGGGTATCCAGCGGGTTTTCGCGCATCACGTGGGCGATCTCGTCGATGAAGCTTTCCACGGCGAAGGCCTGTGCCGTATCGGGCATGCCGCGCATGGGGCCGCGCGGCGTGGTGGCCTGCAGTGCGTACCAGTCCAGCCGGAAGTTCGGCACCAGGCCGGCCGGGAGGTGGCCCGGGTTGGCTTCGGCGATCCCCAGCCGGTCGTCCGGCACGCCACGGCCGGCCAGTGCCGGTGCGGTGGCGAAGCGATGGTTCCAGGCCAGCAGCTGGCGCCTGCGGCCGATGATCGCCTGCATCGCATGCACGCTGCCGGAGCGGTAGAAGTCGTGCGCGAGATCGTCCTCGCGCGTCCACAGCAGCCGCACCGGCTTGTCCAGCATCTTGCCCAGCATCACCGCCTCGGCCACGTAATCGTGGTCGAGCCGGCGGCCGTAGCCACCGCCGACACGCGGCACGCGGATGGTGATCTGCGCGGGCGACAGGCCGGTGAGCCGCTGCACCACGGCCAGCGCCTGCTGCGGTGCCTGGGTCGGGATGACCAGCTCGGCGCGATCCTTGTCGATCCGCGCGAAACAGTTCATCGGCTCGGCCGTGGCATGCGCCAGCCACGGCTGAACGTAGGTGGCCTCGATGCGACGGGCGGCCTTCTTGCTGGCGGCGTCGACATCGCCGTCGTTGCGCATGCGCAGGGCAGGCGCGCCGTCACCGGCGAGCAGGGTCTGCGCCTGCTGCTCGATGGCAGCGGTGGACTCGCCCGCGGATGCGCCGGGCTTCCATTTCAGTTCGAGTGCGGCGCGACCACGCAGTGCCGCCCAGGTGTTTTCCGCCACCACCGCGACGGCGACACAGCGCGGCGTGGTGCCAAGGGGCTGATCTTTTTCCGGGGCCAGACGCAGGATCTTCTGCACGCCCTTGATCGCCAGTGCCTTGGCCGTATCGATCCGGTCGAGGCTGCCATCCGGCCACGGGCAGTGCGCCATCACGGCCACCAGGGCGTCGTCGCTGGCGTGGTCGATGCCGAAGCGGGCCTGCCCGGTGACTACCGCGCGGGCATTGGCGTCACCGGCGCCCTTGCCGATCAGGGTGAAGCGGTCGGGCGTCTTCAGCGGCACCGGTGCCTTGGGCGGATCGATCTTCGCGGCTGCCGCGGCGAGCTGGCCGTAGCCGAGGCGGCGGCCATCGCCGCTGATCACGTGGCCGGCCTCGCAGCGGAGCTGGTCGGCCGGCACGCCGAGCTGGCGTGCCGCCGCCTGCAGCAGCAGCCAGCGGGCCAGTGCACCCGCCGGGCGCAGATCGTTCCATGCCGACGGTACCGAGGTGCCGGTGCCGCCGAGCTGGTGGCCGTAGACGAAACGGGTCTTGCCGCCAACCTGGGTCGTGTCCGGCCCCAGGGCGATCACCCTCACGCTGGACCAGTCGGCATCCATCTCGTCGGCGATGATGCGGGCCAGCGCGGTCGCGGCACCGGTGCCGGTTTCCGGGTCGCGCGCGCCGATCAGCACGCTGCCATCGGCGTCCACGCGCACGTAGGCACCGAGACCGTAGATCTGGTCGCCGAGCCAGCCGGTGGGTACCGGTGCATCGGCGGCATCGACCAGGGGAATGCCCACCACCAGCGCTCCCGTGGCGCCGGCCAGTACCTGCAGGAAGCGGCGACGTGACAGCCGGATCATGCCTGGCCTCCCCTGGCGGCGCGCTGGATCGCCTTGCGCACCCGGGTCTGGCAGCCGCAGCGGCAGAGGTTGGGCAGGGTGTCGATATCGGCGTCGGAGGGATGCGGCTTGCGGCGCAGCAGGTCGACGCCGGCGATCAGCCAGCCCGGCGTGCAGTAGCCGCAGCCGATCGCGTCCTCGTCGATGAAGGCCTGCTGCAGCGGGTGCAACTGGCCGTCGGGGCCGGCCAGTCCCTCCACGGTCACCACGGATTTGCCGGCCAGCCGGGCCATCGGCAGCGTGATTGCCGAAATCGCCTTGCCGTCGACCAGCACGAGATCGGCGCCGCCGGTGCCTTTGGCATCGGCGTACTTGGTGCCGGTCAGGCGCAGCACGTCCCGCAGATACCAGAGCAGCGGCAGCTCGGGGTCGCCGGTGTGGCGGAAGTCCTCGCCGTTGATGCGCAACCCGATGCCGTCACGGACCTTTTCCGGCGTGACGGAGGTGTCCGGTTTCGCCAGCAGACCCTGGTCCTGCAACTGCGCCATCAAACCGCTCCCGAGGATGATCCGGGCATTCTCGCATCCCCTGCGAGGCTTAGGGATGGGCGGGCCTGAACAGACGCTGCCAGACGAAATACACCGGTGCGCCGGCCAGCATGATCAGCACGCCGATGCCGGCATTGCGCGGATTGCTGCGCATGGTCTCGACCACCACCCAGCCGATCACGCCCACGAACAGCAGCGGCAGCAGCGGGTAGCCCGGCACCCGGAAGCTGGCGCCGGCGCCATCGTGGCGCCGGTACCAGAACAGCGTCAGCACGCCGATCGCGCAGGCCAGCCAGTCGGCGAAGGTGGCGTAGTCCAGCAGCTGGCCGTAGCTGCCCGAAGCCACGAGCACGATCGACCATCCGGCCAGCAGCACGATCGCCAGGTTCGGCGTGCGATGCACCGGGTGCAGCCGTGCCACCGAGCGGAAGAACAGCCCGTCCTCGCCCATCACCTGCAGCACGCGGGCGCCCGCCACCACGGTGATGTTGCAGAAGCCCAGGGTGGAGATCGCCACGCCCAGCGAGATCGCCTTGGCGCCGACGGTGCCGAACACCCGCTGCATCACGTCCGCTGCCGGGGCATGGCTGGCGGCCAGCCCCTCGTGACCGAGCGCGGCCAGGTAGGCCACGTTGACCAGCGCGTAGGCGACGATCACCCCGAGCATGCCGAGGAACAGCGCGCGGGGCAGGGTGCGCTGCGGCTGGTCGACTTCGCCGGCGAGGTTGTTGAGGTAGGTGAATCCGGAATAGGCGAACAGCACCGGCAACGCCGCACCCATGAAGCCCACGCCGCGCCGTGCTTCGTCCACCCCCAGCACCGCATGCGCGCCCTGACCCACACCGGCCAGGTAGAGGCCGCAGCCGACCAGCACGGCGACTGCCGCCAGCTTGAGCACGGAGAAGGTGTTCTGGATGGTCGCGCCCAGGCGGATCCCGAACAGGTTGATGCCGGCGACGAAGGCCAGTGCGGCGACTGCCAGCGGCGTGGCCGCCCGTGGCGGCAGGTCGAACAGGGCCGAGGCATAGCTGGCGAAGATGGTGGCCACCGCCGCGGTGGATCCGGAGTAGATCACCAGCAGCATGGTCCAGCCGAACAGGAAGCCGGCCAGCGGACCGAAGGCTTCGCGCAGGTAGACGTAGATGCCGCCGGCGTTCGGTCGCCGCGCGCCGAGCTCGGCATAGCACAGCGCGCCGACAAGGGTCAGCAGTCCTGCCCCGACCCATATCGCCAGCAGCGCGATGCCCGATTCGGTACGCGCCGCGGCCACGCCCGGATTGAGGAAGATGCCGCCACCGATGATGCCGCCGATGACGACCATCGCCGCGTCGCCCAGGCGCATGTTGCGCAGGTATCCGTTCGGGGTATTGGGCATGCGCGGGCGATCCGTTCGCGGGAGGCGGGAGAGGAGGCCGCATCATGTCGGTCCGCGGCAAGGGCGGCAAGCGCCTACGCGCCATGTAGGCGCTTGCCGACAGGCTCGCTGCCTGCGGCTGCCCATACTCCCGCGGCTGCTGCCGCGGTCATGAGGCCGAGGTGCAGAAATCGCCAACCACAGGGGAGTCACCGATGAGCAAGCGCTTCACCATCGCCGTTGCGGCGATGGCCCTTTCCTGCATCTCCGCCGGCTCGCTGGCCGCGACCACCTCGGGCCAGTTCTTTCTCAATGGCACGGTGGGTCAGTCGACCTGGCACGATGACGGCTTCAACACGAGCAAGACGGACACCGCCACGGCGTGGCGCTTTGGCTACGCGTGGAACATCGATCAGGTGAGCTACGGCTTCGAGGCCGGCTATGCCGACTTGGGCAAGGGCAAGGGAACCTACTATTCCGGCGTCGGCAGCAGTGACCTGTCGGGCGGCGCCACCGGACCGCTGGCGGGCGTCAACATGACCTACCGCTTCCGCAACCGCATGTTCGTCAATGCCCGCCTCGGCTGGATGCACGACAACGTCGACTTCAAGATCGGCGGATCCAGCTCGAGCTATTCCGGTGATGGTGGTTACGCGGGTGTCGGCGTGGGCTACGACATCAACGAGAACTTCGGCGTTGGCGTGGCTTACGACCGCTACAACGTGCGCGCCCAGATCAACGGCTCACGGTCGCAGGACGGCGTGGACGTATTCTCCGGGTTCGCCGAAGTGCGCTTCTGAGCACTCTTCGCCGGCAGCGAACGACAACGGCCGCCCCATGGGGCGGCCGTTGCTTTTCCACTGGCCGGTGGCTTACCAGCGGAACCGCATGAATGCGTCCAGGTTGCTCACGTCCAGCGTGCCGATGCCGGCGCCCGGGGTGTAGTGCGGTGCACCCTGGTAGAACCAGTTGTCGCCGCCGTTGACGCTGTTGAACGGCGAGTAGCGGCCATAGCCGAACACCGCCTGCAGGAAGTACATCTGCGGATTCCACAGGCCGATGCGATGGCCCGAGCTCTGCCGCAGCAGCGCGGTGATGCCGTTGAGCTGTGGCGCCACGAAGCTGGTGCCGCCCTGGCCGGCGGTCGCGCCGCCATCGGTGCTGGAGTACACCAGATAGCCCGTCTCCGGGTCCGCGTTGAGTGAGATGTCCGGCAGGTTGCGGCCGGCGAAGTGCGAGGGCAGCTTCAGCAGCGTGGTCGGGCCGGCCGTCGGGTCGTTGTAGTCCAGCGACTGGTGGCCTTCGGTGCGACGGATGCCGCGGGTGAAGTACTGGTAGAACGGCTTGCGCCAGTAGCTGCTGACGCCGCCGCCGCCACCCACCGAGAACAGGTCCACCACACCCTGGCCGAAGTTGGTGTCGAAGTAGGTCTGCAGGTAGTCCCAGCCCCACACGCTCTCCTGCGAGACCGAGGCCACCGGGCCGTTGCCGAAGGCGAAGCTGAAGGGCGTGGTGGTGCCGCCGGCCGCGGTGATGTACGGATCGGATGCCGGCGAGTCCACCGTCAGCGGTGCGCTGAATTCACCGGGACCGGTGCCATGACCGAGCCCGCGCACGGTGTCGTAGGCCCCCGAGTCGCCGGCCGCGGCGAACACCGACTGTCCCTGCACCGCCGCTTCCATCAGCAGCGTGTGGAACGCTTGCAGCGTGCCGACGTCGCGGGTGTCGTTGACGCGTGCGCCGTCCACGTTGAGTGCCGCGAAGTTGTAGATCTCCGGGGCGCCCCAGCTGGTGGAGATGGCGTCGGCGCGGTTGTCCACCACCGCCTGCGCCAGGGCATTGACGAAGCTGGCGTTGGTGTTCGGCGCGTCGTAGACGAGGATGTCGGCATCCGGCGCCAGGCCACCTGCCTGTTCCACGTCCAGCGCGGTCTCGCCGCTGCCGCTGTTGATCGGGCCGCCGCCATCGACGTGGATCTGCTCGATGCGGTGCGGTTTGGTGGTCAGGCCGATGGCACTCCAGTAGGCCTCGGCATCGGCCGGGTCGAAGTTGGCCAGCGTCACGATGGCGACCGTGGAGCCCTTGCCGGTGATGCCGCGCTGATACAGCGGATTGATGTTGTAGAAGTTGGCCACGTCGCCGACGGTGTACTCGCCGGGCTGTCCCGACGCGGTCGGATTGCTGTCGGCGCTCTTCGCGCGGTTGGCACCGATTGCGTTGAGGCTGGCCAGCTTGGGGGCGGCCTGGGGCAGGTGCGGCGAGCTCAGCCGGTGCGACAGGAAGCTCGATTCGTTGTCCAGGCCGACGATCGCGTCCACCTGTCCGACCAGCCCGGCCGGCATCACCACGTCACCGGTCGGACGGTGGTAGAGGCGACCGTTGGAGCGCAGCCGGTAGCTGTGGATAGGGGTGCCGAAGGCGGCGCTGAACTGGGCCAGCGTACCGCTGACCTGGAGCGTGATGCGGTTGGCCATCACGTCGCCGCGCAGTCCCTGCGAGGCCAGGTAATGCTGGACACGGGCGATCTCGGCGTCGGAGGCGCCGTAGCGCCGGGCGAAATCCGCGGTGCTGAGGAAGCGCTGGAAGTTCGGACTGCCGGGGGTGACGGTCTGCTGGATGTAGTTGGCCAGTCCGTGCTCGTCGCGCAGGTGGAGCATCAGCGTGACGTTGACGGTCTGCGAGGCGTCGGTAGCACTCGTGGTGGTCGCCTGTGGCGCATCCGCGGCGCTGGCAAGCGATGCGCCGGCGAAGAACAGTGCGAGGGTGGCGGCGAGGGTGGTGCGGTGAAGCGTGGATCGCATGAGACTCTCCTTAGAACACGACCGGGATCGGAGGCCACGACAGTCCGCGCAAGGCGCGACCTGCCGCGCTTCAACCCGATGGGCGAGCGCGTCATCCGTAGCGATGACTTCATTGTTTCCCTGTACGCCGTCGTGTCCCCCGCAGACCACGATGGCGTTCTGTGAGCTTGCACCCAAAAACACTTCAAGTGAAGTGCTAGGCACTCGGCATTTTTCCTAGAGCGTCGGTGCCAGGTTCAACTCGCCACGCACGGTGAGTGCGCAGGCGCCGCCAATGGTGACGGTGCCTGTCGTGTCGTCGCGGGCGACATCGACCATCCCGTCGCGTCCGACCTCACGCCCCTGGCTGGCCCGGTAGCGGGTGCCGTACAGGTTGTCGCCGCGGAGGCCCAGCCAGGCCATGATCGCTGCATTGGCACTGCCGGTGACCGGGTCCTCCGGAATGCCGTCGGCGGGGCAGAACGCACGCACGGCCATCGCCGCGGTGCCGTCGGTCTCGTGGCCGAACACGCTGACGCCCACGGCTGCGTTGTGCCCGCACAGCGCAGCCACCGCGGCGAGATCCGGCTGCAGCGCGCGCACGGCGCCGGCTTCGCGCAGGTCGCAGACCAGCCAGTGCGGACCGTTGTCGACCAGTCGCACCTCGTCCCGTTCCAGCCTGGCCGGCAAGGCCGCGGCCAGCCGCTCGCGCAGGTCGTCCCCGATCTCGAGGATCCGCGCCGGTGGCGCCTGGACGTGGATCCGGCGGGCGCGGCCATGCCCCTCCACGCGAACCGGCAGCAGCCCCGCCGCACATTCCTGCACGAGCGAGCTCTTGCCGGTATCGACCAGTCCCGCCTCGATCGCGGCATAGGCGCTGCCGACACTGGGGTGTCCGGCGAACGGCAGCTCCTGGCGCGGGGTGAAGATACGCACGCGGTAGTCCGCTTCCGACCTGGTCGGCGGCAGCAGGAAGGTAGTTTCCGAGAGGTTGGTCCAGCGGGCGAAGGCCTGCATCGACGCGTCGTCCAGGTCCTGGGCGTCGATCACGACGGCGAGCGGATTACCCAGCATCGGGCGATCGGCGAAGACATCCAGTTGCATGAAACGACGGGCGGTCATGGCGGGTCCGTACGAGGGTGAGGGATGCACCATGCCAGTGGGGTGCGGCATCGGCAATCCGGTGCCTGGATGTCACAAGCGCGAGTCGCGCACGGCCCGGGCCGTCGTGTTTCTGCTACGGTGCCGGGCCCTTCGGCGCGGCCCGCTGCGGGGAATCCAATGAACCACACAAGGAAGCAGGATGAGCAGGAAGCTTGCCGCGGCGTGCCTCGCCGCGTTGATGCTGTCGTCCGTCGTTCACGCGGAAGGCAATGTATATTTCGTCAACGGCGCACTGGGTGCGTCCGATGGCCACCTGGACGGTAGTTACCGATACGGCGACCGCTTGCGCGGCACCGACGCCGCCGGTGCCGTGCGCGTCGGCGTGATGTGGCAAGACCCGGTCGACCGGGGCATCGAGGTCGGCTACGTCGATCTCGGGCAGGTATCGGACCGGTACGTTGTCTTTCCGTCCAACGTCAGGAACGAGGCTCGCACCCGCGGCATGCTGCTGGGTGGCAACTTCACCTACCGCTTCGATGCGCCCTGGTACCTGTCGATGCGTGGCGGCTGGCTGCATGCCTGGACTGATCTGCGGACCCGCGTCGATGGCCCCTATGGCGTGGCCCCCTCCGCTTCGGCCAGTGGCGATGGCTTCTACGTTGGTGTGGGCGGAGGCTGCGACATCAGCGAACGCCTCAGCGTTGGCCTACATTACGACCTCTATCACGTCCGGGCGTCGGGTGGTGGTGCTGATCTCGGTGGCGACATCGGCACGGCGATGGTTCAGCTCGAATACCGATATTGAGGATGTGATGCCAAGGCGTTGGACTGGGAGGTCTCTTTTCAGTAATTCATAAATCCCGCTTGCTACGATTTGCGGCACTCCGAAAAGGAAGATCGAGGGAAAATGGAATGAATAGATTACTTTTAGTCGTATTGGCCCTGGGCTCGGTCGCTGCGTCAGCATCGGTCAGGGCGGATTCTCAAGAGGGGGGCTATTTCCTGAGCGTGGGTCTGGGAGGGTCGGTCTATCATTCGTTCGGGCGACCAAGCATCCCTGGTTATGTCAAGAAAAACAGCTCCGGCGCCGGGGCCATCCGCTTCGGTTACCAGTGGAATAACGCTGCGCATCTCGGTATCGAGACGGGTTACGTCAATCTGGGCCAGATGAAGTCCCGGTACAGTTTTGGCGATTACTCGCTCAACGAGAAACTGCGGGCATCGGGTTGGATGTTGGGTCTGAACAGTGCCTTTCGTTTCGACAGTCCCTGGTACGTATCCCTGAGAGGGGGACTGCTCCGATCCTTGCAAGAGTCCAGATACAGCTATCAGAACCTGCCCTATGGCCCTGCCTACGGAAGCTCCGGCTATGGCAGTGACAGCGGCACTGGTGCGGGTTGGTATGCAGGCCTGGGTGTCGGATACGACCTCACCGAGCGTTCGAGCATTGGTGTTCAGTACGACAACTATCACCTCCGGGCCACACTTGATGGGGCGTCGAGCGACGGAAACGTATCGGCTTTTACGATCCAGTTCGAGTACCACTTCTGAGGGATGGCAGTGCCGCGCGGTGAGGTGCCTCGCGGCCTGCTCCTATCTTGAGCCCGGTGTGGATTGGGTTGCCGCGGGCTATTGGCGGAACCGGGAACTGGCCAACAGACCCGCGGCGGCGCCTCGGCTACCTTGTGAGTGCGTCATGACGGCGTTCATGCGCGGATCGTGATCCAGCTCACAGGGGTGTTCGATGTTCCGGAAAATGGCGGTGGCGTTCCTCGCCGCTACGACCTTCGCGTCCGCTGCGCAGGCGGCCGGGCCACAGTATTTCGTCGATATCGGCGCGGGCAGTGCGCGCGCGCAGCTCGGCCAGCCGGCCGGTACCGGTTATCGCCGCGACGGCAGCGACGTGGCCAGCGCGCTCCGCGTGGGCGTGCAGTGGCGCGGTCCGGTCAGCTGGGGTGTGGAGACCGGGCTGATCTACCTGGGCAAGTTCTCGGACAGCTACAACCTGCCGGGCGCCACCGTGCAGGACCAGGTGCAGGTATCGGCGGGCCTGCTGGGCGCGACGGCGACCTGGCGCGCCGATGCACCCTGGTATGTCACCGCCCATGCCGGTCTGCTGCATGGCTGGCTGGATGTCAGCTCGCAGGTCAGGCCGCCGATCTACGTGGCCAGCAGCAACGGGATGACGGCGGGTAACGGCTGGTACGCCGGTGTGGGCGGCGGTTACGACCTCAGCGACCGGTTCAGCGTCGGCCTGCATTACGACTTCCATCACCTGAACGCCTCGCGCAACGGCGTCCGCATGGACGGCCATGTCGGCACGCTGATGCTTCAGCTCGAATACCGCTACTGAGTGGGCAGGCCGGGCGCGGCCCGGCGCCATGTGGTTTGGCCGGGTCGCGCCCGATGCGGCAAAATAGCGGGCTGGCGCCGCCGAGATTCCCCCGGTGGGCCCTTATCCCCGCGAGCTGCCCATGACCGCCATCCAGCAGGAAGACCTGATCCAGTCCGTCGCCGACGCGCTGCAGTACATCAGCTACTACCACCCGGTCGACTACATCACCAACCTCGCCGCCGCCTACGAGCGCGAGGAGTCGCCCGCGGCCAAGGACGCGATGGCGCAGATCCTGATCAACTCGCGCATGGCCGCCGAAGGCCATCGGCCGCTGTGCCAGGACACCGGCATCGTCACGGTGTTTCTGAAGGTCGGCATGGGCGTGCGCTGGGAGGGCTTCACCGGCTCGCTGGAAGACGCCGTCAACGAGGGCGTGCGCCGCGCCTACAACGACCCGGACAACAAGCTGCGCGCCAGCGTGCTGGCCGATCCGGCCGGCAAGCGCAGCAACACCAGGGACAACACCCCGGCGGTGATCAACGTCTCGATCGTGCCCGGCGACAAGCTCGACGTGATCGTCGCCGCCAAGGGTGGCGGTTCGGAAGCGAAGTCGAAGTTCGTGATGCTCAACCCGTCCGACTCCATCGTCGACTGGGTGCTGAAGACCGTGCCGACCATGGGCGCCGGCTGGTGCCCGCCGGGCATGCTCGGCATCGGCATCGGCGGCACCGCCGAGAAGGCGATGCTGCTGGCGAAGGAGTCGCTGATGGAGCACATCGACATCCAGGAGCTGATTGCCCGCGGCCCGAGCAACCGCGCCGAGGAGCTGCGCATCGAGCTGTATGAGAAGGTCAACGCGCTCGGCATCGGCGCGCAGGGCCTGGGTGGCCTGACCACGGTGCTCGACGTGAAGATCAAGGACTACCCGACCCACGCGGCCAACCTGCCGGTGGCGATGATCCCGAACTGCGCCGCGACCCGCCATGCGCACTTCACCCTCGACGGCTCCGGCCCGGTGGCGCTTGCGGCCCCCTCGCTGGAGGACTGGCCCAAGCTCACCTACAACCCGGCCAACGCACGGCGGGTGAACCTCGACACCATCACTCCCGAGGAAGTCGCCAGCTTCAAGCCGGGCGAGGTGCTGCTGCTCAACGGCAAGCTGCTGACCGGTCGCGACGCCGCGCACAAGCGCATGGTCGACATGCTCAACAAGGGCGAGAGGCTGCCGGTCGATTTCACCGGCCGCTTCATCTATTACGTCGGCCCGGTCGACCCGGTGCGCGACGAGGTGGTGGGTCCGGCCGGTCCCACCACTGCCACCCGCATGGACAAGTTCACCGAACAGGTCTTGGCGCAGACCGGCTTGCTCGGCATGGTCGGCAAGGCCGAGCGCGGCCCGGCGGCGATCGAGGCGATCAAGAAGCATCGGTCGGTGTACCTGATGGCGGTCGGTGGCGCGGCCTACCTGGTGTCCAAGGCGATCAAGGCCTCCAAGGTGCTGGCCTTCGCGGACCTTGGCATGGAGGCGATCTACGAGTTCGAGGTGCAGGATATGCCGGTGACCGTGGCGGTCGACTCGGCCGGCACGTCGGTTCACAAGACCGGGCCGCGCGAGTGGCAGGCGCGGATCGGCAAGATTCCGGTCGTGGTGGAGTGATCGAAAAGGCCGGCATCCGCCGGCCTTTTTCATGGCGGCGTCGCGGTGGTGGCTGCTCCTGTGCTGCCTTCCGGCGTCGTCCGGGAAGCTGCGGTTGGCCGGCAGCTCGGCGGTTGTTGCATCGGAAACGATGAACGGACGTCTGGACGTCCAAACTCCAAGGTATGGCTGGCCTGTTGCAATCCCCTTGCGGCAGCGCAACACTGGCGGGATTCGTCTTCCCCACAACCACCAAGAGTCTCGTGAACTCCCAAGCCCCCGCGCCGCTTTCCGCGGACGCCCCCTGGATCGTGATGAAGTTCGGCGGCACCTCCGTCGCCACGCTTCCCCGTTGGCAGAACATTCGTGAGCTGGTCGCCAGCCGCCGCGCCGAAGGCGCCCGCGTGCTGGTGGTCGTCTCCGCGCTGACCGGTATCACGGACGCACTGAAACAGCTGTGCGGCGAGGGCGACCGGGCGAAACGGATGGCGGCGGCCGACGCGATCGCGCAGCGCCACTATGACCTGTTGGCGCACATGCAGCTGGAGACGCCGCCGACGCTGGCCGAACGGCTGCGCACGCTGGCCGAACTGGCCGACAAGGGTCCGGCCGAGCTGGGCGAGTTGGCCTGGTCGGCGCAGGTGCAGGCGCACGGCGAGCTGATGTCCAGCGCGCTGGGCGCGGCCTTTCTCAGCCACAGCGGCGTGCCGACCGAGTGGGTCGACGCGCGCGAGTGCCTGAGCGCGATCGCGCTGCCCAACCAGAACGAACGCACCCGGCTGCTCTCGGCGATGGTCGATGCCCGCCCCGATCCGGCGCTCAACGCCCGGCTGGCCGAGCGTGGCGAGGTGTTCATCACCCAGGGCTTCATCGCCCGCGAGGCGGACGTCGAAGGCAGCCGCCGACGCACGGTACTGCTCGGCCGCGGCGGCTCGGACACCTCGGCCTCGTACTTCGGCGCGCTGCTGAAGGCGGCGCGGGTGGAGATCTGGACCGACGTGGCCGGCATGTTCACCGCCAATCCGCGCCAGGTGCCGGGTGCACGCCTGCTGCAGAAGCTGGACTACGAGGAGGCGCAGGAAATCGCCTCCACCGGTGCCAAGGTGCTGCACCCTCGCTGCCTGTCGCCGCTGCGCGAGCCGCGCGTGCCGCTGCTGATCAAGGACACCAACCGGCCCGAGCTGGAAGGCACCGTGATCGGCCCGGAGGTGCGCGAGCACGCGCCCAGCGTGAAGGCGATCAGCGCCCGCAAGGGCATCACCCTGGTGTCGATGGAGTCGGTCGGCATGTGGCAGCAGGTCGGCTTCCTCGCCGACGTGTTCGCGCAGTTCAAGCAGCATGGCCTGTCGGTGGACCTGATCGGCTCGGCCGAGACCAACGTCACCGTGTCGCTGGATCCGACCGAGAACCTGCTCGATTCCGACGCGGTCGCCGCGCTCGCCGCCGACCTGGCCAAGGTGTGCCGGGTCAAGGTGATCGCGCCTTGCGCGGCGATCACCCTGGTCGGACGCGGCATGCGCTCGATGCTGCACACGCTGTCCGGCGTGCTGGCCGAGTTCGGCCAGCTGCGCGTGCACCTGATCTCGCAGTCGTCGAACAACCTCAACCTGACCTTCGTGGTCGACGAGAGCGTGGTCGACGAACTGCTGCCGCACCTGCACGAACTGCTGATCGCCGCCGGCGCGCTGCGCACCGACGACAGCGCGCTGTTCGGCCCGAGCTGGCAGGCGCTGTACGGCAGCGGCGAGACGCCGGTGGCGGCCTCTGCCTGGTGGCGCGAGGCCGAACGCGAGCGGCTGTTGGCGATCGCCGCCGAGGCGACCCCGCGCTACGTCTACCACCTGCCCACGGTGCGCGCGCAGGCACGCGAGCTGAAGACGCTGGCCGCGGTGGATCGCCTGCACTACGCGGTGAAGGCCAACACGCATCCGGCGATCCTGAAAGCCATTGCCGAGGAGGGCTTCGGCTTCGAGTGCGTCTCGCCGGGCGAACTGAAGGCGGTGATGGCGGCGGTGCCGGAGAGCGCGCCGCTGCTGTTCACGCCGAACTTCGCCCCGCGCGAGGACTACGCCTGGGCCCTGACCACCCGGGCCACCGTCTCGCTGGACTCGCTCTATCCGTTGGAACACTGGGGCGACACCTTCCGCGGCCGCGAGATCGTGCTGCGGCTGGACCTGGGTCGCGGCCTGGGCCATCACGAAAAGGTGCGCACCGGCGGCAGCGGCAGCAAGTTCGGCCTGCCGGTGGAGCAGCTCGATGCCTTCCTGCGCCTGGCCGACCGCCATGGCGTGACCGTGCGCGGCCTGCACGCGCACCTGGGCTCGGGCATCCTCGACGCCGGCCACTGGGGTGAGGTCTATGCCCAGCTGGCCAGCCTGGCCGAACGCATCGGCAGCGTGGCCTTCCTCGACATCGGTGGCGGTCTCGGCGTGCCGTCGCACCCGGGTGAGGCGCGGCTGGACATCGCCGCGCTGGACAAGGTGCTGCGTGAGGTGAAGGCCGCCTATCCGCACTACCAGCTGTGGATGGAACCGGGCCGCTACCTGGTGGCCGACGCCGGTGTGCTGCTGGCGAAAGTTACCCAGCAGAAGGGCAAGGGCGCGCTGCGCTACCTCGGCGTGGACACCGGCATGAACAGCCTGATCCGGCCGGCGCTGTACGACGCCTGGCACGAGATCGTGAACCTCAGCCGCCTCGACGAGCCGGCCACCGCGCTCTATCAGGTGGTCGGTCCGATCTGCGAGAGCGGCGACGTGCTCGGCAGCGACCGCCGCCTGCCCGAGGCCAGCGAGGGCGACGTGGTGCTGATCGCCCAGGCCGGCGCCTACGGCAAGGTGATGTCCTCGCCGTACAACCTGCGTGACGATGCAGGGGAAGTGATCCTCGACTGACCGCGTTCCGCCCCCGCCCTGCCCGTACGTCGACGGGCAGGGCGGGGGCGGCGCCGTTAGAATCTGCGCTTGCGCCGAGCCGCGGCCGGCGAGGGAGAACTACGTGAGCCAACCGATCCAACCGCGCCTGACCCAGGTGTTCCGTTTTCTGCATGCCCGTTATGCCGACGGCGTGGCCGAACTGGCCTATGCCTTCGACGAGGGAGAGCCGCTGGTCGAACGCATCCGCTTCCCTGCCGCCCCCGCCCTCCCGCCGGCGCGGCAGGCGGCGTTCGACGCGGCACTCAAGCTGCTGCACCTGATCGCCGGCGTGAGCTACTACAAGGCCGGCGTGCCGCCGACCATCGCCGTCGACGATGGTCCGCTGGACGATGCCACCGCCGACCTGCTTGACGCGCTGTACCTGAACGGCCTGGCCGAATTCGCCTACCGCAACGGGCTGGATCTGCGCGGTCGCATCCGTTTTCCGCGTGGCGGCCAGTCCTTGTCGGTGGCGCCGGTGCTGGGCCTGCCGAAGCGCACCCTGGTGCCGATCGGCGGCGGCAAGGATTCGCTGGTGGCGGTCGAGGCGATCAAATCCATCGGCGGTGACGCCACCGCGGTGTGGGTCGGCAACTCGCCGCTGATCGCCGCCTGTGCCGAGCGCACTAGCCTGCCCACGCTGAACATCCAGCGCGAGCTGGCGCCGGGCCTGTTCGAGCTGAACCGGCTCGGCGCGTGGAACGGCCACATCCCGGTCACCGCGGTGAACTCGGCGATCCTCGCCGTGGCGGCGATCCTCTACGGGCACGATTCCATCGCCTTCGCCAATGAGCGATCGGCCTCGGCGGCGACGCTGGAATACGAAGGGCAGCAGGTGAACCACCAGTGGAGCAAGGGCTACGCGTTCGAGACGCTGCTGTCGGACTGGCTGCACAGCCATGTGGCAGCGGATCTCGATTACTGCTCGCTGCTGCGTCCGTATTCGGAACTGGCGATCACCCGCGCCTTCGCGAAACTCACGCCGTACTTCGACAGCTTCTCCAGCTGCAACCGCAATTTCCGCATCCTCGGCCCGAAGCCCGCCGACCGCTGGTGCGGGCAGTGCCCGAAGTGCCATTTCGTGTTCCTCGCGCTGGCGCCGTTCCTGCCCAAGCCGCGGCTCCTTACCATCTTCGGCCGCAACCTGCTGGACGACGAGTCGCAGGCGGCCGGCTTCGACGCGCTGCTCGAGTACCAGGACCACAAACCGTTCGAATGCGTGGGCGAGGGCGCCGAGGCACGGGCGGCGATGTACGCGCTGAGCCAGCGGCCGGAGTGGGCGGAGGATGCGCTCGTCGCACGCTTCCGCAGCGAGATCCTGCCGCAGCTCGACGCATCGCAGCTGGCGCTGGAGCCGTGGCTGCAGCCGTCGGGCGAGCACCGCGTACCTGCACGGTTGCAGGGCGCCCTGGCGGCGATCGGCGGACCCAACCCATGATCTGTAGGAGCGCACCCTGTGCGCGACTGCATTTCCCGGGATCCACGTCCGGTCGCGCACAGGGTGCGCTCCTACAGGGGCTGGGCCGTGCGTATCGCTGACCTGGTGGGACGGCGCGTCGCGATCTGGGGCTTTGGCCGCGAGGGGCGGGCGGCGATCACCGCGATCCGCGCGCAGCTGCCGGCGTTGCCGTTGGCGCTGTACTGCAGCGAGGCCGAGGTGGATGCGGCACGGGCCTTCGATCCGGCGCTGACCGTGCATGGCATCGAGCCTGACGCGGTGGCGCTGTCCGCCTGCGACGTGGTGGTGAAGTCGCCGGGCATCTCGATCTACAAGCCGGCAGTGACCACGGCGCAGGCGCAGGGCACGGTATTCACCTCCGGCACCGCGCTGTGGTTCGGCGGGCATCCGGACGCCCGCGTGGTCGCGGTCACCGGCACCAAGGGCAAAAGCACCACCACCGCGTTGCTGGCTCACCTTGCGCGAAGTCTTGATGTTCGCACCGCGCTGGCCGGCAACATCGGCTTGCCGTTGCTGGAGCTGGATGGCCAGTCGGCTGATCTGTGGGCGATCGAGCTTTCCAGCTTCCAGACCGGTGAGGCCGGCCCGCTGGAGCTGGCCGTGGTGACCAGCCTGTACGAGGAGCACCTGGACTGGCACGGCTCGCGCGAGCGCTACGTGGCTGACAAGCTCAGGCTCGGCGACCGGGCACGCACCCTGCTGGTGAACGGCCAGCAGGCCAACCTGTTGGCGCTGACGACCGCGCACGCGGACCGTCGCTTGTTCGGCGAGCCGGATGGCTGGCATGTCGCCGACGGTTTCATCCGCCGCGGCAAGCGCGAGGTCTTCCCGGTGGCGCAGCTCGGCGTGCCCGGCCTGCACAACGCACTCAATGCCAGCGCCGCGCTGGCCGCGCTGGAGCTGCTCGGTTACGACGCGCTGGCCGCGGCGCCGGCGCTGGCCACCTTCCGCCCTTTGCCGCACCGGCTGCAGCCGCTGGGACGGCGGGATGGGCTGGACTGGATCAACGATTCCATCGCCACCACGCCTCCGGCGGTGGTGGCGGCGCTGGAGAGCCTGCCGGGGCGCGAGATCAGCGTGCTGGTGGGCGGCTACGACCGGGGCGTGGACTGGGCGCCGTTCGTCACGCACGTGCAGGCGCATCCGCCGCGGGCGATCGTCTGCATGGGGGCGAACGGTCCGCGCATCGAAGCGGCGCTCGTCGCCGGCAACGTCGCCTGCCCGGTGTCGCGCGTGGCTGACCTGGCCGCGGCGGTGGAGGCAGGGCGTGCCGCTACGCCCGCGGGCGGCGTGGTGCTGATGTCGCCCGGCGCGCCGAGCTTCGACCAGTTCAAGGACTACGCCGAGCGCGGCCGCCGCTTCGCCACGCTGGCTGGCTTCGAGGCCGACGCCACCGGCATCGATGGCCTCGGCATCCGCTGAGGTGCCGGTCGCTTGCCCGCTGTGCGGGGCGGCGACCGGTGCGCCGTGGCGCGAGGCTACCGGCGTCTACCGGCACTGTCCCAGGTGCGACCTGGTCAGCCGCGATCGCGCGACCTGGCTCGATGCCGAGGCCGAGCGCGCGTATTACGGCACGCACGACAACCGCGTCGATGATCCGGGTTACCGGCGCTTCCTGGGTCAGCTCGCCGATCCACTGATCGCCTGCCTCGCGCCCGGTGCGCGCGGTCTGGACTACGGCTGCGGCGCGGCGCCAGCGCTGGCCTCGATGCTCACCGATGCCGGCTTTCCCGCCGTCGGCTACGACCCGTTCTTCGCGGCCGACGACACCCTGCTCGACGCACGCTACGACTTCGTCACCTGCACCGAGGTGCTCGAGCACATGCACGATCCGCTGCGCGACCTGACGCGCATCGATGCGCTGCTGAAGCCCGGCGGCTGGCTCGGCCTGATGACCGAACTGCGCCCGCCGATGGCCGACTTCGCCCGCTGGCACTACCACCGCGATCCGACCCACGTCGGTTTTCATTCC
This sequence comes from Dyella thiooxydans, assembly GCF_001641285.1. Taxonomy (NCBI): domain Bacteria; kingdom Pseudomonadati; phylum Pseudomonadota; class Gammaproteobacteria; order Lysobacterales; family Rhodanobacteraceae; genus Dyella; species Dyella thiooxydans. Next base: position 4,169,701 of record NZ_CP014841.1, read on the forward strand.
GAAGCGTCGCTGCGCTGGATTGCGGCCCGCTTCGGCTGGACGGTGACGGCGATCGGACGCCGCGTCAGCCTGTTCCGGCGGGTGTAACGCCACCCGGCCGGCCCGACGCGACGGGGACGAAAAAGGGCGCGACGTTGCCGTCGCGCCCCGGGGGTGTCACGGCCGGTCGGGCCTTACCAGATCTTCACGCGCTGGTCCGGATCCAGGTACATCGTCTGGCCCGGCTTCACGTCGAACGCCTTGTACCAGTCGTCCATGTTGCGCACGGTCTCGGCGCGGAACTGCGCCGGGGCGTGCACGTCGGTCGCCGCGCGCACGCGGGCGGCGGCATCGCGGGTCTTCGAGCGCCAGGTCTCGCCGAAGGCGATGAAGAAGCGCTGGTCGCCGGTCAGGCCGTCGATCACCGGCGCCGGCTTGCCGCCGAGCGAGGCGTGGTAGGCGGCCAGCGCGGCGGTGAGGCCGGACACGTCGGCGATGTTCTCGCCCAGTGTCTGCTGCCCGTTCACGTGCAGGCCCGGCAGGATCTCGTATGCCGTCGTACTGCTTGACCAGCTTCTGGCCCGCGGCCTCGAAGTGCTTGAGGTCGTCCGGCGTCCACCAGTTGGCCAGCTTGCCCTGCGCGTCGAAATCGGCGCCGGTGTTGTCGAAGCTGTGGCTGATCTCGTGGCCGATCACTGCGCCGATCGAGCCGTAGTTGGCGGCCGGGTCGGCCTTCGGATCGAAGAACGGCGCCTCGAGGATCGCCGCCGGGAAGTTCAGCGCGTTCTGCAGCGGCAGGTTCACCGCATTGACCGTCTGCGGGGTCATCCACCACTCGCCGCGGTCGACCGGCTGGCCGATCTTGGCGCGCTGGTGCTGGTACTCCAGTTCCACGGCGCGCAGGTGGTTGCCTAGCGCATCGTCCGGCTTGACCGTCAGCGAGCTGTAGTCGCGCCAGGTATCCGGATAGCCCACGCTGACGCGCAGCGTCTTGATCTTCTCTTTGGCCTTTCCCTTGGTGGCAGGAGTCATCCAGGTCAGCGTGTCGATGCGCTGGTCGAAGGCGTTGACGATGTTCTTCACCATCGTTTCGACTTCGGCCTTGGACGAGGCCGGGAAGTAGTTCTTCACGTAGATCTGGCCCACCGCATCACCGAGGTCGGTGCTGGTGGCGTCGATCGCATCCTTGGCGCGCGGGCGCTGCTGCGGGATGCCCTGCAGGTCGTGGCCGTAGAAGCCGAACGCAAGGTCGGCGTAGCCCTTGGGCAGCAGGCTCGCGCTGCTGTTGATGGTGTGGAAGCGCAGCAGGGTCTTCCAGGCGGACAGCGGCTCGCTGCCGACCAGCTTCGCCAGGCCGGTGACGGCATCCGGCTGCCACACGTCGATGGTCTTCACGCCGTCGAGGCCGGCGGCCTTGAAGTAGGCCGGCCAGTCCAGCCCAGGAGCCTTCTTGGCGAAGTCGGCGGTCGGCCACAGGTTGTTCGCCTTGTGCACGTCCTGGCTGTCGACCAGGCTGGTCTGTGCCTTGGCGATCTTGGTTTCCAGCGCGAGGATGGTGTTCGCTTCGGCCTCGGCGTTCTTGTCGCCGGCCTGCTTGAGCAGGGCCACGACATACGCGTGGTACTGGTCGCGGGTGGTCTTGGTCGCGGCGTCATCGGACAGGTAATAGTCGCGGCTGGGCAGGGCCAGGCCGCCCTGCAGCAGGTAGGCAATGTTCTGCGACGGGTCTTCCAGGCCCTGGGTGACGAACAGGCCGAACAGGTGGCTGGTGTGGAAGTTGGTGGCGTTGATCGGATCGACGTCGGCGCGCAGGCGGCTGCCGAGCACCTTGGCCAGGTCGGCGCGGGACTTGATGCCTTCGATCGCCGACAGCTCCGGCTCGAGCGGCTTCAGGCCGGCCTTTTCGATCGCATCGGTGTTCATGTACGCGGCGTAGTAGTCGGCGATCTTGCGCGCGTTCGAGCCGGCGGCCGGATTGCCCTCGCCGGCTTTCTGGATCAGCTCGGCGGTGCGCTTCTGGGCCAATTCGTAGAGCTTGAGGAACGAGCCGGTGCTGGAGCGGTCCGCCGGAATCTGCGTGTCCTTGAACCAGGTGCCATTGGTGTACTGGAAGAAGCCGTCACCGGCGGGCTTGGACTTGTCCATGCCGGCCAGGTCGATGCCGATCGGTGCCGGCGCGGGCGCGGCGGCGGTCTTCGGCGCGGTGCTTGCCGGGGCGGGGGCCTTCGACGAGGGGGCTTCGGAATGACCGCACGCGGCGAGCGCGGCGCAGACAGCGGTGGCAAGCATCCAGCGGGTGGGCTTCATCGGAGAACTCCGGGTGGGAAAATCCCCACACCATACGCTCCCTTTCCGGGCCCTGCAGCATGACCGACGACGCATGCGCCGGTGGCGTCAGCGCTCCAGCCGGTAGTTGAAGCTGGCGCGGCTGAAGGTCGTGGCATCTTGCGCCTCGAAGCTCCAGCGCTTGCTCAGCCGGTAGCGCAGGGTGATCACCTGGCCCGGTTCGAACAACCCCACGCCGTAGCTCAGGTACAGCCGCGGCGAGAGGTACTTGCCGACGGTGAACGCCGAGCTGCCGTTGAGTGCGTCGCTGCTGGACACGCCGATGTCGTCCACGCCGAGCTGCGAGCCGATGCGCTTGGCCAGCAGGTCGCCGCCGGCCGAGCCGAGCGCCTGTGCGGCGGAATTCACCATCGAGCCCTCGCCGCCCTTCACCTCCGACAGCGGCTTGCCGGTGATCAGGTAGGACAGCGCATCGGATTGCTCCATCACCGGCTGCGAGAACACGCTGAGCACCGGCCGCTGCGCGGTGCCGGACACGTAGAGGCCGACCTTCTGGCCCTCGTCGACGGTCGCGTTCGGGTTGAGCCGGCGCACCGCGCGGATGTCCAGCCGCGGGTTGTCGATCGGGGTGGTGGCGAACAGCAGCTGGCCGCGCTCGATCGACAGATTCTGGCCGTAGGCCCGGTAGGTGCCGGAGACGTCGACCTGACCCTGGCCGGTGGTGGCGCGGCCGGGACGCTCGCGTACCACCAGCTGGCCGCGCAGGTTGCCGTCCAGTCCCATGCCGACCAGGTGGGTGCGCTCGCCCAGGTCCACCGCCACGGTGGCGCTGATCGGCATGGCCTTCGCCTTCGCCTCCTGCTGCCGCTCGTCCATCACCACCACGTCGGGCGACGCCTTCGTGGCGCCCGCGCCGGGCAGGCGCGAGACGTCGATGTCGGCGCTGTCCAGCGCGACGCGGCCGGTGACGTCCATGCCCTGTGCGTCCTGCTTGAGCACCAGCGTGGGCGATACCACCACCCGCGCCGCGGGAATGTCGGCGGCGGTGACCTGCTGCCCCTGGAACACCAGTTCGGTGGATGCGTCGGTGCCGAAGCCGACCGTGCCGCGCACGCCCAGCGTGCCCTTGCCCGAACGCAGCGTCCCGTCCAGATGCAGCTGCCGGGCGTCGTCGGCCGCCAGCGTCAGGTGGCCGTCGGCGAGCTTTAGGCCGGCGGCGGGGATCTCCGCGGCGAGACCATCGACGGTCGCGCTGCCGGCCAGCTTGGGCGAGGCGAGTGTGCCGCCGACCTGGAAGCGCCCGGCCAGCGAGCCCTTCACGTTGGCCAGTTCGGTGGTGAGCAGTTCGACGAAGCCGAGCTGGCCGAGCTGCACGTCCACGTTGCCGGCCAGCGTCTGCCCGGGACCGGACATCGTCACCTGGCCATCGACGTGGCCGCCGCCGTCGAGCAGTGCGTGTACGGTGGCGTGCCGACTGCCGGGGACAAGGCGGGCGTCCAGGGCGAGGTCGCGGTAGGCGAGCAGCGGATGATCGCCGTGGTCGCTGTAGTTGATGGCGCCGCGGGCGGAGCGGATCGTTGCGTGGCCATCGAGCGTGCCGTCGGCCTTGCGTTCGAGCGCACCGTCGCCCTCGAGGGTGCCGTCGGCGCGCATCGGCAGGTCAGCCAGTCCGGCGGCGTTGAGAATCAGCGCCAGCGGCAGCGCGTGCAGGCGGTAGCTGGCGTCGAGCGTGCCGGCCCGGTCCTGGCTGGCCGAGGCGCACAGCAGCGGCTCGCCGGCAGACAGGCACAGTTCGCCGGCCCGCCAGCCGCCATCGCGGTAGGCCAGTGCCGTGGCCTGCTGCAGCTGCCAGCGAGGCAGGCCCTCCGGGGCCAGGTCGAGCGTGCGGAGGGTGCCGGTCCAGGCACCGTTGCGCAGCGAGCCGTCGAGTGCCAGCCGGCCGCTCAACTGGCGTCCGGTGGCATCGACGGCAAGCCGGTGAGTCGCCTCGCTGCCCTCGGCCAGCAGGTGCAGGCGGTCGAACGCCAGCCCACTTGCGAGCAGGCCCTGGCCCTGCACGTCGAGCTTGCCGGCCAGTCGGCTCAGGTCGGGCAGGCCGACGACCAGCTGCAGGTGGTCCAGCCGATCCTGGCGCCAGCCCAGCCGGTCGCCCTGCAGCGTGCCGTTGACGCTCAGCCGCGGCGCCAGCCCACGCACGACCAGATGTCCCTGCAGGTGGCCGCTGGCGTCGGGCAGCCAGTCGGACAGCGAGGCGATCGCCAGCCGCAGCTCGGCGTCGTTCTGCGCGCCCGGCTTGGCCGCCACGTGCAGGCGGCTGTTGCCGGAGGAGAGGTCCAGCGTGCCGTCCAGCACCCCGCGGGGCGACAGGTGCAGCGTGCCCTTGCCTCGCAGCATCCGCTGGCGCAGCGTGCCGGTCAGCCGCTGCAGCGCCAGCGAGCCTTCCCAGCCGTTCACCTGCCGCCGGCCGCGCGTATGCAGCTCGGCGTCGATGGCGCCGGGCCAGCCGGCGACCACTTCGCCGGGATCGAAATGCTGCGCCTGCATGTCCAACTGCCAGCCCAGGGACGGCTGCAGGTTGACGGTGCCGCTGGCGACCAGCTGTCCGTTTTTCTCCTTCAGGGCGAGCGTGTGCAGCGCGATCGAGGCCGGTGTGCCGGCCAGGTCGACGGCCAGGTGGGCCGGTTGCCCGGGCGGTCCGAGTGAGACGTCGCCATGGGCCTGGAAGTGCTCCGTGCTGCCCTTGGCGCTCAGCGAGCCATCCGTGGCCAGCACCTGGCCGACCAGCTCCTTCGGCAGCGTGACGCCCTTCCACTGCACCTTCAGATCGGCGCTGAGCGGCGTTGCGGACAGTTGCACCAGACCACTGGCCTGCAGCGAGCCCGGGATCTGCGGCGAGGCAAGGGCGAGTTGCTCGAGCTGCAGCGTGTCGAGGCTGTCGCTCAGACGCGCGCGCAGCGGCTGCAGCTGCAAGGTGGTGTCGTTCAGCTGCACGGTGCCGTCGATGCGGCCGCCGCGATGATCGCCGCTGGCCTTCAGCGACAACGCCAGCGCGTGCAGCGCTCCGGGGCCGAGGATGGGCGAGGGATCGAAGCGCGGTGCCTGCAGCGTGGCGGTCCATGGATAGTCGCCGTGCTGCTCCAGCGACACTTCGAGGGTGGCCGCGGCCGGGCTGGCCAGGGCCAGTTCGAGCTGTGCCGTGTGGCCATCGCCGCGGGCCTGCAGCTGGCCGCTCCAGGTGGTGTCGCCGAGCTTCCAGCGGAAGCGGCCCTGGCCCTGGCCGCGATAGTCGGCCGAGGCCAGTTCGCCGGACAGGTGCACCTCGCCATCCGGGCCGGCCAGATCGAACTGCCGCAGCGCGATGCCGCGCCCGGTCCAGCGGCCGGCGAGGTCGATGCGGTCGGCGGCGAATATGGATTGCCCCTGCCGAGTGATGCGCAACTGGCCGGTATGCAGGCGGTCGACCTGCACATCCAGCGGCGGCTGCAGGTCGAAGCCGCTGCCCGCCGCAGGTCGCGGCGAGGGTGGCGGCAGCGCCAACGCGATGCCGTCCGCGTCCAGCTCCAGCACGTGCAGGCGCTTGCGCAGCAGGGCAGCGAGGGACAGATCCAGCCGCGCCCGCGCGACCTGCACGTCCAGCCCCTGCTTGTCGCGGTAGCGCAGGCGCTGCACCGTCAGCGGGCCAAGCAGGCGGCCTTCGGCGCGGGCGACGCTCAGTGCGCCGCCCGTCGCGGCACTGGCGCGGGCGATGGCGAAGCGCAGGCCGCTCCCGGTACCGAGCAGCCAGCCCAGCGCCAGCGCGATCGCCAGCACGACAGCGAGCAGGCCGAACGCCAGTGCGCGCAGCCAGCGGCGGCGGGGACGGGCGGGGCGTGCTGTGTCGATCATGCGCGCCTCCTCACAGGTCCGGTCCGATCACGATGTGCAGCTCGATGCCGTGCTTCTCGCGACTGTGCACCGGCGTGCCGAAGTCGACACGGATCATCCCCACTGGCGACAGCCAGCGCACGCCGAGGCCGGCGCCGATCTTCGGCCGGTAGTCGGTGCCGGTGAAGGCGTTGCCGGCGTCGACGAAGGCGGCAATACCCCATTTTCTCGTGAAGTAGTGCTCGACCTCGGTGCTGGCCACCAGCAGGTTGCGACCGCCGATCACGCGACCATAGCTGTTGGTCGGACCGATCGACTGGAAGCCGTAGCCGCGCACCGAGCGGTCGCCGCCGGCGAAGAAGCGCAGCTGCGGCGGCAGCGCATCGAAGTTGCCGGTGGTGGTCATGCCGGCGCTGCCGCGCAGGATCAGCCGGTTGCGTCCGAGGAAGGCGCGGATCCATTTCGCATCGACGGTGAACTGGGCGAAGCGGGTGTCCGAAAGCAGCGTGCCGGCGGTGCTGCGCACGGCCAGGTTGATCGACCAGCCCTTGCGCACGAAGGTCGGGTTGTCGCCGCGCTTGCGGCCCAGCGAGGCTTCGGCGAACACCAGCGTGCTGCGGCCGTGGTCGACGCCCGGTGCGTTGTCGGGTTCGCCGCTGCGCTTGCCCACGGTGAAGGTGCCGGACAGCGCGTGCACCCCCAGCGTGCGCGTCCAGCCGTGCCACAGCCGGGTGTCGTTGCCGACCAGCTCCAGCGTGCGCGACTGCGAGGTGTCGGTGTTGGCGTCGCGGTAGTTGGCGCCGAAGTTCAGGCTGTGCTGGTTCTTGCCGGGGCGGGGGATGGAGTAGAAGGTGGAGAGCGTCTTCAGCCGCTGCGCCACCACCAGTTCGTTCTTCCATTTGTGGCCAAGGCGGTTGACCCAGCGCTTTTCCACCCCGCCACGCAGGCCGAAGCCGGTGTCGGTGCCGATGAACGGGCCGCCGGTGTAGACCGTGCGCTTGGCCGGTACCAGCTGCACGCGCACGTTCACCGTGCCGTCCTTCGCATCGTCGACGTCCGGCTGCACGTTGACCACCGAGAAGTAGTCGGCGCCGTTGAGCGCCTGCTGCAGGTCGAGCAGCTTGTCCTGCGAGAAATAGTCGCCAGGCTTGAACGGCACGTAGCGGTCGAGGAAGCCGTCGCGGAACTGCGAGCCCTCGAACTGCACTGGACCGAAGCGGTAGCGCGGGCCGGCCTCCCAGGCGAGGCGAATCACCGCGCTGCGGTCCGCGCGCGTCACCTCGACGCGATGGGTGAGCAGCTTGGCGGCGAGGAAGCCGTTCGCGGTGAGCTGGCCGCTCAGCGCGTCGCGCGCGGCGTCGTAAGCGCCGTCGTTGAGGGTCTGCCCCTTCAGCTGTTCGATCGCCCGTTCCGCGCGCCGGATCGGCGCGATCGCCCGCGCCGCCTGATCGAGGTCGACGTGCACGGCGGTGATCTTCACCGGTTCGCCCGGCTTGATGTGCAGGGTGACGCGCCAGTCGTTGCCCTGCTGGGCGAGGTCGGCATCGACGGTGGCCTCGTAATAGCCGTAAGGGCGCAGCGCCGCCTGCACCTGGTCGGGTGCGCGGGCGTACAGCCGGCGCACCTGGGCGGCGCTGACCTCGCGCGTGGCGTACTGCGACAGCTCCACCCCGGAGATCACCGCCGACTTCAGCGGATCGTCCACGCCATCGACCACCAGCTTCACGCCGGCATGCGCCGCCGTGGCGCCGGCAAAAAGCAGGAGCGCGATGGCCAGGCGGCGGATGCGGTGCCACGGGGTCAGGGCGGGGACTCCTGTCGGTCGCGGGGAGGGTCCGCGCAGCTTAGCCAGCGCCGGGTTCCGGCGGGGTGAACGGCCGGCGGCGGCGCCGCCGCTTCGGGACTCCGGCGGGGGCCGTCGGCAGATACCGTTGGCGGACGGCTTGAAGGTGACGCGCCACTCCATGGCCGATGTCCCTACGCCCCGGGCGGGCTCAGCCCGCCTTGTCGCCGGCCTTGTGCGCGATCCAGGCACCGATCACCGCGGAGAAATACGGGATCGACTGCGCGCCCAGGATGAACATCCACAGCGTGCCCTCGATGTAGCGCGTGCCGTAGGACAGCGCCATGCCGACGATGCAGCCGACCAGCGCGATCGCCATCAGCAGCTCTTCGCGCACCGGCGCGAACGCGGCGAAGCCGGATTCGCCCAGCCGGCGGCTCTTGGCGGTGACCACGAACGAGGTCTTCTCGCGGGTCAGCCCGTGCAGGATGCCGCGGGCGATGGCGTGGGACAGGCTCATGCTGGCCAGCGAGGCCATCAGCGTGTCGTACCAGCCGCAGGGGACGCGGGCGCGGTACAGCACGATGCCGAAGATCGCCTTGGCGAAGAAGAAGCCGATCACCGGGATCAGGAACAGCTGCATCGGCAGGCTGAAGTACTGCGGGAAGGCCACCATACCGGCGGTCCAGAACAATGCCATCAGGGTGAAGATCAGGTGCAGCGCGTCGGCGAACCAGCTGAACCAGCCGGTGAGGAAGTGGAAGCGCTGGCCGGCTGAGAGCGGGCCCTTCTTCACCATCCAGCTCCAGCGGCCCTTGAGGATCTGCATCGCGCCGAAGGCCCAGCGGTAGCGCTGGCTCTTGTACGCCTTGAAGTCGGCCGGGGTCAGGCCCTTGCCCATCAGCTCGTCGACGTAGACCAGCTCGTAGCCGGCGTGCATCAGGCGCAGGCCGAGCTCGGCGTCCTCGCAGATGGTCCATTCCGACCAGCCGCCGGTGCCTTCCAGCGCGCTCCGCCGCACCATGGTCATGGTGCCGTGCTGGATGATCGCGTTGCGCTCGTTGCGGTGGTGCATGCCGATGCGGAAGAAGCCGTCGAACTCCCACGCGGTCATGCGGCGGAAGCGGTTGTGCTCGAAGTCGCGATGCGCCTGCGGGCACTGCACCACGGCCACCTTCGGGTCGTGGAAATGGCCGGTGAGGGTGGACAGCCAGTCGTGGCGCACCTCGTAGTCGGCGTCGATCACCGCCACCACGTCGGCGCGCGGGTCGGTTTCCTTCAGGCCGAAGTTCAGCGCGCCGGCCTTGAAGCCGGGCCACGGTTCGAGATGGAAGAAGCGGAAGCGCGGGCCCAGCTTTTCGCAATACGCCTGCACCGGCTTCCACACGTCCGGGTTCTTGGTGTTGTTGTCGATCACCAGCACTTCGAAGTTGTCGTAGTCGAGTGCGGCGAGCGAGTCGAGCGTGACCTGCACCATCTCCGGCGGCTCGTTGTAGCAGGCCAGGTGGATCGACACGAACGGCTGCTTTTCCGGCGGATCCGGGCGCAGCATGCCGGCGCTGCGGATCCAGTCCTTCTGCCACAGGACCTCGGTGAATTCGAAGCCGTTGATCAGCAGGATCGCCAGGATCGCGATCTGCGCCGGGAACAGCAGGGTGAGCATGGTCCAGTCGACCCAGCTCAGGTAGAAATTGAACGGCAGCGTGGCCGACCAGACGACCAGGCCACAGGCCAGCTGGATCAGCGCGGCGAAGAAGAACCGGCCCATCAGCTTGAAGCGGCTGAAGCGGCGGCCGAACCAGATCATCGGCAGCAGCGCCAGCAGGCTGGCCGCCAGCGCCTTGGCCGGCCACGAGGTGTCCTCCACCACCGGTCCGGTGAACGGGAACTTCGGCTGCCGGTCGGCGTTGAAGATGCCCCAGTAGGCGCCGGTACGGCCTTCGCCGAGGGCCTCCTTCCACGGCTGGTCGAACGCTTCCAGTAGGTAGTAGTCGATGTGGCGCGCCTGGGCGGCGTTGAGCCAGTGGCGGATGAAGATCGCCTCGTTGGACACCGACGGCAGCGCGTATTTCTGGCGGTCGCCGTTGGACGGCCAGCCGATCTCGCCCACCACGATGTGCTTGGTCGGGTACATCCGCTGGATGTTGTCGTAGGCGCCGAGCGCCGCATTCAGCGCGTTGTCGCGGTCCGGGTCGACGCTGGTGCCGATGCCGTTCCAGAACGGGAACAGGTGGATGGTGATGAAATCGACGTGCTGGGCCAGTTCCGGGTACTTGATCCAGATGTAGTCCGGCTCGGCGATCGACACCGGCTGGCGCACGTGGGCGCGTACGCGGTCGAGGTAGCGGATCATCTGGTCCAGCGTCTGGTCGCCGCGGAACAGCACTTCGTTGCCCACGATCACCTTGTCGATGGTGTCCGGATAGCGGTTGGCCAGCGCGATCAGCTGGTCGATCTCGCGCTCGTTGTTGCCGCGGCGGGTGTCGATGTTGGCGCCGGCCATCACCTTCAGGCCGTCCTGGTGCGCCAGCCGGTAGACCTGCGGGTTCTCCTGGGTGGAGTAGGTGCGGATGTGCCCGGTGTACTTGCGCAGCAGCTTCAGGTCGCTGTCGATCTGCTCGTCGCTGGGGAAGTCCTGCTTGAGCGGGTTCTGGTAGCGCTGGAAGAACGACACCGAGAAGCCGTTGATCGGCCCGCGCCAGTCGTCTGGGCCATGCGGTCGGTTGCCCCACCACCACAGGCCGAGGTTCATGGCGGCCACGAGAACCGCAAGCAGGAGGGCTACCAGCAGGGGATGGCGACTGTCGTTCGTGGCTTGGGTGGCGCTCAAGAAAGATCCCCGTGAAAGCCTCCACGACGAAGGCCGGAAAGCCCGCGGAGCTTACCGAAACCCGGGCGACGGGCCAATAAAACCGCGGTCGCGTGGTCAGCCGCGCCTCAGGCCCGGCGGCCGCTTCCGGGGGCGGCTACCTGTCGCGGGCGTTGCGTCGCGCGCCCACTGGGCCGATCCTCTGTCCCATCGTCGAAAAGGCATGCAAACGATGCAGGAGCCACCGCACGAACCGGTGCACCTGTCCGGGGAACAACTGGTCCGCCTGATGGAGCTGCAGCGTCGGCTGCTCGACCTGGTGGCGCGCGGGGGACCGTTGTCGGAGCGGCTGGACGAGGCTTGCCGCCTGTTCGAGTCCTTCGTGCCGGGCGCCATGGCCACGGTGATGCGGCTGGGGCCTTCCGGGCGGCTGCACTTCGTCAGCGCTCCCAGCGTACCCGTCGCCGTCCAGACGCTGCTGGACGGCGTCGTTCCGGGCCCGGACTCCGGCTCCTGCGCATGCGCGGCCTGGACCGGCGAACCCGCCTTCGTCAGCGATGCCCGTGAGGATCCACGCTGGGCCTCGCTGCGCGACGTGGCGGCGGAGCACGGAATCGGCGCCTGCTGGTCGGCCCCGGTGCGACTGCGTTCGCGGGAAGTGGCCGGCACGTTTGCGTTGACCTCCTTCGAACGTCGCCTGCCCGACGTGCTTCATCGCCAGCTGATGGAGCTGGGCGCCGGCGTGGCCGGTCTCCTGTTCGACCAGGCGGCGGAGCATGAGCGCCAGGAGGCCGATGGCGCGGAACTGCGACGCATGGCGCTGGTGGCATCCCGGGTGCCGGTCGGGGTGGCGATCACCGATCTCGACGGGCGCATCCAGTGGGTGAATGAGGGCTTCCGCAGCCTCGGGGGCCTCGGCGACGAGGACTTGCTCGGGCACCTCCGCGGCGAGGTGATGCTGGGCGAGCGCACCGACCGGAAGGCCCTGCAGGCCCTGCATGAGGCGATCGCTGCGTGCCAGCCATTCGCCGGGATGCTGGTGGACTACCGGCGGGACGGTGGTTTCGCCATCGTGCAGGTGGCCAGCACGCCACGGCGCGACGCCGCGGGCCGCTGCGAGGGGGCACTGCTGGTGGAGACCGACGTAACCGCCAGCCGCCGCCTGGCCGACTTCAATGCCCTGCTGGCCGAGGTCACCGAGTGCGCCTCCGCCTACGACGATGCCCTGCCGCTGTTGCAGCGCGTCTGCGAGCTCGCGGTAGCGCACGCGGGGCTGTGTCTGGCCTGGGTCGGCCAGCCGGGACCGGATGGCTGGTTCGAGTTCCTTGCCAGCGCCGGCCCGGCGATCGGCTACATGGAGGGTCTTCGGATCAGCGCGGATCCGGAGCTGCCGGAAGGCGGCGGATCCACCGGGCGCACCTGGCGCGAGGGGGGCGGCTACTACAACCGCTCGTTCGCCCACGCCGGCTTTCTGGCTCCTTGGCGGGAGCGCGCCGCGCGCTTCGCGATCGGCGCCAGCGCCACGCTGCCGATCCGCCGGGGTGGCCGCATGTGGGCGGTGCTTACCGTCTACCACCTGCGTGAGGACATGTTCGATACCGAGCTGCGGACGGTGCTCGAAGCCATCGCCGGCAGCATCTCGAGGGGGCTGGACCGGCTCGACCTGGTCCACCGCGAACGCGAGATCCAGGCGCTCAACCAGTCCATGCTCGACAGCACCACGGTGGGGGTTCTGCTGCTGCGTGAGCGGGTCGTGGCGCGGGCCAACGAACGCGCCGCCCAACTGCTCGGGGCCGCCGGTGCGCAGGCGCTGCTCGGCACGCGCGCGATCGATCTCTACGCCGACCGTGCGCAGGGCGAGGCCATGCCCGGGCGCATCGCGGAGGCGTTCGCGAAGGACGGGCGCGCGGTGATGGAGGTGGCGGCCCGCCGCCTCGACGGCGACCAGGTCTGGCTGCGGATCGAGGGGGCTCCGTTCCTGCGGGCGGGCTTCGACCAGATCTGGACCCTGGTCGACATCAGCGGGCAGCGCGAGGCGCTGGCCTCCCAGGCGCTGCTGGCGCGCGCGCTCGCCTCGGTCAAGGAGGGGGTGATCATCACCGATGCCGAGCAGCGTACGGTCTACGTGAACCGCGCCTTCGAAACGATCACCGGGTACGGCCCGGACGACATCCTCGGTCGCAACTGCCGTCTGCTGCAGGGCGAGCTGACCGATCCGGGCATGCGCGCCCGGATCATCGCTCGCCTGTCTGCCAAAGACAGCTTCGAGGGCGAGATCCTCAACTACCGCAAGGACGGCCGCAGCTTCTGGAACCTGCTGGCGATCACGCCGTTGCGCGACGAGGCGGGGCAGGTGACCCATTTCGTGGGCGTGCAGCGCAACATCGACGAGATCCGCGCCTTGCGCGACCGGCTCGAGTACCTGGCCTTCCACGACGACCTCACCGGCCTGCCGAACCGGCGCGAACTGGATCGGCACTTGCCGGGCGCGATCGCCGCCGCCCAGGCCGCGCGACGGGCGCTGGCGGTCGGCAAGATCGACCTGGACGACTTCAGGGTGGTCAACGAGAGCTTCGGTCCGAGTCGCGGTGACCAGTTGTTGCAGCAGTTGTCCCAGCGCATCCGCCAGCGGCTTGCGCCGGGCGAGTTCCTGGCGCGCGTAGGCGGCGACGAGTTCGTCGTGGTGCTGTCCAGCCGGGGGGCCGCCTTCACCGACGAAGAGCTGGATGCCTGCGCCGGCCGCCTCGGCGAGGCGTTCGCCGACCCGGTGTCACTTGCACCGGGCCTGCAGGTGGAAGTCTCCCAGAGCATGGGTATCGCGTTGTTTCCCGACGATGGCGCCGAAGGCGGCCTGCTGCTGCGCAATGCCGAGGAGGCGCTGTACCAGTGCAAGCAGAACCGACGCAGTCGCCGACGCTGGTGGCTTCGCCACGGAACGGCACCGGCGGCGGATGCCCACGTCGAGCAGTCCATCGAGGCCTACGGCGAGGACGCCTCGCGCCTGCTGCGCAAGCTGGCATCGCAGACGGATGCCGTGCAGCAGACCTTCATCGAGGAGTTCTACCGGCGCCTGGGCGACGAGCCGCATTCGCGCGAGATCCTCGACGGGCTGGCCCCCGCCGACCTCGCCCTCCTGCGCGAACGCCAGGGTGAACACCTGCGCCGACTGGCCGGTGGCGACCTGTCGTGGGAACGACTGCAGGAAGAGAGCCGGCGGCTCGGACGCATCCACGCCCTGGTCGGCGTGGACGGTGCCCAGCTGATGTACTGGATGGCGGTGTATCGCGACATGCTGAGTGCCCACTTCAACGCCCAGCCGATGCTCGCCCGCGAGCGCTACCAGGTGGTGCAGCTGCTGGACCAGCGCATCCGCGACGACATGCAGATCCAGCTGCAGGCGCAGGCCGAGACCAACGAGCAGTTCGTCGAGATGGTCCTGCAGGCGCTGCCTGCCTCGTGGGGGTCGTGGACGGATGCGATGGGCAGCGAGCTCGCCCAGCTTGCCCGGATGCCCGGCATCGCCTGTGCGCTGGTGCTGCGGCAGAGTTCCGAGGGCGTGTTCAGCGTGGAGGCCAGCGACGGGCCGCTGGCGCCGCAGGTAACCGCATTGTTCGCTGCCGAAGGTGGCGAGATCGGACCGCTGCGCCCGCCTTCCGATTCGTTGCTGATACGTGCCTGGCAGTCCGGTCGGGTGCATGCGTCCGCCTCGCTCGTGCGATCGACCCGCGTCGACAGCTGGGGCGAACTGGACGAGCACATGCTGCGCCTGGGGATCCGCGCCGGAGCCCACCTGCCGGTGCTGGACGCGCAGGGGCAGCCGGTGGCGCTGCTGGTGGTGCTCGGCCGTTTCCCGCGCCAGTTCGGCGGCACGGTGATGCAGCAGTTCACCCGCAACCTGCAGCAGCGCTGGAGCGAGATCTGGCAGCGCGGCACGCGCCCGCCGCCGCCGGTCTCGCAGGAACAGGCGGTTGCCTATCGCCGCCGCCTGTTCGAGGGCGGGCTGCAGATGGCGATGCAGCCCATCGTGGACCTGCGCGATGGCAAGCTGGCCAAGGTGGAGGCGCTGGCGCGGCTGGTGCTGGAGGACGGGACCATGGTCGGCCCCGACGTGTTCATCCCGCTACTGCGCCAGGTCGAGCTGGACCGCCTGTTCGTGCGCGGGCTGGACATCGCGCTCGCTGCACTGTGCGCCTGGCAGGCCGAAGGCCTGGTGGTCGACGTGTCGATCAACCTGCCGCCACTGACCCTGGCCGAGCCGGCCTGCGCATCCTGGGTGGCGCAGGCGCTGGCCACGCACCGGGTGGCGCCGCACCGGCTGGTGCTGGAGGTCCTGGAGACGCAGCAGTTCGACGAGCTGGTGCGCGACGAGAACGTGCAGCGCCTGCTCGATCTCGGCGTGCAGCTGGCCATGGACGACCTGGGCTCCGGCTACAGCAGCCTGCGCCGGCTGGCGAGCCTGCCTTTCAGCGCAATCAAGGTCGACCAGGACCTGCTCAAGCGCCTGCGCAGCGAGCCGGCGCAGACCATCAGCCTGGTCAGCGCGGTGATCCAGATGGGCCGCGACTTCGGCTGCGATGTGGTGGTGGAGGGGCTGGAGGACGTGGGCATGATCGAGGTCGCCCGCCTGCTCGGCGCCCGTTACGGGCAGGGCTATGGCCTCGGTCGCCCGATGCCGGTCGAGGCGCTGCCGTGCTGGCATCGCCAGACGCGCATGCCCGACCTGTCCGCGCCGCTGTCCACGCGCATCGGTGCGGTCGCGTTCCAGTGGTGGTCGATCAGGCATCGCTCGCTGCACGCCGCCACGCTCGAGGCCTGCCCGATGAGTGTCCTGCTGGCGCAACTGGGCGACTCCGGTCAGGCGGCACGCGTGCTCCACGATCGGCAGCACGCCGAGCCGCACAACAGCGCAGTTGCCCGCGACCTGCTCGATGCACTGGAAGCGCTGGTGCGATCGCGCCCGGTCGACTAGCTACCCCTTTGCTGGAGGCGGAGGATCTTTTTCTGCCGGATGCGGTCTGCGCCTGCACAGCCGGACCTCACCTGCGCGCAAGTTGTTGCAGATGTTCCGCGCGGGTGGGGTCGGCATGACGTGACCGCGTTGAATACCCGGGCGAAGTCGTTTCGCCTGGTGCCCTGCGCGCGCCGCGTTCTGGCGACGGGTGCGGACGTGTTCCGGAAACAAGGAAAGGAATTGATGAAGAAGAGTTCGATGAGTGCCGTGATCGGCATGCTTCTGGCGGCCGGTGCGATCGGCCAGGTTCAGGCCGCGGCGGTCCCCGCCGACGTCACCCGGGCCACGCTGGACAACGGCCTGCGCGTGGTGATCGTGCGCGATACCCTGGCGCCGGTGGTGACCACCGAGCTGAACTACCTGGTCGGCTCGGACGAGGTGCCGGCGGCGTTCCCGGGCACGGCGCACGCGATGGAGCACATGATGTTCCGTGGCAGCCCGGGACTGAGCAAGGACCAGCTCGCCGCGATCGCGGCGAACATGGGCGGCGCGTTCAACGCCGATACCACCCAGGGCGTCACCCAGTACTACTTCGTCACGCCGTCGCAGGACCTGGACGTGGCATTGCACGTCGAGTCGCTGCGCATGCGCGGCGTGGACGTGACCGAGAAGGACTGGGCGAAGGAGCGCGGCGCGATCGAGCAGGAAGTCTCGCGCGACCTGTCCAACCCGTCCTACAAGGCCTACGAGCAGTTGCAGGCTCAGTTGTTCGCCGGCACACCCTACGGCCACACGCCGCTGGGCACGCGTGCCTCGTTCGACAAGACGTCGGCGGCGATGCTCAAGCGGTTCCACGACACCTGGTACGCGCCGAACAACGCGATCCTGGTGATTGCCGGCGACGTCGATCCGGCTGCGACGCTGGCCAGGGTGAAGCAGGAGTTCGGCGACATCCCGCGCAGCCAGCTGCCGGCGCGGCCGGAATTTTCCTTCAAGCCCGTGCAGGCCAAGGCGGTCGCCCTGCCGACCGACAGTCCCTACGGTTCGGTGTACCTGGCCTATCGCCTGCCCGGCATGAAGGCGAAGGATTACGCCACGGCCGCGGTGCTCGGCCAGGCGCTGGCGTCCAAGCGTGCCGGACTGTTCGGCATGGGCATGGACGGCACCGCGCTCTACGGCGGCTTCGCCGCGCAGTTCATGCCGCAGGCCGGCTTCGGCATGGCGGTCGGCATCTTCCCGCGTGGCGGCAACCCGCAGCCGGTGCTGGCACGGATGCGTTCGATCCTGGCGCAGGCGGCCAGCAAGGGCGTTGATCCGGCATTGGTCGATGCGGCCAAGCGCCAGGCGATCGCGGCGCTGGAATTCAAGAAGAACTCGGTGGATGGGCTGGCCAACGCCTGGTCGCAGGCGTTGGCATTCGAGGGGCTCGACTCGCCGGATGCGATCAGGCAGGCGATCGAGGCGGTGACCCCGGCGCAGGTCGATGCGCTGGCCAGGGCGACCTTCGATCCTGCCCATGCCGTGACCGCCATCCTGACCCCGGAGAGCTCGGGCAAGCCGATTGCGGGCAAGGGCTTCGGCGGCGCGGAAAGCTTCGCCTCCAGCCCGGACAAGCCGGTGCAGCTGCCCGAGTGGGCGGCCAAGGCCTTCGCCAAGCTGAGCGTGCCGAAGTCCTCGCTGCACCCGGTCGACTACCACCTCGCCAACGGCATGCGGCTGATCGTGCAGCCGGAGGCGATCAGCAACACCGTGGTGGCCTTCGGCCGCGTGCAGACCAACCAGGACCTGCAGGCACCCAAGGGTGAGGAGGGCGTCGCCGACGTGCTGGGTCAACTGTTCCAGTTCGGCACCACCCACCTCGACCGCCTGCAGTACCAGGCCGCGCTCGACGCGATCAGCGCCCGTGCGTCCGCCGGCAGCAGCTTCTCGCTGGCGGTGCCGTCGACCCACTTCGCCGAGGGCATGAAGTTGCTGGCCGATGCCGAGCTGCACCCGGCGCTGCCGGCCAAGGCGTTCCCGATCGTGCAGCGGCAGACGGCCGGCTTCGTCGCCGGACAGGTGCAGTCGCCGGATTTCCTGACCCAGATCGGCCTGGACCAGGCGCTGCTGCCGGCCGGCGATCCGGAGCTGCGCCACGCCACGCCGCAGAGCGTGATGGGCCTGACCCTGGACAAGGTGAAGCAGTATTACGCCCAGGTGTTCCGACCGGACATGACCACCCTGGTGGTGGTCGGCAAGGTCGATCCGGCGCAGGTGAAGCAGGTGGTGGAGCAGGCCTTTGGTGATTGGAAGGCGAGCGGGCCGAAACCCGAGGTGGACTACGCCGCGGTGCCGGCGAACCATGCCGGCCAGCTGCACGTGCCCGACACCAGCGCCAGCCAGGACAGCGTGACGATGGCGCAGACCATCGACGTCACCCGCGACGATCCGGACCGCTATGCGCTGAACCTCGGCAACGAGGTGCTGGGCGGCGGCTTCTACGCCTCGCGCCTCTACCACGACCTGCGCGATACCCGCGGCCTGGTCTACAGCGTCGGTACCAGCTTCGACTACGGCAGGAACCGCAGCACCTACTCGGTGGACTACGGCGCCGATCCGGACAAGGTGAAGGCGGCCAGCGCACTGGTGGTGCAGGACCTGAAGCAGATGCAGACGACGCCGGTATCGCCGGCCGACCTAGATCGCGCCAAGGGCATCCTGTTGCGGCAGATGCCGCTGGGCGAATCCAGCTTCGGTGGTATCGGCGGGCAGTTGCTCGGTCTGGCGATCGAGGGCAAGCCGCTGGATGCGACCACGGTCGCCGCGAAGCACTACCTGGAGATGACCGCGCTGCAGGTGCAGCAGGCGTTCGCCAAACACGTGCGGCCGGAGGCCTTCGTCACGGCGGTGAAGGGGCCGGCCCCGAAGGGGTAAGCAGGGACCGGCGGTGGGCGTTCTGCCCACCGCCTTGCCGACGGGAGACAGTATGTCGAAGCAAGATGGCTATCCCATTGCGATTGCTTCGCTGCGGGAGCAGGCGCGGGATCGTTACCGCCTCTGGTTCTTCACCGGCCTGGTCTTGTTGTGCGTCGCGGCGACGGTGATTGTTCACGGATTCACGGGGTCCGGACTGCCGATTGCGATCGCGGAAGGTGCAGTGATCGGCATGTTGCCCTCGGCGGTCGCCGGGCAGCCCGGATGCATGCCTCTCGGGCCCGGCGACGCGATGAAGGTCGAGCAATGGTTCGAAGGAAAGCGCTACCGGCGGGATGGCCGTGGCTGGGTTCCGGCTGTGCCGCGCGCCCTCTACTTCGACAGCCAGATCGTCTCCATCGCAGGCGGCGTCGTTACCGGGCCGGTCGTCACCCTGCGGGCCCTCCGTCGTTATCTGCAATCCGGCTATACCCGACCGCAATAAGCCCAGAACGAAAAGCCCGCTGGAGGGCGGGCTTTTCGTTCCACCGGTGGAGTTCGCTC
Source organism: Dyella thiooxydans (assembly GCF_001641285.1). Taxonomy (NCBI): domain Bacteria; kingdom Pseudomonadati; phylum Pseudomonadota; class Gammaproteobacteria; order Lysobacterales; family Rhodanobacteraceae; genus Dyella; species Dyella thiooxydans. The sequence goes on from NZ_CP014841.1 coordinate 4,188,829, forward strand.
ACTTCAGCAGCGAGCGGAGCATCCAGGCGGTCTTCTCGTGCTCCTTCAGGCGCCCGGTGACCATGTCGGCGGTACCTTCGTCGCCGGCCTTGTCGGCCACCTTGATGGTTTCGCGGGCGGTATGCGCCACGATCTCGTGACCTTCCACCAGCTGGCCGACCATGTCCTTCCAGTCGGGGACGCCGGACTCCTCCTTGATCGCGCTCAGCTTGCCGAACTGGCTGTAGGAGCCCGGGGCGAACACGTCCAGCGTGCGGATGCGTTCGGCGACCTCGTCGGCGGCCAGCCACAGCTCGTTGTACTGGGTCTCGAACATCGCGTGCAGGCTGTTGAACTGCAGGCCGGTCACGTTCCAGTGGAAGCTGTGGGTCTTCAGGTACAGCGAATAGGTGTCGGCCAAGAGCTTGGACAGATGCTTGGCGATCGCTTCGCGATCCTTCTTGGCAATACCGATATTCATGGCCATAGGGGCTCCTTCGGTGGGTTCGTTGCTTGCAGGAGTCCAGCATAGTCGCCGCTTCCGTCGCCGGGAAATGAAACCTCCCGATGCCGGCCATAGGCTGCCGCTATCATGTGCGGTCCGATGACCGACGCCACCGCTTCCGCCCCGATCCCTGCCGCCCGCCTGCGCGAACTGCGCCAGGCGCTGGACGGCGTGTGCACCCGCGACTTCGGCCGCCTGCTCGGCCGCTGGCGCGGGCTTCAACGCCAGGGCGACGTGCGCAAGGCCGACGCGTTGGCCGCGGCGATCGCCGCCTCCGCGGCCACGCGCCAGGCCCGCGTCGAGGCCAAGCCGGCGATCCGGCTGGACGAATCGCTGCCGATCACCGCCCGCGCCGACGCCATCGTCGAGCTGATCCGCAAGCACCAGGTGGTGGTGATCGCCGGCGAGACCGGCTCGGGCAAGACCACCCAGCTGCCCAAGCTGTGCCTGGCCGCCGGTCGTGGCGAGGCCGGCATGATCGGCTGCACCCAGCCGCGCCGGCTGGCCGCGCGCTCGGTCGCCGCCCGCGTGGCGGAGGAACTGGGCACCACGCTGGGCGACCAGGTCGGCTTCCAGGTGCGCTTCACCGACAAGGTGTCCGAGCGCAGCCTGGTGAAGTTCATGACCGACGGCATCCTGCTGGCCGAGACGCAGGGCGATCCGTGGCTGTCGAGCTACGACACCATCATCATCGACGAGGCACACGAGCGCAGCCTCAACATCGACTTCCTGCTCGGTTACCTCAAGCGGCTGGCAGCGAAGCGGCCGGAACTGAAGATCATCGTCACCTCGGCGACGATCGACACCGCGCGTTTCGCCGAGCATTTTGGCGACGCGCCGGTGGTGTCGGTGGAAGGCCGCGCGTACCCGGTCGAATTGCGCTGGCGCCCGGTCGATACCGTAGGAGCGCACCCTGTGCGCGACGCTTCTCCTGCCGTGCCGAAAAGCGGTCGCGCACAGGGGGCGCTCCTACCGTCGAACGTGCAGCAGGGCAGCGCCGAGCACATCGCCCAGGTGATCGACGAGATCGTCGCCGACCGCAGCCTCGGCGGCGGCCCCGGCGACGTGCTGGTGTTCCTGCCGGGCGAGCGCGAGATCCGCGACGCGCACCTGCTGCTGTCGCGCCGGCAGTACCGCGAGACCGAGATTCTGCCGCTGTACGCGCGGCTCTCCGCCGCCGACCAGGACCGCGTGTTCAAGCCCGGTCCGAAGCGTCGCGTGGTGCTGGCCACCAACGTCGCCGAGACCTCGCTCACCGTGCCGCGGATCCGCTACGTGGTGGATACCGGCACCGCGCGGGTGAAGCGCTACAGCCAGCGCAGCCAGCTCGAGCGGCTGCACGTGGAGCCGATCTCGCAGGCCGCCGCTGACCAGCGCAAGGGGCGCTGCGGTCGCATCGGCCCGGGCATCTGCTACCGCCTGTACGACGAGGCCGAATTCGCCGGCCGCGCCGCCTATACCGACCCGGAGCTGCTGCGTTCCTCGCTGGCCAACGTGATCCTGCGCATGCTCGCCCTGAAGCTGGGCGAGGTGGACGAGTTCCCGTTCCTGGAGGCGCCCGATCCGCGCGTGGTGGCCGACGGCTACCGCCGGCTGGCGGAGATCTCGGCGATCGACGACAAGCGCACGCTCACCGCGATCGGCCGCGACCTGGCGCGCCTGCCGATCGACGTGCAGCTGGCCCGCATGCTGGTCGAAGCGCGCCGGCTCGGCTGCCTGCGCGAGCTGCTCACCGTGGTGTCCTTCCTCAGCATCCAGGACCCGCGCGAGCGCCCGGCCGATGCGCGTCAGCAGGCCGACGCGGCGCATGCGGTGTTCGCCGATCCGAAGTCCGATGTCCTCGGCGTGCTCAACCTGTGGCGCGCCTACCACGACGCCAGCGAGGAGCTGACCCAGTCGAAGCTGCGCGACTGGTGTTCGCGGCATTTCCTGTCCTTCCTGCGCATGCGCGAGTGGCGCGAGCTGCACCGGCAGCTGCTGCTGGTGGTGGGCGAGATGGGCTGGTCGAGCCGCGAGGGTTCCGCCGTCGAAGCAGCGCCAGGCGACCAGGCTGCGGCTCCGCCGCACGGGCGCGACCGGCACAGCCGGGCCGAGGCCGGTCGACCGGGGCGGCGTGGCGGCAAGCCGGAAGAGGGGCAGGGCGGGGCGACCGTGCAGGATCGTGGTCGCCGGCCGTCGGTGCCGGCCAAGGCATCGTCCACACCGGTCGACGACGAGGCCGCCGCCAGCCGCCTGTTCGAGGCCATCCATCGCAGCCTGCTCGCCGGCCTGCCGACCCAGGTCGGCCGCAAGGACGAGAAAGGCGTGTTCCGCGGCACGCGCGAGCGCAAGTTCCAGGTGTTCCCCGGCTCGGCGCTGGCGAAGCTGCCGCCGAACTGGGTGTTCGCCGCGCAGATCCTGGATATCGGCGGCAAGGTGTGGGGCATGATGTGCGCCCGCGTTGAGCCGCAGTGGATCGAGGAGCAGGCCGCACACCTGGTCAAGGCCAGCTGCCGCGAGCCGCACTGGTCGCGCAAGCGCGGCTGCGTGGTGGCCTATGAGCAGGTGAGCCTGTTCGGGCTGAACCTGGTCGAGCGGCGCGCGGTGACTTTCCAGTCGCAGGACCCGCCGCTGGCGCATCGGATCTTCCTGCGCGAGGCGCTGGCGCGTGGCGACATCGATGCGAAGGTCGACTTCGTGCGCGCCAACCAGCGCGTGCTGGAAGACGCGCGCGGCATCGAGGCCAAGCAGCGGCGTGAGGGCCTGATCCGCCACGAGGACGAGCTGGTCGCGTTCTTCGAAGGCAAGCTGCCCGAGGACATCGCCAGCAGCCGCGCACTGGAGGCTTGGCATCGCCGCGCGCGCCCAGCCGAGCAGGCGGCGCTGCGCTGGTCGATCGACGACGTGCTGGTCGGCGGCGCCGGGCTGGACCCGAAGGCGTTCCCTGCAGCGATGGACATCGGCACCCAGCGCTACCGGCTGGAGTATCGCTTCGTGCCCGGCGACGAAGCCGACGGTGTCACCCTGCACCTGCCGCTGGCGATGCTCAACGCGCTGCCGACCGCACGCTGCGAATGGCTGGTGCCCGGCCTGCTGGCCGAGAAGGTCGCCGAACTGATCCGCGGCCTGCCCAAGGCGTTGCGGCGCAACTTCGTGCCCGCGCCGGATTTCTCCCGCGCCTTCGTCGAGGCCGAGGCGCCGCGCGACGAGCCGCTGGCCAGGGCGCTGGCCACGTTCCTCAAGCGCACCACCGGCGTGGAGATCAGCGCCGCCGAGTTCGCCCCGGTCGAGCTGCCGGCGCACTTTTCCATGCGCTACCGCCTGCACGACGACAGCGGCCGCACGCTGGCCGCCTCGCGCGATCTGGCCGCGTTGCGCGCGCAGTGGCAGGGCCAGGCGCGCGAGGCGTTCTCGCGCAAGACCGACGTCGAGCTGATGCGCGAAGACGTTGCCAGCTGGGATTTCGACGAGATTCCGCCCGAGGTGCGTTCGGCCGGCGGCCTGCTGGCGTTCCCGGCGCTGGTGGATCTCGGCGAGGCGGTGGCGCTGCGCGTGTTCGAACGGCGCGACGAGGCGAGCGAGGCGCATCGCGACGGCGTGGTGCGGCTGCTGCGCAATGCGCTGGCCAGCGACATGAAGCAGGCGCGCCGACGCCTGCCGATCGTCAACGCACTGTCGCTGAAGTACGCGCCACTGGGCAGTGTCGACGGTTTGCGTGAGGAGCTGGTCGAAGGCGGCTTCGCCGACCTGCTCGAGCGCCACGAGCTCGACGTGCGCACCGCCGGTGCATTCGAGGCGCTGCGCACGCAGGCGGCGCGCGAGCTGTTCGGTGCGGCGATCGAGCGGCTCAAGCGGGTCGAGCCGATCATCGAGGCGCAGGCCGAGCTGAAGCCGTGGCTGGAGCCGCCGCTGATCGGCTTTGCGCGCGCCAGCTATGACGACCTGCACGAGCAGCTCGATGCGCTGCTCGCACCGGGTTTCGCGCGCGAGCTGACGGTGGAGCGGCTCGGCCACCTGCCGCGGTACCTGAAGGCGATGCGCCTGCGCGCCGAGCGCCTGCGCCAGGACCCGGCCAGGGACCAGCAGCGCATGCTGCAGGTGCTGCCTTACTGGCGCGCTTACCTCAACCACCGCGCCGAGGGGCGCGATGGGCTGGAGGAGCTGCGCTGGCTGATCGAGGAGTGGCGCGTGTCGCTGTTCGCGCAGGAGCTGAAGACCGCCGAGCCGGTGTCGGCCAAGCGGCTGGCGCGGGCGCTGGAGGCCGTGGACGGCTGAGCGTCGGTCAAGGCGCGTTGCCGGTCCACCCTTACAATGGACCGGTTATCCAAGGATTCCGCCCGATGGCCCAGGCTCCCGACATCGCCGTTTCCACGTTCGCCGCGTGGCGCGCCCGCGCCCGGAACGTGCCGGCGTTGCTCGCCGCGGCACTGGATGCCTGTACCGCCTCACCGGTCGATCAGGCCGAATGTGTGGATGTGCTTGAGCTGCTGGTGATGCTCGACTGCGACACCGCCACCCAGGCCGCAGCGCTTTGGTTCGCGCTGGCGCAGGCGGCGCCGGATGTTTACGAGGCGAATCAGTCCGCACTGCCGGCGGACGTGCGCCGGCTGGTCGACGGTCAGCAGGCGGCGGAGAAAGTGTGGACGCTGCATGCGCAGCCGGGCGGTGCCGCGAGTTCGGAAGGGTTGCGCCGGCTGTTGCTGGCGATCATCCGCGACGTGCGCGTGGTGTTCGTGCTGCTGGCGCGGCAGCTCGCCCGCATGCGCGCCGCGATGACGCTGGATGAGGGGATGCGCGTCCGGCTGGCCCGGCTCACCCGCGACATCCATGCGCCGCTGGCCAACCGCCTGGGTATCTGGCAGCTGAAGTGGGAGCTGGAGGACCTGGCCTTCCGCTACCTCGAGCCCGATACCTACCGCCGCATCGCCACGCTGCTGGACGAGCGGCGCGAGGATCGCGAGCAGTTCATCCGCGAGTCGCTGGCCGAACTGCGCCGCTCGCTGGAGGCGGCCGGCATCCGTGCCGACCTGGCCGGGCGGCCGAAGCACATCTACTCGATCTGGAAGAAGATGCAGCGCAAGTCGCTGGCCTTCTCCGACCTGTACGACATCCGCGCCGTACGCATCCTGGTCGACAGCGTGGCCGACTGCTATGCCGCGCTGGGCGTGGTGCACGCGCTGTGGCCGTACCTGCCCGGCGAGTTCGACGACTACGTCGCGCGGCCCAAGGCCAACGGCTACCGCTCGCTGCACACCGCGGTGATCGGCCCGCATGGCAAGACGCTGGAGGTGCAGATCCGCACCCACGAGATGCATCGTGCCAATGAGCTCGGCGTGGCGGCGCACTGGCGCTACAAGGAAGGTGGCGGTGCCGACGCCGAATTCGAGGCGAAGATCGCCTGGATGCGCCGGCTGCTCGAGCCGCGTGCCGACGGCGAGGGCGAGCTGGCTGCCGGGCTGCAGACCGAACTGGTCGAGGATCGCGTCTACCTGCTCACGCCCAAGGGCGAGGTGTTCGACCTGCCGCACGGCGCCACCGTGCTGGATTTCGCCTACCACGTGCACACCGAGGTCGGGCACCGCTGCCGCGGCGCCAAGGTCAACGGGCGCATCGTGCCGCTCAGCTACCAGCCGCGCAGCGGCGACCGGGTGGAGATCCTCACCACCAAGGTCGGCGAGCCCAGCCGCGACTGGCTCTCGCCGCACCACGGCTACCTCAACACCGCGCGGGCGCGCGAGAAGGTGCGCGCCTGGTTCCGCCGCATCGCCCACGACGCCAACCTCGCCGCCGGTCGCGCCATGCTCGAGCGCGAGCTCAAGCGCCTGGCGTTGCCGAACGCCGATCTCGCCGCGCTGCCGGCCCATTTTCATCTCAAGACCCACGACGAACTGCTGATCGCGCTGGCACTGGGCGAAGTGGCGCCGGGACAGATCGCCCGCCTGCTGCAGGAGGCGGCGCAACCGCCGGAGCCGGCTTCGCCTCCGCCAGCGGCGTCGAGGGTGCCGACGATCGACCAGGGCGCGCTGACCATCGAAGGCATCGGCAACCTGCTCACCGTGCTGGCGCGCTGCTGCCAGCCGCTGCCGGGCGACCCGGTGCGCGGCTTCGTCACGCGCGGGCGCGGCGTGTCGGTGCATCGCGCCGATTGCCCCGCGCTTGCCCGCCTCGCCCGGCGCGATCCGGACCGGGTCATCGAGGTGAGCTGGGGGCGGGTGCCGGCGCAGGCCTACCAGGTCGATATCGAACTGCACGGCTACGACCGCAAGGGCCTGCAGAAGGACGTCACCGCGGTGATCAGCAACGCCAACATCCCGATTATCGCCTCGTCCAGTCGCATGTTCGTGCGCACCGGCGAGGTGGAGATGCGTTTCACCCTGCGCGTGCGCGACTACGAGCAGCTCTCGCACCTGCTGGCGAAGCTGGTGGCGTTGTCCAACGTGGTGGATGCGCGCCGGGTCGGCGCACGCTGAGCCGGCTGGCAGTTGAATGGCCGTCCGAACCCGGGCGGCCCGGCCGGGGTCGGATGCTAAGCTTCGGCGGTTATCGACCTGGCGACTCACGATGAGCGGACGCAACGACCCGCGCGGCCCGCAAGGGCGCACCGAACCCACCCTGGGCAATCTCGACGATCTGGATCGTCCGGCACCCGCGCCGCCGGCTCCGGACGATGGCTTGCCCCGGGTGGACGTGGAAGCGCCGTCGCATCGCGCCGCGGCGGCTTCGTCGCGTGCGCGCCGCCAGCTCGAAGCGGAACCGGAACAGCAGCCCGCCCGCAAGCGCGGCTGGCTGGTGCCGCTGGCCCTGCTCGTGGTGGTGGGGCTGGCGACGGTGGCCTGGCTCAACCAGGACACGCTGCGAGGCATGGTGCCGCGTACCAGCTTCAACGACGTGCTCTCCCGCGCCAATGCCGCGCTGCAGGCCGGGCATCTGGACGGTACCGACGGCACCAGCGCACGCGAACTGTTCCAGGCCGCGCGCGCGCTCGAGCCGGACAACGACCGCGCGCTCGACGGCCTGCGTGCCGTCGGCCAGGCCGAGCTGGCCCAGGGCCAGAAGCAGCTCGGTGCCGGCGACCTCGATGCCGCCACGCAATCCGCTTCGGCCGCGCGCGAACTGCTCGGCGGCGGTACCGACGTCGACCAGCTGGACCGCGCGATCGCCCAGGCGCGCCTCACCCACATGCATGCCTCGGACCTGGTCGAACGGGCGCGCGACGCCCTGGCCCAAGGCAAGCTGGACGGTCCCGACGGCGCCGCGGCGCTGTTCGCGCAGGTGCTCGCCGCCGACCCCGGCAACGCGGTGGCCTCGCACGGCCTGGACCAGGTCGGCGGGGCCTACGCCGATCTGGCGCGCAAGGCGCTGGATGCCGGCGACGCGGCCACCGCTGGAACGGCGATCGACAAGCTCGCCTCGCTGCTGCCGCGCTATGGTGACCTGCCGTCGCTGCGCGCACAGCAGGCCCAGGTGCAGCGCGCCCACGACGATGCGGTGAACCAGGCGGTGACCCAGGGCATGGATGCGTTGCGCGCCGGTCGCATCAGCGGTTCCGGCGACGACACCGCGCTGGCGTATTTCCAGAAGGCGCTGACGCTGGACCCGAACAACCCGGCTGCCCAGTCGGGACTGGGCAAGGTGGTGCAGGCGCTCACCGTGCAGGCCAATGCGGCGATCGACAGCGGTGACGACGCCCAGGCCAGGGCCCTGCTCGACCAGGCCCAGGCGCTGGCGCCGAAGTCCGCCGACCTGGCTGCCGCCCGGGCACGATTGGGCCAGGCAGCCCCGGCTGCGGCCGGATCGTCGGCCCCGGCTGCGCAAGCCGGGGCGGCGCCGACCGGCGCCGCCGGTGGAACAGCCAGCGCCTCTCCGGCGGCGCCGGCGAAAGACGACGCGTCCGGCGCGCTGCTGCAGCCCAGCCTGACCCCGGCACAACAGGCCCAGGTCAGTTCGCTGGTGCAGCAGGCGAAAGAGGCCGCGCAGCGGGGCGACATCATGTTGCCGCCGGGCCAGAGCGCCTACGACCTGTACCGCAGCGCGCTGGCCATCGACGGCAACGACAAGGCCGCGCGCGATGGCCTGCAGAACCTGCCGGCGACGGTGATCCAGCTGTTCAACCAGGCGCTGCAGGGCGGGCGCCTGGCCACCGCTGGCGATATGCTCGGCAACCTGGCGGATCTGTCGCCGGGCGATCCGAACCAGGGCCAACTGCGCCATCGCCTCGCCGAAGCCTGGCTGGATCGCGCCGAGCAGCAGCTGGACAGCGGCGACCGCCCCGGTGCCTCGCAATCGCTGGATCGCGTGCGCAAGCTGGCGCCACAGCATCCCCGGTTGGCCGAGCTGACCGCGCGCCTGAACAACGCCGGGCGGTGATCGCATGACCCTCCTGGTGCTGGGCGCCAGTAGCCAGATCGGCCGTTTCCTGCTGCCGCGGCTGTGCGAAGCCGGACACGATGTGCTTGCATTGAGCCGCCGGTCGCAGCCGGCGCAGTCCGGCGTGCGCTGGATCGAAGGTGGCCTGCCCGATGCGATGCCACGCGACCTGCCGGCGCTGTCCGGCATCGTCAGCTACGGGCCGCTGCTGCCATTCGCGCAGTGGCTGGCGCAGGCGCCGCTGCGCGGGTCTCCGCGCATCGTCGCCACCAGTTCGATGAGTGCGCAGACCAAGCGCGACTCCGTCGTGGCCGCCGAACGGGAGATCGCGCGACTGCTGCACGAGGGCGAGCAGACGCTGGCGGATGCATGCTCGGCGCGGGGACTGGCGTGGATGGTGCTGCGCCCGACCATCGTCTACGGTGCCGGGCTCGACCGCAGCCTGACCCCGATCGCCCGGCGCGCTGCGCGGCTCCATCTGTTTCCGCTGCCGGCGGGGCGCGGACTCCGTCAGCCCGTGCACGCCGACGACATTGCCATGGCGAGCATCGCCGCGCTGGATCCGGCGGCGGCAAGCGGCGGGATCCTGCCCATCGGCGGCGGCGAGCGCCTGACCGCAGCGCAGATGTTCGCCCGCGTGCGCGACAGCTTGGCGGTTGCCACGGTGCCGTTGCCGGTACCGGGCGTCGCCTTGCATCTGGCCGCGCGTCTGGCACCGAAGCTGCGCGGTCCGCTGGCACGCCTCGACGAGGACCTGGTGGCCGACAACACGGCGCTGGTGCGTCTGCTCGGCGTGCAGCCGCGGCCGTTCCGGCCGGACGCCGGCTGCTGGGGGCTGGCGCGCTGATCCGCCCGCGGATCGCCTGCGTCGTGCCCGCATCCTGCCCCGCCCGCGGGGCGGGCATTCATATTTGCGCCGGGGGTGAGGGCCTATCATCGATCCCTGTTTTCCCCGGGAATTCCTCGCGTTGGCCTTTGTGACCCGACTGCAATCCTTCGTCCGCACCGCCTGGCCGTGGGTGCGCATTCCGTTCTGGATCGGGGTGGGCCTGTTCTTCGGCTTCCTGTTGCCTTACACACTGGTGCTCAACAAGCGCGTGCAGGACCGCTTCAACGACCTGGTGTTCGCGGTACCCACGCGGGTCTTCGCGCGCCCGCTGCAACTCGAGGCCGGCGAGCCGATGACGCCGGCGGCGCTGGAGCTGGAGCTGACCTTCGCCGGCTACAGCGAGGACGGCAAGGGCGAGTTGCCCGGACGCTGGGGCAAACATGGCGGACGCTATACGATCTCCTCGCGCGGCTACGCCGGCCCGGACGGCGGCGAGCTGCCCAAGCGCATCGTGGTCACGATGGGGCGGGGCGTGGTCGCGTCGGTGGTCGACGCGGGCAGCGGCAAGCCGCTGAAGGAAGCGCATCTCGACCCGGCACGCATCGCGACCGTGTATGGCGCGCAGCAGGAAGAGCGCCGCATCGTGCACCTGGCCGACGTACCGCCATTGCTGGTGAGCGGGCTGCAGGCGGTCGAGGACCGCGACTTCAAGCACCACATCGGCATCGACTTCACCGCGATCCTGCGTGCGGCGTTCGCCAACCTGCGCGCCGGTCACACGGTGCAGGGCGGTTCGACGCTGACCCAGCAGCTGGTGCGCAACCTGTTCCTGGACCGGAACCAGAACTTCACCCGCAAGTTCAACGAGGCGATCCTGTCGCTGCTGATCGAGGCGCACTATCCGAAGTCGCGCATCCTCGAGGCGTACATCAACGAGGTGTTCCTCGGCCAGCAGGGCAGCCAGGCGGTGCATGGCTTTGCCGCAGCGGCGGAGTTCTACTTCGGCCGCCGGCTGGAAGAGCTGCGACCGCAGGAGATCGCCTTGCTGGTCGGCATGGTCAAGGGCCCGAGCTACTATGATCCGCGGCGCTATCCCGAGCACGCGCTGGCGCGACGCAACCTGGTGCTCGAGCAGTTCGCCAAGACCGGCCTGATGACCGCGGCGCAGGCCAAGGCGGCCGAAGCCACGCCGCTGGGCATCGCCGACAACGCGCAGCTGCCGCACAACCGCTTCCCGGCCTTCATGGACCTGGTGCGACGGCAGATCCGCGCCGACTTCGACGACGACACCCTGCGTGCGGGCAACCTGTCGATCTTCACCACGCTCGATCCGGCCGCGCAGCTGTATGCCGAAAAGGCGGTCACCGAGGCGGTGAAGTCGCTGGGCAAGCGGGGCAACGCGATCCAGGCCGCCGGCGTGGTGACCGACGCGCATACCGGCAGCGTGCTGGCGGTGATTGGCAGCAAGACCCCCGGCGACCCCGGCTTCAACCGTGCGATGGACGCGCAGCGCCCGGTCGGCTCGACCATCAAGCCATTTGTCTACCTGGTCGCGCTGACCGATCCGGCGCACTGGAACCTCGGTACGCTGCTGGACGACAGCCCGGTCAGCATGCGCCAGCCGGACGGCTCGATGTGGGAGCCGCACAACGACGACAACCAGAGCCACGGCATGCTGCCGATGGTCGATGCGCTGGCGCATTCGTGGAACCTGGCGACGATCCATCTGGGACTCGAGGTCGGCCTGCCGCGGATCCAGGCGTTCCTGGAGTCGTTCGGTTTCAAGGGCATCAATCCCAGTCCCTCGCTGCTGATCGGCGCACAGGACATGGCGCCACTGCAGCTGGCGCAGCTCTACGAATACCTCGCCTCCGATGGCCACGCCCTGCCGCTGCTCGCCGTGCGTGGCGTGGTCGACGGCAACGGCCGCACCATCAAGCGCTACGAGGTGCAGGAAGGTCCCGGCGAGTACCAGCCGGCGGTGCGCCTGATCACCTGGGCGATGCAGCAGGTAGCGGTGTTCGGCACGGCGCATTCGATCGGCGACTCCGGGCTGGCCTGGCTGAATGCGGCCGGCAAGACCGGTACCAGCAACGACACGCGCGACAGCTGGTTCGCCGGCTTCACCGGCGACCGTCTGGCGGTGTTCTGGATGGGCCGCGACGACAACAAGCCGACCGGGCTGTTCGGCGCCACCGGCGGTCTGCGCATCTGGCGCAACCTGTTCGCACGGCTGCCGACCCGTCCGCTGTCGGCTGAGCCCGGCCCCGGCCTGGAGATGGCCTGGATCAACCCCGCCGACGGCAAGCGCACCGATCCGCAATGCAGCGGCGCGCGCCAGCTGCCGGTGGTCGCCGGCAGCCTGCCGCCAGAGGTCGACAGCTGCTTCTGGCAGCGTGTCGGCAACTTCTTCGGCGTCGGCGACAACAACAATCCGCCGTCGCAACCCGCGCCAGCACCCAGCCACTAAGCCGCAGCCATGTCCGCGTATCGCATCCACCGTGTCCTCCCCGTCGCCGCCGCCGTGTTGCTGGCCGGCTGCTTCGCCGACAACCCGCCCGCACCGCCATCGCCGCCACTGCCCTCGCCGCAGGCGATGGTCAATGCGATCCGCGCCGCCGGTGAGCGCGAGCAGTCGGTGATCGACGTCAGCCCGCTGCGCGATCCGGGCGTAGCGTCATTGCAGGATGCCGCCCAGGCCGATGCGAGCTCGGGCAATTTCAGGCAGGCGGCCGGCAAGCTCGATCAGGCGTTGAAACTGAGCCCCGAATCGCCCGACCTGTTGCAGGACCGTGCCGAACTGGCGGTGCGCCTGCAGGATCTTCCCGACGCCGAAAAGCTGGCGCAGAAGTCGTGGTCGCTGGGGCCGAAGCTCGGTCCGCTGTGCGCGCGCAACTGGCAGACCGTGGTGGAGGTTCGCCTGCACGCCCGCGACAACGCCGGTGCTGCCCTTGCGCGCCAGCAGGTGCAGGCATGCCACAAGCCCGGCATCAACCGTTTCTGAGTCGGATCAGGCGTGGTGGGGGGCACGCGGCCCATGCCAGCCAGCCGAGCACCAGCACGATCACCCCGGCGAAGCTGATCCGGTCGGCGTGGTGTTGCAGCGAGCGTCCGCGGGGAAAGCGTCCCAGCGTGATCGCCAGCAGGCCTGCGCGGCCAAGTTGGAAAAGCACGCTTTCCCACAGCGCGTCGCGGACCGGGAACCACACGATCCCCAGCAGTCCATCCCGCATCGGCATCGCTCCCTCTGGCTCGATGGAATCGTAGCGTTCGCGTGCTCGCCGCGCCGCAGCCCCTCGGCCATACTTGGCGGATGATCGATCCCGATGACGCCGCGCCCGACGACGTCGGTGCGCTGCTCGGCGCCGACGGCCCATTCGCCCGCGAGCTGCCCAACTTCGCCCCGCGCGCCGCGCAGCAGGATATGGCGCGGGCGGTCGCGCACGCCATCGCCGAGCGCGAGACGTTGATCGCCGAGGCCGGCACCGGTACCGGCAAGACCTTCGCCTACCTGGTGCCGGCGCTGCTGTCCGGCGAGCGGGTGATCGTCTCCACCGGCACCAAGGCGCTGCAGGACCAGCTGTTCTTCCGCGACCTGCCGCGGGTGCGCTCGGTGCTCGGCAGTCGGGTGAAGACGGCCCTGCTCAAGGGCCGCGCCAACTACCTGTGCCTGTACCGGCTCGACCAGACCGTGCGCGACGGCGGCAGCCTGGATCCGGCCCAGTCGCACCAGCTGGCGGCGATCCGCCAGTGGTCCGCGCGCACCCGCCATGGCGACCGCATGGAGCTGGCCGAGGTGCCGGAGGAATCGCCGCTGTGGCCGCGGGCCACCTCCACGCCGGAAAACTGCCTCGGCGCGGAGTGTCCGTTCTTCGACGACTGCTACGTGATCAAGGCGCGCCGCGAGGCACAGGATGCCGATCTTGTGGTGGTGAACCACCACCTGCTGTTCGCCGACCTGGCACTCAAGCAGGAAGGCTTCGGCGAGATCCTGCCCGGCGCGCAGGCCTTCATCCTCGACGAGGCGCACCAGGTGCCCGAGCTGGCGGGTCAATTCTTCTCGCAGAGCGTGAGCGCACGGCAGCTGTCCGAGTTGGGCCAGGACGCGCTCACCGAATGCAGTGGCATCACCGGCGCGATCGGCCTGTTGCTGGAACCGGTGGAAGCCCTGCAGGAGGCGCTGAAGAAGCTGCGCGCGGCGATGGAGGCGCTGCCCGCACGCGGTCCGTTCGCCGAGCTGGACAGCCGCGCTGTGGTGCGCGACGGGTTGCGCGACCTGGTCGAGCTGGTCGCCACGCTGTCCGACCAGCTCGCCTCGCAGGCCGACCGCTCGCGCGGCTTCGCCAACGTCTACGAGCGCTCGCTGAGCTTGAGCGAGCGGCTGGAGCGCGTCGTCGAAGGCCAGGCCGGCGAGGCGCGCGGCGTCGACGTGCGCTGGTACGAGCTGTTCCCGCGCGGCTTCGCCATCCACGCCACGCCGCTGGACCTGGCCGCGCCCTTGCGGGCGATGCGCGAGCGCACCCAGGCGGCGTGGATCCATACCTCCGCCACGCTCTCGGTCGGTGGCGACTTCGGCCACTTCGCGCGGCAGCTGGGGCTGGAGGATCCGCAGACGCTGAGCCTGGAAAGTCCGTTCGATTATGTGCGCCAGGCGCTGTGCTACCTGCCGCCGGGCCTGCCGGACCCGGCCGCGCGCGACTACACCGACCAGGTGATCGAGGCCGTGCTGCCGGTGCTGGAGGCCTCGAACGGCCGCGCGTTCCTGCTGTTCACCTCGCACCGCGCGCTACGTCGCGCGGCCGACCTGCTGCGCAGCCGCGTGCCGTGGCCGTTGTTCGTGCAGGGCGAGGCGCCGCGGCACCGCCTGCTGGAAGAGTTCCGCGCCAGCGGCCATGGCGTGCTGCTCGGCGCGGCGAGTTTCTGGGAGGGCGTGGACGTCGCCGGCGAGGCGCTCAGCGTGGTGGTGATCGACAAGCTGCCGTTCGCCGCGCCGGACGATCCGGTGCTGGTTGCCCGGCTGGAGGCGCTGGAGCAGGCCGGCATCAATCCCTTCATGGGGTGGCAGGTGCCCAGCGCGGCGATCGCGCTGAAGCAGGGCGCCGGCCGGCTGATCCGCGACGTGCACGATCGCGGCGTGCTCGTGTTGTGCGATCCGCGCCTGCTCGGCAAGGGCTACGGCAAGCTGTTCCTGGCCAGCCTGCCGCCGATGCCGCGCACGCGAGAGGTGATCGACGTGCGCGCGTTCTTCGCGCAGGCGCAAACGGGCTAACCTAGGGCTTGGCCGCACGGATCGTTGTGCGGTGCGGGATGCATACGTATTCAGGCCGAAGGCGCCGGGCGCGCATCGCAGAATCGGCCGGACTTCACACAAAGGGGTGGGAACAACGATGGCAACGACGGAGACCTCGGCCGACGCCGAGCAGCACGCCACGCTGCGCGTGGTGGTGATCGCGGCGGCGGCCGCGCTGGGCGGCTTCCTGTTCGGTTTCGACACCGCGGTGATCAACGGCGCGGTGGATGCGGTGCGCGGCGCGTTCGCACTGAATGCGGGCGAGATCGGTTTCACCGTGTCCTGCGCCCTGCTCGGGTCTGCGGCGGGTGCCTGGTACGCCGGCTCGCTGGCCGATCGCTTCGGCCGCGTGCGCACCATGCAGGTGGCGGCGCTGTTCCTGGCGATCAGTGCGCTGGGTTCGGGGCTGGCCTTCGGCGTGTGGGACCTGATCTTCTGGCGCCTAGTCGGCGGCATCGGTGTCGGCGTGGCGTCGGTGATCGCACCGACCTACATCGCCGAAGTCTCGCCGGCGCGGGTGCGTGGCCGTCTCGGTTCGATGCAGCAGCTGGCGATCGTGCTCGGCATCTTCGTCGCCCTGCTCAGCGATGCCTGGCTGGCCGGTGCGGCCGGCGGCGCGGCGGACAAGCTGGCCTTCGGGCTGGCCGCTTGGCGCTGGATGTTCCTGGTGGCGGTGATCCCGGCGCTGATCTACGGCGGTCTCGTGCTCGGTGTGCCGGAGTCGCCGCGCCACCTGGTCGCCAAGGGCCGGCTGGCCGAGGCCAAGGACGTACTGCGCCAGGTGCTCGGCATGAGCAGCGACAGCGCGCTCGACAAGAAAGTGGGCGACATCGCGCACAGCCTGAAGATGGAATACCGCCCGCGCCTGCGCGACCTGCGCGGTCCGACCGCCGGCCTGCTGCCGGTGGTGTGGGTGGGCATCCTGCTGTCGGTGTTCCAGCAGTTCGTCGGCATCAACGTGATCTTCTACTACTCGTCCACGCTCTGGCATTCGGTGGGCTTCAGCGAGGCCGACTCGTTCACCATCACCGTGGCCACCTCGGTGGTGAACGTGCTGGTGACCCTGGTGGCGATCGCGCTGGTCGACAAGATCGGCCGCAAGCCGCTGCTGGTGGTCGGCTCGGCCGGCATGGCGGTGACCCTCGGCGTGATGGCGTGGTGCTTCTCGCAGGCCACCGGCACGGGTGCCGACCTGGTGCTGCCGCATTCGATCGGCCCGGTGGCGCTGGTGGCGGCCAATGCCTACGTGGTGTTCTTCGGCCTGAGCTGGGGTCCGATGGTGTGGGTGCTGCTGGGCGAGATGTTCCCCAACCGCATCCGCGCGATCGCGCTGGCGGTGGCGGCCTCGGCACAGTGGCTGGCCAACTTCGTGATCAGCTCCACCTTCCCGGCGCTGGCGCAGATCGGCCTGACCTTCGCCTACGGCCTGTATGCCGCCTTCGCGCTGATCTCGCTGTTCTTCGTACTGTCGGCGGTGCGCGAGACCAAGGGCATGGAGCTGGAGGAAATGCCGGGCTGAGCCTCGGCACGGTTCGCCTCGCAAGGGCCGCCTTCGGGCGGCCCTTCGTTTTTGGCGCGCAGGCAAGCCGCCCGCGAGTGGTCTTCTCCCTGCCACGGATGGCCCCGGCCGTGCCCGATCGGGCTGTTCCCATGCAGGCTTTGCGGGAGGGATGGATCATGCGTGGATGGACACAGACGGTCACTGCCAGGGGGGCCGGGATCGGGTTGCTGGCGCTGGTGATGCTGATTCCGCTGGCGCAGGTGCGCGGACTGGTCGCCGAGCGCGAGCAGATGCGTGACCAGGCGGCGGCGCAGGTGGCGCAGGGCTGGGGCGGCCGGCAGGTACTCGGGGGACTGGTGCTGGCGGTGCCGCTGCGGATCCCGGCGGAACCGGACAGCAGCGGCCTACCGCGCTGGCGCGGCGGCACCGAGATCGTGCTGCCCGACGAGGCGCAGATCGATTCCACCCTGCGGGTCGACGTGCGCCAGTACGGCATCTACCGCGTGCCGGCGTTCGCCTCCACGGTGAAGCTGGCCGGGCGCTTCACGGCGCAGGACCTGGCGCAGTTCCGCCGCGAGGCCGGCGGCACCTGGCAGGGGCAGCAGGCCGAACTGCAGCTGCCACTCGGCGACCTGCGTGGCCTGCAAGGCGTGGACGAGCTGAAGATCAACGGTCTGCCGGCGCGCTTCCGCTCATCGGCCCGTCACCTGGGCGGGCTGGCCAGCGTGGTGATACCGCTCGATCTCGATGCGCTCGGCGACCAGCCGATCACCTTCTCGATGACCCTGCACCTGGCCGGCACCGGCTCGATGGCCTGGCTGCCGCTGGCGCGCACCACCGATGTGCACGTGAAGGCACCCTGGCCGGATCCGAGTTTCACCGGCGCGGCGCTGCCGATGGAGCGTGCGGTCGGAGCGGACGGCTTCGACGCGCACTGGCGGGTGCTCGACCTCAACCGCAGCTTCGGCCAGCACTGGCGCGAGGGCGACGGCAGTGTCGAGAGCGCCCTGCGCGATGCCGCGTTCGGCGTGCAGCTCTACCAGCCGGTGGACGTCTACCAGCGCAACCTGCGTGCCGGGAAGTACGGCGTGCTGTTCATCGGGGCCACCTTCCTGGCGTTCTTCCTGGTCGAGGTGTTGCGGCGGCTGCGCGTGCACTCGGTGCAGTACCTGATGGTCGGTGCCGCGCTGGCGACGTTCTACGTGGTGCTGCTGGCACTGTCCGAGCAGATCGCCTTCGCCGCGGCCTATGCGGTGGCTGCGCTCAGCGTGGTGGGCATCGTCGGCGGCTACGCCGCGGCGGTGCTGCGCGCACGCCGGGCGGGCCTGATCCTCGGCGCGGCGCTGGCACTGGTCTACGCGATCCTCTACGGGCTGATCGCGGCCGAACAGTACGCGCTGCTGATCGGCTCGTTCGTGCTGCTCGCGGCGGTGGCGCTGACCATGTACCTGACCCGCCGGATCGACTGGTACGCCGCCACCCCCGCTATCATGGAGCGCTCATGAACCTGCTCGCCCTCGAAACCTCCACCGAATCCTGTTCCGTCGCGCTGGTGCACGGCGACAGCCTGATCGCACGCAGCGAGCTGGCACCGCGTCGGCATGCCGAGCTGGTGCTGCCGATGGCCGACGCCCTGCTGGCCGAGGCCGGCCTCGGCCGCCACGCGCTGGACGCGATCGCGGTGGGGCGTGGTCCGGGCGCGTTCACTGGCGTACGGCTGGGCATCTCGCTGGCGCAGGGCATGGCGCTGGCGCTGGATCGTCCGGTGATCACCGTGTCCTCGCTGGCGGCACTTGCGCTGGAAGCGCCGGAAGACGACGGCGATGCGGCGATCCTTGCCGTGATCGATGCGCGCATGGGCGAGGTCTATGCCGGCTGTTATCGCCGCGATGCCCGGGGCGGACTGGTGCCGCTGGACGAGGAGCGTGTCACCACGGCCGACGCGCTGGTCCTGCCGGATGCCGAGGCGTGGCAGGTAGTCGGCAGCGGCTGGGCCACGTATCACGTGGCGATCGCCGACCGTCTCGCCGGCAAGCGGCTGGTGTCCGCGGGCGGCGCGCATTACCCCCAGGCCGCGCACGTGGCGCGGCTGGCCGTGCAGGAGGCCGCGCTCGGCCATCTGCTGCCGCCCGAGCAGGCCCTGCCTGTCTACCTGCGCGACAAGGTGGCGCTGACCCTGGTGGAGCAGGGTCGGGCGTAGAGCCCGCCTTGTGCCGCACATGGCGGATGACGCCGTACCGCGAGAGGACGAGCCGCTTGCCGGCTGGCTGGACCGGATCGAGCGGGACGCCCGGCTGACCGAGTCCGCTCGCTGGCGCGAGCGCGACGAGGTGCTTGACCAGCTCGACGGGTGGCGGACCGCGGTCGACGCATCGGGCGATCGCACGCTGCCGCAGCGGTTCGATGTGCTGGAGGCGCGGCTGCAGGCGGTCGACCATGCACTGCATGGGGCGGTGCGCGAGTCGATACGACGCGGCAGCGGGCGCGACGCGCTGCTCGGCCTGGTCCGCGCCGGCACGACGCCAGGTGTCGGCCAGGCGCCATCCAGCGACCGCTACGACGCCCTCGACGCGCTCATCGGCGGGGTGCTCGACCTCGCCCCCGGCGAAAAGGGCCTGCAGCCGCTGGGGAAGGACATGGTGTTCTACCAGCCGACGCCCGCGCGGCACATCTTCGATTCGCTCGAACAACTGCGACTCGGCTCCGACGACGTATTGATCGATCTGGGTGCCGGCCTGGGGCACATGCCCCTGCTGGCCGCGATCTGCACGCCGGCACGCTGCATCGGTATCGAATGGCAGGCGGTCTACGTGGTGGCCGCCCGGGCCCGCGCCGCTGATCTCGGGCTGGACCGCGCCGCGTTCGTGCAGGGCGACCTCTGCGAGGCGGACCTGGGCGGGGGCACCGTGTTCTATCTCTACACGCCGGTCTCGGGCGCGCTGCTGCGCCGGGTACTCGATCGCCTGCGTGGGGAGGCGGAGCGTCGTCCGATCCGCCTGTGCACACTCGGACCCTGCACCGAGGTGGTGGCCGGCGAGGCTTGGCTGCGCGCCGAGGGGCCGTGCGATCGGCACCGCCCCGTCGTGTTCCGCAGCCGCTAGCCGCGGCTCAGAGCTGGCCCATCACCAGCTGCACCGCGAGGCTGCTCACCGCCACGGCCGCCCACACGCCCAGGCCGAGCAGGATCGGACGCACGCCGGTCGATGCCATGCGGCGCAGGTTGGCCGACAGGCCCACCGCGGTCAGTGCGACCACGATCAGGAACTCGGCCGCCTCGTGCAGCGGGCCCTGCAGCGCTGCCGGTACGAAGCCGGCCGAGCGCACGGCCGAGGCGACCAGGAACCACAGGATGAACCAGGGGAAGATGCGCGACAGCTTGAAGTCGCTGCCGCCGCGACGCTTCTCGCGCACCGCCACGGCGATCGCCAGCGCGATGCACACCGGGATGATCAGGGTGGCGCGGGTCAGCTTGACGATGGTGGCGAAGTCGCCGGCCGTGCGGCTGTAGCTGTAGCCGGCGGCGACCACCGACGAGGTGTCGTTGATCGCCGTGCCGGCCCACATGCCGAAGCCGAGGTCGGACAGGTGCAGCAGATGGCCGAGCAACGGGAACAGCAGCACCGCGACCAGGTTGAACAGGAAGATGGTGGAGATCGCGAACGCGGTGTCGTGCTCGTCCGGGCGCAGGATCGGCGTCACCGCGGCGATCGCCGAGCCGCCGCAGATCGCAGTGCCTACGCCGATCAGGATCTTCAGGTCGTCGTGCACGCGCAGCCAGCGGCCGAGCGCCCAGGCGGAAACGAACGCCACGCTCATCGTCACCAGGGTCACCGACAGCGACTGCAGTCCGGTCTTGGCCACCTGGTCCAGGCTCAGGCCGAAACCGAGGGCGATGATCGACCACTGCAGCACCTGCTTGGAGGCGAACTGGATGCCCGGCCGTACCCGCGTCGGCAGGCTGATGAGGTTGGCGACGAGGATACCCAGCACGATGCCGATCACCGGCCCGCCGACGAGGCGGAAATGCTGGCCGAGCAGATAGGCCGCGATGGCGATCACCAGCGTGAGCACGAGGCCTGGCAGGCGTTCGAGCAGGGTGGGGGAGGCGCTGCTGGCCGGCGCGGTGGCGGCGGGCGAGTGGGAGGTGGTCACGGCAAGGCTCCGGTTTCGATGGCGCCATGATCCTCCGGCATCGTATTCAGAAAAACTTCGAATAACTTACTTGGTGTATAAGATTTCCTGATGATCAACATCAGCCCGCGTCAGCTCCAGGTGTTCGTCCAGGTCGCCACGCTCGGCAGCGTGCGTGCGGCGGCTGAGCACCTGCACCTGACCCAGCCGGCCGCGAGCATGGCCCTGCGCGACATGGAGCATCAGCTCGCTGCACCGGTGTTCGACCGCGAGCGGGGGCGCCTGCACCTCAACCCCCGTGGCCGGGAGCTGTTGCCGCTGGCGCAGGAGCTGCTCGAGCGCTACGCCGAGTTCGGTCGCCATGGCGCCGGCGACGCGATGCTGGGCGGCGAGCTGCGGGTGGGTACCAGCAACACGGTCGGCAACTACCGGGTGGGCGAGTTGCTGGGGCGCTTCGTCGAGGCGCACCCGCAGGTGACGATCCGGCTGCGGGTGGCCAACACCGAGGCAATCGCCGCGGCGATGCTCGATCACGCGCTCGATGTGGGTTGCGTGGAAGGGCCGGTGACCCATCCGCAACTGGAGGTGCGTCCCTGGCGCACCGACAGCCTGGTGGTATGCGCCCGCCCGGATCATCCGCTGGCAAGGCGTCGGCGGCTGGCCGCCGAGCATTTCGCCGGTGCGCGCTGGGTGCTCCGCGAGCCGGGCTCGGCCACGCGCGCGCTCAGCGAACGGGCGTTGGGCCAGCTGCCGGGCGGGCTGACCGTGCTGGAGCTGGACCAGATCGAGGCGATCAAGCAGGCCGTGGTCGCCGGACTGGGCATCGCCTGCCTGCCGGAGGTGGCGGTGACCGATGCGGTGGCCGCCGGGCGTCTGAAGGTGCTGCACACGCCATTCCTCGACCTGACCCGGCAGCTGTCGATCCTGCTGCACCGGCAGAAGTACCGCGGCGCGGCGATGGAGGCGTTCCTGCGGACGCTCTGAATGCTCTGTCGCTCAGGCCGGCACGGTCGGGAGCGTTGCGTCGATCGAGGCCAGCAGGGCTTCCACCTGCTCGTGGGTGTGCGCGCGGATCAGCTTCGGCGCCATGCGCCGCAGCGTGTCGTGGTCGAGTTCGCCGAGGCGGTCGCGGACCAGCAGCAACTGGCTGGGATGCATGCTGAACTCGCACAGGCCCAGCGCCAGCAGCAGCGCGGTGAAGTTCACGTCGCCGCCGATCTCGCCGCACAGGCTGACCGGCTTGCGCACGCGGCGGCCGGCACTGATGACATGGCAGATCAGCCGCAGCAGCGCCGGATTGAGCGGGTTGTAGACGTTCTCCAGCGCATCGTTGCCGCGATCGGCGGCGAGCACGTACTGGGCCAGGTCGTTGGTGCCGATGGCCAGGAAGTCGGCATGCTCGAGCAGGGCTCGCACGTTGATCGCCGCGGCGGGCACTTCGATCATCGCACCCAGCGGGAGCTTTTCCGGCAGGTCCACGCCCTCCTGCTTCAGTTCCTGCCGGGCCAGCTTGAACAGTGTGCGCACGGCGATCATCTCGTCCGGCTGGGTCACCATCGGAACCAGCACGCGCATCGGGCCATAGCAGGCGGCGCGCAGGATCGCGCGGATCTGCGTGGTGAACACGGCCGGGTGGCGCAGCGACAGCCGCACGCCGCGCACGCCGAGCGCGGGATTGTCCTCGCCGCGCAGCGCGATGCCGGCAGCATCGGCCTTGTCCGCGCCGAGGTCCAGCGTGCGGATGGTCACCGGCAGGCCGCCCATGCCGATGACCAGGTCGCGATAGGCGATGAACTGCTCGTCCTCACTGGGCAACCCCTTGTGGCGCAGGAACAGGAATTCGGTGCGGTACAGGCCGACGCCGTCGGCGCCGCGGGCCCGGGCCATGGCCACGTCGGCAGCGGACTCCGCGTTGGCCAGCAGCCGGACGTCGATGCCGTCGCGGGTGCGTGACGGCGCGTTGGCCAGCTTGGCGAGGCGCCGACCTTCCTGTGCCGCCTCGCGCTGCCAGGCGCGGTAGCGGGCCAGGTCCTGCGCGGTGGGATGGACGATCGCCTCGCCCTGTTCGGCGTCGAGCAGGATCAGGTCGTCGTCGTGGATGCTCGACAACGCGTCGCGCGTACCCACCAGCATCGGCAGGTCGAGGCTGCGGGCGAGAATCGCGCTGTGCGAATACGGGCTGCCGGAACTCGCCACCACGCCGAGCAGGCCATGGCCGGCCAGGTGCGCCATGTCGCCCGGTGCGATGGTGTCGGCGATCAGGATCTCGCCGACGCGGGCGGCCAGCTTGCGCTCCTCGGCGGTGGTCTGGCGTTGCAGCGCGGAGATCACCCGGTTGATGACCTGGTCGACGTCCTCGCGCCGGCTGCGCAGATAGGGGTCGTCCATCGCCTCGAACACGGCCGCGATGCGGTCACGCTGCTTTTTCAGCGCGGCACCGGCACGGTAGTGGCCGATGCGGATCATGTCGTCCAGCCCGCGCAGCAGTTCGGGGTCGTCCAGCAGCAGGGTGTGCGCGTCGATGAACTCGTTCACCTCGCGCGCCAGTGCTCCATGCAGCTTGGTGCGCAGGTCGCGCAACTCCTGGCGGGCGGTCTCCAGTGCCAGGTGCAGGCGGTCGAGTTCCGCCCCGACCTCGTCCTCCCCCAGGGGGCGGTTGTCCACCGCATAGCGGCTCGGTTGCACCAGTCGCGCACGCCCCAGGCACATGCCCCGGGCGGCGATGGTTCCCGGCAGACTCTGCCTCATGCCTGGCTCCCTCCCTGGGTGGGTCGGTCCATGACCGGTTCGAACCGTGACACGCGCGTGTCAGCCCGGCCAACGACGTGTTGACGGGCTTGCACACTGCGTGTGGTACGGGGTCGGGGCATATCAGCCGCCTTCGTCGAATTTGCGGTCGAACAGGTCGATCACGGCATCGAGGGCCTGCTGCTCGTCCGGCCCCTCGGTGCGCACGGTGAGCGTCGTGCCGATACCGGCGGCGAGCATCATCACGCCCATGATGCTCTGCGCGTTGATCTCGCGTCCCTTGCTGATCAGCCAGACGGTCGACTTGAAGCCCTGCACCAGCTGCACCAGCTTTGCCGAGGCGCGGGCGTGCAGGCCCAGCCGGTTGGATACCACGATTTCTTTCTCAAGCATGGTCGATGAAGATCCCTCCGCGGCCACCGCTGGCGGCGATTTCCACCAGTTCGTCCAGCGGCCTGTCCGCATAGTTGAGCACGCGCAGCAGCATCGGCAGGTTCAGTCCCGACACGCAGCGAAGATGGACCCCGAGCGAGGCCAGCGAAAGCCCGATGTTGCAGGGCGTGGCACCGTACAGGTCGGCAAGCACCAGCACGCCGTCGCCCTCGTCGAGTGCGCGGGCGTGACGGGCGGTGAGCGAGCGCATGACCTCGGTGTCGGCATCCGCGGGGATCTCCACGGCGTCCACCTTGAGCGGCAACCTGGGCATGACGTGCCGGGCCGCGGAGATCAGCGCATGGCCGACCGCCTCGTGCGTCATCAGCAGGACGCCCACGCTCATCGCCGTCACTCCAGTTCGCGATGGAAGGTGAGCACGCCCTGGTGGCGGGCCCGGAAATGCTCGGCCAGCCGTTCGACCAGGTAGACCGAACGGTGGCGGCCGCCGGTGCAGCCGATCGAGATGGTCACGTAGCTGCGGTCGTCCGCTTCGAAGCGCGGCAGCCAGGCCTCCAGCCAACGTACGGTGTCGTCCACGTACTCGGCGACCAGCGGGTCGGCTTCGAGGAACTCGCGCACCGGCGCGTCCTTGCCGGACAGCGGTCGCAGCTTTGGCTGCCAGTGCGGGTTCGGCAGGCAGCGGGCGTCGAATACGAAGTCGGCGTCCAGCGGCAGTCCGCGCTTGAAGGCGAACGACTGGAACATCACCGTCAGCCCTTCGGTGGCCCGCGCGTAGTCGGTGGCGACCAGTCGTCGCAGCTGGTGCACGTTGAGCTGGCTGGAGTCGATCACCTTCTCGGCAATGCCCATCAGCGGACGCAGCAGCCTCCGCTCGGCGGCGATGGCGTCGGCCAGCGACACGTTGCGCATGGCCAGCGGGTGCCTCCGGCGGGTCTCCGAATAGCGCTTGATCAGCACCTCGTCGCGGCAATCGAGGAACAGCAGGTGCACCTGCACACCGGCCTCCGCCAGCTCGGAGAGCACGCTCGGCATGATCTCGATGTCGTGTTCGCGGTTGCGCGCGTCCACACCCACCGCGATGCGCATCATGCGGCGTCCGCCACGGTCCTCCAGCACGGCGTTGACCAGTCGCGGCAGCAGGCTCGCCGGCAGATTGTCCACGCAGTAGAACTCGAGGTCCTCCAGCGCGCGCAGCGCCACGGTCTTGCCGCCGCCGGACATGCCGGTGAGCACGACCAGATGCACGGCGTTCGGTCCGGCCTCGGCGATGGCGGTGGTTTCGTTCGTATCCACGGGTCACCAGGGGGGCAGGCGGCGCATCTGGTGCGCCTGGCGGTCGATGAAGGTCTGCGCGGGGTCCAGTCCCTTGGTCTTCAGCGCGTGGTTGCGCACGGCCGCCTCCACCAGCACGCCCAGGTTGCGGCCGGGCGCCACCGGGATGGTGATCATCGGCACCTGTACCTCGAAGATCTCGCGGTGGCCGATGTCGCCGGTGAGGCGGGTGAGCGCGTCGGTGTCCTCGCCTTCGCGCAGCGGCTTGAGGTGGATCACCAGCCGAAGGTACTTCGAGGCCTTGACCGCTGTGTGTCCGAACATCTCGCGGATGTTCAGCACGCCCAGGCCGCGCACTTCCAGCAGGTCCTGCAGCAGCTCCGGGCAGGTGCCGTCGATCACGTCCGGCGCGATCAGGGTGAACTCGGTGGCGTCGTCGGCAACCAGCCGGTGGCCGCGGCTGATCAGCTCGAGTGCCAGCTCGCTCTTGCCGGAACCGGATTCACCCGTGATCAGCACGCCGATCGAGAACACCTCCAGGAACACCCCGTGCAGGGTGATCCGCGGCGCCAGCATGCGCGCCATGTGGTACTGCATCCAGGTCAGCAGCTCGTGGCCGCGCTTGGAGCTGATCCACAACGGTGTGTTGGTCTCCTCGGCGACCTCGCGCAGGTCGGAGGGGATCGTCTGGTCCTTGGTGACGATCAGCGCGACCGGCTGGTAGGCCGCGATCTTGTTGATCGCCTCCCAGCGCTGGCGGGAGTCCAGTTCGTCGAGGTACTTCAGCTCCTCGGTGCCGATGATCTGGATCTTGTTCGGGTAGATCACGTTGAGATAGCCGACCAGCGATGGGCGGCGCGTCTGCGTGACGCCCCGCTCGAGCACGCGGCCTTCGCCGCGCATGCCGGACACCCAGCGCAGTCCCATGCGCTCGTGCACGCCATCGTAGAGTTGTCGGGCGGTGAGCCGGTCCACGTCGTCGGATCCTCTGCCCCGGCAGGAAGGCCTCAGGTGGCCGGCCAGGTGCGCGGCCTATTGTGCCAGCTTGGCCGCCAGCGCAGGCGGACCGGATGCCACGCAGCAAAAAGGCCCGCCCTGGCAGGGCGGGCCTGGTCGGGACTGCGGTGCCGCGGGTCAGCCGACCATGCGGTCGTCGCGGCGGGCCTCGGCCTTGTGTTTGTCGCAGACCTTGTCGCGGTGCTTGCGCAGCTGGGTCACCAGCTTGTCGAACATCTTGTCGATGGAGACGTACATGTCCTGCTCAAAGGCCTCGGCGTGGAGCAGGGCGCCGGAAGAGGTGTGCAGCGTGCCTTCGGCCTTCTGCTGCAGCTTGTCCAGCGAGAGCACCACGGAAATGCTCGTCAATCGGTCGTCGAGGCGATTGAGGCGGTCCAGCTGGCCGGTGACATGCGCGCGCATGGCCTCGGTGATTTCGACGTGCTGACCGCTGAGTTGGAATTGCATGTTGCGCCTCCTTTGGTACGGCCGCTTGCGCGGCGTGGATCGATGCGGCGCCCGGTCATCCGGGGTGCAT
Source organism: Dyella thiooxydans (assembly GCF_001641285.1). Lineage (NCBI taxonomy): Bacteria > Pseudomonadati > Pseudomonadota > Gammaproteobacteria > Lysobacterales > Rhodanobacteraceae > Dyella > Dyella thiooxydans. Next base: position 4,215,360 of record NZ_CP014841.1, read on the forward strand.
CCACAGTCATCTCGTTATCGTCCAGTGGTTCAGACGCCTTGAGGTCCTCGAGGTTCCGCGCAGCGCGCGGCGAGGATTCAGCCGGCGCGCTGACGTTCGCTGGAGCTGGGTATGCGCATGGCCTCCCGGTATTTGGCAACCGTGCGGCGCGCCACCTGGATGCCCTTGCGGTGCAGTTCCTCGGCGAGCGCCTGGTCGGAAAGGGGTTTGCGGGGATCCTCCGATTCGACCAGCTTGCGCAGCATCGCCTGGATGGCGGTGGACGATGCGCTGCCGCCGTCCTCGGTGGAGACTCCACTGGAGAAGAAGTGCTTGAGCTCGAAGGTACCGCGTGGCGTGTGGATGTACTTGCGCGTGGTCACGCGCGAGATGGTCGATTCGTGCATGCCCACCTCCTCGGCCACTTCGCGCAGCACCAGCGGGTGCATGGCCTCCGGGCCGTAGTCGAGGAAGGCGCTCTGCCTGCGCACGATCGCCTCGGTGACCTTGAGCAGCGTCTCGGCCCGCGACTCGAGGCTCTTGATCAGCCACCGCGCTTCCTGCAGCTGGCCGCGCATCCAGCTCGCATCCTCGCCGCGCGCCTTGGCGATCAGGCTGCAGTAATGCTGGTTCAGGCCCAGCCGCGGCTGGCATTCCGGATTGAGGCTCACCCTCCAGCGGGCGCCTTCCTTGAAGGTGTAGACGTCGGGAGCGACGTACTCGACCGGCGTGGTGTCCAGTGCCGCGCCCGGGCGAGGATCCAGGCTGCGGATCAGTGCGGCGGCGGCGGCGACTTCGTCCTCGCCGGCGCGCAGCTTGCGGGCGAGTCGACCGATGTCGTTGCGGGCAAGCAGCTCGAGCTCCGAGTCGACGATGCGCAGCGCGAGTTCGCGCTGCGCGGTGCCATCGTCGAACTGCTCCAGCTGCACCCTGAGACAGTCGCGCAGGTCGCGGCTGGCCACGCCGACCGGGTCGAAATCCTGCACCCGGCGCCGCACGGCCTCGACTTCCTCGGCGGTAGCCTGCAGATCGGCGGGAAGGGCGGCCAGAAGGGCTTCGGGTGTTTCCGCGACGTATCCGTCCGGATTCAGCGCGTCGATGATGACCGTGGCGATGGCGCGCTCGCGCGGGGTGAACCCGGACAGGTTGAGCTGCCAGAGCAGGTGTTCCTGCATCGTTTCGGCGGCGGCGTTCTGTGGTTCGAAATCCTCGTCCCGGTTGCCGCTGCCACTGGCCGAACCGACGGAGGAGAAGTCCATCGGCGACTCCCCGGCGCCATCGCCATCGGCCCAGTCGGGCGGTTCGCCGGAGTCGTGTTCCTCGCTGGAGGCGCTGCTTGCGCTGGTGGAGCCCAGCCCGGTGTCGGTGCGGAAAACGTCCTCGTCGGCCGACTCGATGGATTCCTCCGTCGACTCTTCCTCGAATTCCAGCAGCGGGTTGCCCTCGGCGATCTGACGCAGCTCGGCTTCCAGCTCCAGCTGCGAGAGCTGCAGCAACCGGATCGCCTGCTGCAGTTGCGGCGTCAGGGTCAGCTGCTGATGGAGTCGGAACTGGAGTCCGGGTTTCATACCGACCGGGGGCCTTGGAACTGGCTTTCATCCTAACCCCACCCCGGGGAGTCGAACAGCCTTGAGGTGCCGCCGGGGCGCCCCGATCTGTCCCAGGTCAATTCCCTGCGACCCGGCCGGCGGTCAAAGCCGGAATTCGCGACCCAGGTAGACGTCCCGCACCTTTTCGTCGGCGAGGATATGCGCCGGCGTGCCGCGAGACATGACCTCACCCTCGTTCAGGATGTAGGCCCGGTCGCAGATGCCGAGCGTCTCGCGCACGTTGTGGTCGGTGATCAGCACGCCGATACCGCGCTCCTTCAGGTGGCGCACGATGCGCTGGATCTCGCCCACCGAGATCGGATCGACGCCGGCGAAGGGTTCGTCCAGCAGCATGTAGCGGGGCTCCGCGGCCAATGCCCGGGCGATTTCCACCCGGCGCCGCTCGCCGCCGGACAGGCTGATGCCCTTCTGGTCGGCGATGTGGCTGATCTTGAGCTCTTCCAGCAGGCCTTCCTGTTGGGCAGCGCGTTCGCGCGCGGTCAGTCCCTCGCGCAGCTCCAGCACCGCCATGATGTTGTCGGCCACGCTCAGGCGCCGGAACACGGAGGGTTCCTGCGGCAGGTAGCCGATGCCCAGCCGGGCACGCGAGTGCATCGGCAGGCCGGTGATGTCCTTGCCGTCGAGCTTGATCGAGCCACCGTCGGCCTCGATCAGGCCGACCACCATGTAGAAGCAGGTGGTCTTGCCGGCACCGTTGGGGCCGAGCAGGCCCACCACCTCGCCCTGGCGGATGGAGAACCCGAAATCGCGCACCACCTGGCGCGCGCGGAATCGCTTCTGTAGGCCTTCTGCGGACAGCATCGGTCAGGGCTGCTTGCTGCTGGCGGCCGCCGCCGGCATGGGGGCGGAGGTGCCCGGAGCGGGCGCGGCGGGTGCCGTGGCAGCGGGCGCGGCAGCCGGTTTGGGCGGGTGCGGCTTCGGCAGGAAGGTGCCGTGCACCAGGCCCTGGCCGTTCGACTCGCCGGTGATCTGGCTGGTCTGCGTGTCGTAGGTCAGCTTGTCGCCGGAGAACTGCCCCCGCCCCTGCTGCTTGACCACCGCATCGGTGGTCAGCACGGCGATGCCGTGCACGTTGTCGTAGTCCAGTGTCGCCGCTTCGCCGGTCATCAGGTTGCCGCTGTCGTCCAGTTGCTGGATGTGTGCCGGATGGCCGGTCACCACGACCCGGGAGATCTGCGAGTCACCGTCGAGGTAGATCTTGGCTAGGTCGCCGCTCAGGTGCATGGTGCCCTGCGTGATCTGGACCTTCCCCTTGAGCGTGCTGACGGAGTTGGGCTTCTGGAAGGCCTCGGTGTAGACGGCCGTGTAGTTCATCGGCTGGTCGCGATCGCTCTGCTTGGCCAGGCCGATTCCCGGCAGCATGAGCGATACCGCTAGCACGACCGGCAGGCGCCACCGGCTAGCGGCGCTTGCGTGGCGGGAATGACCCTTGGCTGTCATTGAGCAACTCCAGATGCTTGTCGTTGAGGTCGGCGCGCATGCCTACCCCGCTCATTGTAAGGTCGCCCTGCGCCATGTGCGCCGGGGCGGCGGTTTCCATCCGGTTCTGCTTGGGCCAGATGGTGGCGTCCTCGGTGTCCAGCCGGGCGGCCGGGGTGTCGTCGAAGGCCTCGCGATGCATGTGCACCGGCCCCTGCAGCTTGAGCAGGTCGCCCCCCTTGTCCACCCATCCGTACAGCGATTCGCCGCGCCAGTCGGGTACCCCGGTCTCGTTGGAGGGCAGGTCGAATACCGGCGAATTGATATACAGCGACTCGTCACCCTCACGCCGTTCCAGTCGGGGCGCCTTCACGTTGAAGGCGGGGCGGCCGTCACGGGCATAGCTGGACAGCTGGAATTCGGTGAGCGTGTAGCCGGACCGCGGCGGTCCCACGAACTGGTCCGGGGCCGGCTCGGGTGCCATCCACCAGCGCAGCAGGCCGGTCGCGCCGGCGAACAGGCCGACGACGACGATGGCCGTCGCCAGGCGACGGTCGCGGAACCAGCGCCCCGGGCTCATCGCCAGCGTTCCCGCTCGGCATCCGCCTTGCCCTGGGCGAGCAGCAGCAGGTCGCTGACCTCGCGCGCGGCACCCTCGCCTCCGCGGCGGCTGGTCTGCCAGTGTGCGCGCTCGACGACCCACGGGTGCGCGTTGGCGGTTGCCACGGCAAGGCCCGCCAGGCCCATGGGCGGCAGGTCGGGCAGATCGTCGCCGACGAAGGCGGCCTGTTCCGGCTGCAGGTGCAGCGCGTCCAGCAGGTCGCCCAGGCAGGTCCGCTTGTCGCCCTGTCCCTGGTAGACATGGGCAATCCCCAGCTCCTCGGCACGAAGGGTGACTGCGTGGCTGATGCGGGCGGTCACGATCGCCACCTCGATGCCGTTGGCCTGCAGACGCTTCAGGCCGAGGCCGTCATGCACATGGAAGATCTTGGTTTCCCGGCCGTCCTCGCCGTAGTGCAGTCGGCCGTCGGTGAGTGTGCCGTCCACGTCGAAGGCGGCCAGGCGTATGCGGGCGGCCCGGGCAAGCAGGTCGGAGGACAGGTCGGCAAGGTATCCGGTCACGTGCGCGTCGCTTGTCTGGCAGGGATCAGACCACGCGGGCGCGCAGCAGGTCGTGGATGTTGAGGGCGCCGACCACGCGCTGCTGCTCGTCGACCACCAGCAGGGCGTGGATCTGGTGCTTCTCCATCAGCTGGGCCGCTTCCACCGCCAGCTTGTCCGCAGCGATGGTCTTCGGCGAGCGGCTCATCAGGCCGGCTACCGTAGCGCCGCGCAGGTCCACGCCATCGTCGTCCAGGGCGCGACGCAGGTCGCCGTCGGTGAACACGCCGAGCAGGTGGTCGTCGGCGTCCACCACGGCGGTCATGCCCAGGTGCTTGCGGGTCATTTCCATGAGCGCCTGGGTGAGGTTGGCGTCCGGGCCGACCCGGGGGATGCCGTCACCGGTATGCATCACGTCGCTGATGTGCAGCAGCAACCGGCGTCCGAGGCTCCCGGCCGGATGCGAGCGGGCGAAGTCTTCCGAGGTGAAGCCACGGGCTTCCAGCAGAGCGATCGCCAGCGCGTCGCCGATCACCAGCGCGGCGGTGGTGCTTGCGGTCGGCGCCAAGCCCAGCGGGCAGGCTTCGGTGGATACGCTGGCGTCCAGGTGCACGTCGGCCTGGCCGGCCAGCGAGGATTGGGGGTTGCCGGTGATCGCGATCAGCGGGATGTTCTGCCGCTTGATCACCGGCAGGATGAACAGCAGTTCGTCGGTCTCGCCGGAGTTGGACAGCACCAGCACCACATCCTGGGGGGTGATCATGCCCAGGTCGCCGTGGCTCGCTTCGCCCGGGTGGACGAAGAAGGCCGGGGTGCCGGTGGAGGCCAGCGTGGCGGCGATCTTCCGCCCGATGTGGCCCGACTTGCCCATGCCGCTGACGACGAGGCGGCCCTGGCAACCCAGGATCAGCCGGCAGGCCCGGACGAAATCGCCATTCACGCGCGGCTCCAGCGCCCGGATCGCGGCCGCCTCGGTGGCGATCACCGTGCGGGCGCTGCGCGCGATGGCGTCCGGATCGACGGAGATCTCGGCAGATGGTGCGATGCGTGCGTTCATGGGTCCTTCGGCGGCGGCGCCAGGGTGCGGGGTCGGGGCAAAGTCCACGGTGTAGCTTCGCAGCCGCACGCTGAATGACATGCCGTCATTTCTGCGCCAGCGACTTTCCATTACCATGGCCGTCTTGCAGTTTACCTTCTTATGACAGCGCGTTGGACGCCGCCGGGACCCGGCGCCCCCGTCCAGACGACGCCCTCCGGACAGTGGAATCCAGATGGACGCAGAGCGGATCCAGGCTTTGATCGAGAGCGGCTTGCCCGGTGCCCGGGCAGACGTGCGTGGCGACGACGGCGTGCACTTCGAGGCCACGGTGGTGGCCGAGCAGTTCGCCGGCAAGCTGCCGCTGGCCCGGCACCGACTGGTCTACGCCACGCTGGGCGACCTGATGGGCGGGGCGATCCACGCGCTGGCCCTGAAAACCCTCACGCCGCAGGAGGCCGCGGCGCGATCCTAGGAGATCGGCGCGCGACTCCCGCATCACCATTTTCGCAAGGAACCTCATGGCCAAGATCCTCATCAGCGGCGGGCAGCCGCTCCAGGGCGAGGTCGGTATCTCCGGCGCCAAGAACGCCGTACTGCCGATCCTCGCCTCCTGCCTGCTCGCCGACGAGCCGGTGACCATCTCCAACGTGCCGCATCTGCACGACGTCACCACCACGATGGAGCTGCTCGGCCAGATGGGGGTGCAACTGGTGCTGGACGACCGCATGAAGATCCATGTGGACCCGCGTCCGGCCGACCGCTATTTCGCGCCGTACGACCTGGTGAAGACCATGCGCGCGTCGATCCTGGTGCTGGGGCCGCTGGTGGCGCGCTTCGGCCAGGCCGAGGTGTCGCTGCCGGGCGGCTGCCAGATCGGCTCGCGGCCGGTCGACCAGCACATCCGCGGCCTGCAGGCGCTGGGGGCGGACATCGTCGTCGAGAACGGCTACATCAAGGCGCGCGCCAAGCGGCTGAAGGGCGCCCGCATCGCGATGGACATGGTCACCGTCACCGGTACCGAGAACGTGATGATGGCCGCGGCGCTGGCCAGCGGCACCACCATCATCGAGAACGCGGCGCAGGAGCCGGAAGTGGTGGACCTGGCCCACTGCCTCAACGCCATGGGGGCGCAGATCGAGGGTGCCGGCACCGCCACCATGGTGATCCACGGCGTCGAGCGCCTGCACGGCGCCGAGTACGAAGTGCTGCCCGACCGCATCGAGACCGGCACCTTCCTGGTCGGTGCGGCGATGACCGGCGGCAAGGTGCGCGCCCGCGGTGCCCGCGCCGGCACGATGGAGTCGGTGCTGTCGAAACTGGAAGAAGCCGGCGCGCACATCAGCACCGGTGAGGACTGGATCGAGCTGGACATGGGTGGTCGCCGCCCGAAGGCGGTGAATATCGTGACCGCGCCGTACCCGGCTTTTCCCACCGACATGCAGGCTCAGTTCACCGCGCTCAACTGCGTGGCCGAGGGCGTGGGCGTGATCACCGAGACGGTGTTCGAGAACCGCTTCATGCACGCGCACGAGCTGCAGCGTCTGGGGGCGGACATCCGGCTGGAAGGCAATGCGGCGATCATCCAGGGCGTGCCCAAGATGAGTGGCGCGCCGATCATGGCGACCGACCTGCGTGCTTCGGCCTGCCTGGTGCTGGCCGGACTGGTGGCCGAGGGCGATACCACGGTGGACCGCGTGTACCACATCGATCGCGGCTACGAGAACATCGAGGAGAAGCTCGGTGTGCTGGGTGCGCGGATCCGTCGCCTGCCCAACTGACGAAACGGGTTGTGCAGGAAAAAGGCCGGGCATGCCCCGGCCTTTTTCTCGTCTCGCCACGCCTCAGGGCGAGTGGAAGCTTTCCAGCAGCAGGGTCAGGTTGCCGCCATCGGCCTGGGCCAGCTTCACCGGCACCGGGAATTTCGCCGGCACGTACCAGGCGTCGAACGGCTTGTCCGTATCGGTGCGGGTGACCCGCTCGGCGGAAAACTCTCCGGCTGGCACCGCCAGCCGCTCGGTGGCCTGCACGGCATACTGCTGTTTTTCAACGCGCTGCTTCACGCCGACCGGCAGCACCACCTGCTTGTCGCCATCGCGCAGCGCCAGGCCCAGGGCCAGCGGCAGGGTGTTGCGGTCGACCATGCCCGCGGTGCCGGCGTAATGGATCGGCCCCTTGCCCTCGTCCACAGTGACCTGGTTGCTGGCCCAGTCGACCTGCAGATGACGGTGCTTGCGCTTGAACGAGGAGTCCATCGCGTAGTCGTAGGTCACCGTCTCGGGAGCATCGTCGTGCCAGCGGAACCGGGTGGTCTCCTCGGTGTTGGCGCCGATCAGCGCGGCCAGCCCACCCGTGCCCCGGGAGCGATTGCGGTACGTGTATTCGTCCTTGCCCACGGCTGTCAGGGTCACGGTGGCCTTGCCGATGGTCTGGCCGTCCTGCTGAACCTGGTAGGTGGCGGTGAAGGGCCTTGGTGCGGTGGCTGCGGCGGCGGTGCCGGCGGCGAGCGCGAGGGCGGCGAGGGCGGTACGCGCGAAGCGCGTCGCGATAGGGGAGCGGGCAGGAGTCATGCGCCAGAGTCTAAGTGGCGCACCTGAACGTTCGGTTGCGACGGTGAGTGTCCGGGCGCTGGCGTTCAGCGCGCGAGCGTGCCGCCACGCAAGTTGAGCGGCGCTGCAAGCGCCTGGCCGTCGAGACAGACGCGCCCGTCGCGCAGTGCGATGCGCCCGGCGGCGATGTCCGCCACCACGGCGGGCAGCAGCCGGTGTTCCAGCGCCAGCAGCCGTTCGGCCAGCCGCTGCTCGTCGTCGCCCGGTTCGATCGGCATGCGCGCCTGCGCGATCACCGGACCGCCGTCGAGTTCGGCGGTGACGAAATGCACGCTGGCGCCGTGCTCCGTGTCGCCGGCGGCCAGTGCACGGCGATGGGTATGCAGGCCGCGGTACTTCGGCAGCAGCGACGGGTGGACGTTGATCATCCGTCCGGCCCAGGGCGTCAGTGCGGCGCCGTCGATGATCCTCATGAAGCCCGCCAGTACCAGCAGGTCCGGCTTCATCCCGGCGACCCGTTCGAACAGGGCGTGGTCGAAGCTGGCGCGGTCGGCGTAGTCGCGGGGCGAGAGAGCGAGGGTCGGCACCCCGGCCTCCCCCGCCAGGGCCAGCGCCCCGGCATCGGCCTTGTCGCTGGCAACCAGCACGAACTCCACCGGCAGTTCGCCACGGTCGCGGGCGGCCAGCAGGGCAGCAAGGTTGCTGCCGCGCCCGGAGGCGAGCACGGCAATACGGAAGGGTGTCGTCATGTTGGTGAAGTTGCTCCGCGGGCCGGAGGTTGGCCGGCTCGTGGGATCAGCCGATGTGCACGCGTTCGTCGCCCTGCGCCGGCACGACTTCGCCGATCACGCGCGAGGCCAGTCCGTGCCTGTCGAGCAGGGCGGAGGCGGCGGGCACGGCCTGGCGCGGCAGGATCACGGTGAAACCCACGCCGCAATTGAAGGTGCGCCACATCTCCTCGCGGGCCACGTTGCCCTCGCGCATCAGCCAGTCGAATACCGGCGGCAGCACGATCGTCGAGGCGTCCAGCGCCAGGCCGAGGCCCTCTGGCACCACGCGGATGATGTTTTCCTTCAGCCCGCCACCGGTGATGTGCGCCATGCCGTGTACCGGCGCGGTCCGCAGCAGTTCCAGCATCGGCTTGACGTAGATGGTGGTGGGCGCCATCAGCGCGTCGGCCAGCGCGGTGCCGCCCAGGTCGAGGTCCAGCGGGTTGCCCGCGCGCTCGAGGATCTTGCGGACCAGCGAATAGCCGTTCGAATGCGGCCCGGACGAAGCCACGCCCAGCACCACGTCGCCGGCGACGATGGCGCTGCCGTCCATCAGCTCGGCCTTCTCGACTGCACCGACGGTGAAGCCGGCCAGGTCGTATTCGCCCGGCGGATACATGTCTGGCATTTCGGCCGTTTCGCCGCCGATCAGCGCGCAGCCGGCCAGTTCGCAGCCCTTCGCAATGCCGCCGACCACGGCCGCGGCGGTGTCCACGTCCAGCTTGCCGGTGGCGAAATAGTCGAGGAAGAACAGCGGCTCGGCACCCTGCACCAGCACATCGTTGACGCACATGCCGACCAGGTCGATGCCGATGGTGTCGTGGCGGCCCAGGGTCTGCGCCAGCTTCAGCTTGGTGCCGACGCCGTCGGTACCGGACACCAGCACCGGCTCCCTGTAGCGGGTGCCCAGGTTGAACAGGCCGCCGAAGCCGCCCAGTCCGCCCATCACTTCCGGACGGGAAGTGCGCTTGACCAGCGGCTTGATGCGTTCGACCAGCGCATTGCCGGCGTCGATATCCACGCCGGCGGCGCGGTAGGTGAGGGCGTCGGACATGGCAGGGACCCGCGTCGATAAACGCCCAATGATAGACGCTGGGGGCCGGATTGGGCAGACTTCCCGGACGATTCGAACGGATTTCAAACCCTCCCCATGCGCCTGTCCCGCCTGATCTGCATCCTGTTCCTGTTCGGTCTGGCCGGGTTGCGGCCGGCACTCGCCCAGCAGCAGGCGACTTCCTCCCCGTACACGGTCGTCATGCCGGTGACCGACACCAGCGAGGCCCAGCGGGATAGCACGTTCTCCAGTGCGCTGGCCCAGGTGCTGGCCCGCGTGGCCGGCGGGCAGGACCTGCGCGGCAAGTCCGGCTACGACGATGCGCTGAAGTCGGCCAGCGGGCTGGTCAGCCAGTACCAGTACCAGCGCTCCGGCGACGGCATCGCGTTGCAGATCACGTTCGACCGCGGTGCGATCAACCACCTGGTCGGCCAGTTGGGCGCACCCGCCGCCGGGGTGAAGCCACCCGTGCTGTTGCTGGTGCAGGGCACCGACGGCAGCCTGCTGGACGGTGATTCGCTCGACGCGCTGGCCAGATCGGCCGCTGCACAGGGCTACGGCGTGGTCTATCCGGATCCGACGCAGCCGCCGGACCTGTCCCGGGTTGCTGCGGTGGATCCGGCCGAGATGGCCCAGCTGACTTCCCGCTACAAGACCGGCCTGATACTGGTCGGCAAGCTGCATCCGGGCGGTGTCGACTGGACCCTGGTGTCCGGGGGCGCCGCGCAGAGCTGGCAGGACCAGGGCCCGACCGAGGACGGCCTGTTTGCCGATGCCGGAGCGGCGATGGCCGCGCGGGTCGGCAAGCAGCTCAACGTGATCGGTTCCGGTACCAGCGACGGCAAGCTGTGGATCGACGGCGTGGCCTCGGCCATGGATTACGCCCAACTGCTCAACGTGCTGCGCGGCGATCCGTCGGTGCGTACCGTGACCACGCTCGGAGCCAAGGATGATGGCGTGCTGCTGGAGGTGTCCTCGTCGCTGCCGCTGAGTGCGCTGGCGTCCAATCTCGCCGCCGGTGGCCGCCTGCTGCAGGCCTCGTCGAACCACGCCGGCGCGGACGCCAGCATGCGCTGGCTGCATTGAGGCCGGTCTTGCGCCGCCTCGCCACCCCCGGGGGAGCACACACATGACGGCCCAGGACTCCCGTCGCTGGCAGTTGCTGGCGATCGTCGCGGTCATCAGCTACCTGGTCTACCTGCTGGCCCCGGTGCTGATGCCGTTCGCCATCGCCGCGATGCTCGCCTACCTGGGCGACCCGCTGGCCGATCGGCTGGAGAAGTTCGGCATGGGCCGCACGCTGGCGGTGACCATCGTGTTCGTGGTGCTGCTGCTGCTCACGGTGGGGGCGCTGCTGGTGCTGATCCCGCTGATCTCCCGCCAGGTCGACAACCTGATCCAGAACCTGCCCCGCTACGGCGAGTGGGTGCGCGACACCGCCCTGCCGTGGCTGCAGGCGAAGCTGCGGCTGGATCCGCACATGTTCGACACCGGCCGCCTGGTGGACGCGGTGAAGGAGCACATCGGCTCGATCGGCACCGTGCTGGGCAAGCTCTCGCGTTCGGGCGTGGGCGTGATCATGTGGATGACCAACCTGGTGCTGATCCCGGTGGTCGCGTTCTACCTGCTGCGCGACTGGGACCGTCTGGTGGCCTGGGTCGACGCGATGCTGCCGCGCTCGATCGAGCCGACGGTCGCCCGCCTGGCGCACGAGTCGGACAAGGTGCTCGGTGCCTTCGTGCGCGGCCAGTTGCTGGTGATGATGGCGCTCGGCCTGTTCTATGGTGCCGGCCTGTCGGTGGTCGGCCTGTCGGTGGGGCCGCTGATCGGCATGGTCGCCGGGTTGCTGAGTTTCGTGCCGTACCTCGGTTTCATCATCGGCTTCGGCGCCGCGGTGATCGCGGTGCTGGTGCAGTACGGCGACTGGACCCACCTGCTGCTGGTATGTGGCGTGTTCACGATCGGCCAGTTGCTGGAAGGCTACGTGCTGGTGCCCAAACTGGTCGGCGACAAGATCGGCCTGCATCCTGTGGCGGTGATTTTCGCGGTGCTCGCCGGCGGGTACCTCGCCGGCTTCCTCGGCGTGCTGCTGGCACTGCCGGCCGCCTCGGTGATCCTGGTGCTGCTGCGGTACCTCACCGAGCGTTACCGCGCGAGCGAGCTGTATATGAATACCGGCCCGGCGGCGGCCCCCGCGGATGTCCCGGCGGATGGGGCCGATACCAGTGCCGGGCGCGAAGCGGCCACGACGCCGGAACCGCCGGCCGGCGACAGCAAGAGCGCACCGCCCACGCC